>JBJTMA010000203.1:0-9596 GCA_046063295.1 Novosphingobium sp.
CTCCCCCGGCCCAACCACCCACAGGTAGCTTCTAATGGGTGGTTAGGCCGGGGGAGCGGGCCGGTGTTGCCAAGCTATTCGCGGATGCGAATAGCGCACCCAGCCAAAGTTACTCCCGCCCCCGATCCACCGCCGCGGTCACCGCGACATCCATCGTGACGTTGCCCAAAGTGCGCATCAGGTCAGGGATCATCTCAACCGCGACTAGCAATCCCAAGGGCGCGATCGGCACGCCCATCGCATTGGCAATCGGGCCGACCGAAATCACGAAGCTGAGCGTTCCGGGGAGCGAGACCGAGCTCAGCGACACGAGAAACGCGACCGCCGCACCGACTACGAGCAGGAATGGCGAGAGCGGCGTTCCGGTGAGGTGCGCGGCATAGATCGCGACCCCCATGTTCATCGCCGGACTGGTCGCGCGGAAGATCGCCACGGCGAGCGGCAAGACGAAATCGGCGGTCGCCTCGCGAACTTCGAGCTTGCGGGTGGCCGCCAGCATCGCCGGCAGGCAGGCAAGCGAGCTCTGCGTCGATACTGCCACGGCCTGCACCGGCAGCATGGCCCGCGCGAACGCGCCGAGCGACTGGCGCGCAAAGACCACCGCGATTACATAGCCGCCCAGAAAAATGACTGTGCCGGCTGCGGTGACAATCAGGATGTAATGCGCCAGTGCCTGGATCGCATCGGTCCCGCTGCTCGCTGCGACCGCCGAGGCGAGCCCGAACACGCCGATCGGCGCGATCGCCAGCACCCAGCCGATCACCACCATCATGGCTGCCGCCAGTCCTTCGAACAGCAGCGCCAAGTGCCGCCGCGGGGCTTCGGCAATCCGCGTGGTGGCCACCGCGAGCACCGAGGTGAACAGCACCAGCGGGAGCATGGCGCCGGCCGCCGCTGCGCCGAAGATATTGTCCGGGATCATCGCCAGCAGGATTTCCGAGAAGCCCGGCACCTTGGCGCCTTCGGCAGTAGCTCCGCCGCTAAGCTGCGCGACGGCCTGCGCCGGGACCGGGAACACCTCGAGCAAGCCCGGCACAACCAGCGCCGCAACCAGCCCCGACAGGATCAGCACGGCGAAAAAGAACGTCACCGCGCGCCGCGCAAGCTTGCCTCCGCCCGCCGCAGCCAGGGTCTGCGAGATACCGGTATAGACCAGCCCGACCACCAGCGGCAGAATGGTGATCTGCAGCAGCCGCAGCCAGACCTTTCCGGCAAGTTCGGCGTAGGACAGGAAGCCCGCGAACGCAGGATTGCCTTGCAGCAGGATGCCGGCGGCAAAGCCGAGCACCAGCCCGGCAAAGGTCAGCCCCGCCGGTACTTTGATCTCGGGAAAACCCGCCGCGGCGTGCTGCTCTGCCATTACCCCTCCTGAAATTATTGGTAAGGTGACAATAACGACGCGCTGCGGCATGGCAATTTGCGATTGCAGGGCGCAGCAGAACGAGGGACCCGCGGGACGATGGGACGGCAATATTTCGGTACCGACGGCATCCGGGGGCTAACCAATTCCGGGGTGATGACCGCGGCGATCGCGATGAAAGTCGGACAGGCCGCCGGCACGCACTTCCTGCGCGGCAAGCATCGCCACCGTGTGGTGATCGGCAAGGACACCCGGCTTTCGGGCTACATGCTGGAAAACGCGCTGGTTGCGGGCTTCACCAGCGTGGGGATGGATGTGGTGCTGCTGGGCCCGCTGCCGACCCCGGCAATCGCGCTGCTCACCCGCGAGCTGCGCGCCGATGTCGGCGTCATGATCTCGGCCAGCCACAACCCATACCAGGATAACGGAATCAAGCTGTTCGGGCCCGACGGATTCAAGCTGTCCGACGATGCCGAACTGGCGATCGAGGCGATGCTGAGCCAGGACCTGCCGCTCGCCCCTGCGGCGGAAATCGGCCGGGCGCGGCGGATCGATGACGCGCGGGGACGCTATATTCACGCGGTCAAGGGCTCGCTGCCCGATGACGTGCGCCTCGACGGGCTCAAGATCGTGGTCGATTGCGCCAACGGCGCCGCTTACCAGGTCGCCCCTTCGGCGATGTGGGAACTGGGCGCCGAAGTCATCGCGGTCGGGGTCACGCCCAACGGCACCAACATCAACGATCGCTGTGGATCGACCAGCCTGGGCCTGGTCAGCGAGACCGTGGTGGCGAGCGGGGCGCACATCGGTATCGCGCTCGACGGCGATGCCGACCGTCTGATCGTGGTCGACGAACGCGGCCAGACTGTCGACGGCGACCAGATCATGGCCTTGATCGGCACCCAGTTGCAGGCGCAAGGCGAACTGCGCGGCGGCGGGGTGGTAGCGACCGTCATGTCGAACCTGGGCCTCGAACGATTCCTGCAGGGCAAGGGTCTGACGCTCGAACGTACCAAGGTGGGCGACCGCCATGTGCTGGAAAAGATGAAAGCCGAGGGCTTCAACGTCGGCGGCGAGCAATCGGGACACATGATCCTGCTCGATCACGCCACCACCGGCGATGGCACCATCGCCGCGCTGCAGGTGCTTGCCGCGCTTATCAAATCGGGCAAGCCCGCAAGCGACCTGCTCCACCTGTTCGATGCGGTCCCGCAGCTGCTGCGCAACGTCCGCTTTGCCGGGGGCAAGCCGCTGGAGGATGCGAAGGTCCAGAAGGTTATCGCCGATGCCGAAGCGCAGCTCGCCGGCAAGGGCCGCCTGGTGATCCGGCCCTCAGGCACCGAGCCGGTGATTCGCGTGATGGCCGAAGGCGATGACGGTGCGCAGGTCGAAAGCGTCGTCGGCGCGATCTGCGACGCGGTACAGGAGGCTGCCAGTGCTTGAAATGCGCCCCGATTGCGAACGCTGCGGTGCGGACCTTCCCGCCGAGGACCCGGGCGCATTCATCTGCAGCTTCGAATGCACCTTCTGCGCCGAGTGCGCCGACCAGCTCGACGAGCGCTGCCCCAATTGCGGCGGCGAACTGCTCGACCGGCCGACGCGGGCGGCCAAGCACCACGCCAAGCATCCGCCCAGCACGGTGCGGATGTTCAGGGGCTGATGCCCCCGCCCCGCATCCTGACTATTGCCGGATCGGATTCGTCCGGCGGCGCGGGTATCCAGGCCGATATCAAGACGATCACCATGCTCGGCGGCTATGCGATGAGCGCGATCACCGCGATCACCGCGCAGAATACCACCGGGGTGCAAAGGGTCTTTCCGCTGACCGCCGAACTGGTCCGGGAACAATTCCAGTCGTGCCAGAGCGACATCGGCTTCGACGCGATCAAGATCGGCATGCTTGGCTCCGCCTCGATCGCGCAGACGGTGCGGGACTGCCTGATCGGGCTGCATCCCCAAGTGCCGGTGGTATTCGATCCGGTCATGGTGGCAACCAGCGGCGGTGTACTGGCAGACGGCGAAACCATCGCCGCGTTCGAACGGCTGATGGAAGTCGCCACGCTGACTACCCCCAATGTCGCCGAACTGGCCGCATTGGGCGGGCACGAGGGCATGGCCGCACGCGGTGTCGCCTACCTCGCCAAGGGCGGCGATGCAGAGGGCGAACGGGTCGAGGACGTCCTCGTGCTGCCCGGTGAAACCCCGCACGTCATGGCCGCGGCGCGAATCCACACCCGCCACACCCACGGCACCGGCTGCACCCTATCGAGCGCGATCGCGACCTATCTGGGCCAGGGCCTGCCGCTTGCCGAAGCGGTCGACCGCGGGCGGCTGTTTGTCCGCTCGGCGCTGCGCGCCGCACCCGGCTTCGGCGCGGGCAACGGCCCGCTCGGCCACGCGCAGGCCAGGGGCTAGCTCAGCAGCCGAGGTCGTAGAACTCGACCACCTTGGCCCAGGCTTCCTCGGCGGTTTCGACCCAGTGGAATAGGTTGAGGTCCTCAGGGTTGATCACGCCTTCTTCGGCCAGCGCCTCGAAATTGATCACCCGGTTCCAGAAATCCTTGCCGAACAGCAGGATCGGGATCGGCTTCATCTTGCCGGTCTGCACCAGCGTGAGCAGCTCCATGAATTCGTCGAGCGTTCCGAAGCCGCCGGGGAACACCGCCACTGCCTTGGCGCGGAGCAGGAAGTGCATCTTCCTCAATGCGAAGTAGTGGAACTGGAACGCGAGGTGCGGGGTCACGTACTGGTTCGGCGCCTGCTCGTGCGGGAGCACGATATTCAGCCCGATCGTTTCCGCCCCGACGTCTACCGCGCCGCGGTTCGCCGCCTCCATGATCGATGGCCCACCGCCCGAGCACACCACAAACTGGCGCATGCCCTTCTCCACGATGCCGCAAGTCGAAGCGATCTTCGCCAGTTCGCGCGCCTGATCGTAATATTTCGAATTGGCGACCAGCCGCTCGACTACTTTGCGCCGCTCGGGCGTCGCCGCGGCAGCAAGCGCGGCTTCGGCCATATCCGGCGAGGGAATCCGCGCCGAGCCATAGCACACCAGCGTCGAGCCGATCCCGGCCTCTTCGAGCAGCATCTCGCATTTCAGCAGTTCGAGCTGGAAGCGAACCGGACGCAGTTCCTGCCGCAACAGGAAGTCGGTATCGCGGTAGGCCAGCCGGTAAGCGGGATCGCGGGTCTGCGGGGTTGAAGCGACGTGCGATTCGACGAACGTGGCTTCCTGGTCGGCCTTGTAGAAGCGCCCGCGGTTAAGGCGCTTTTCTTCTGTTTCTTCAGTCATTGCAGCCTTGTCGGCGCTGAGAGCGCACGTGTCAAAGGTAGATATGGCAGGGGGGAATGGATGCCCGACAAGGATTCGAACCTTGATTGACGGAGTCAGAGTCCGCTCTCTTACCATTAGAGGATCGGGCAATCAGGCGGGTGCCTCTAGGAGCGGGCGCGGGCGCAGTCAAGGCGGTGCTTGCCGTTCGCCCGATGCGGGTCTATCTGCAGCGCCAGGTACCTGCTGCGTGAGGCAGGCATAAAGATAAGAGTGCACGTTACCATGGCGGACGAATTTCCGCCGGTACAGCGCGAACTGGAGGTGGCCGGAAGCGATTGTGAGAGTGCCGGGGGCGCAAAGCCCGCAGCCGCTCAGCTTCCCCGCGATGGTTCACGCCGGCCCGGTGGCCGAACGACGACCGATTCGCCCCGCACCGGCGCTGCTGCCGGAGGCTGGTCCGGCGATGCGCGGCAGACCCCCTTCCATCGTCAGGCTTTCGCCGCGATCGACCTTGGCACCAACAATTGCCGCCTGCTGATCGCGCGCCCCGCCGGCGACCATTTCAGTGTGATCGACGCCTTCAGCCGGGTGGTTCGCCTTGGTGAAGGCCTTGCGCAGAGCGGACGGCTGAGCGACGCGGCGATGGACCGCACGCTGGGCGCGCTGCGCATCTGCGCCGACAAGCTGCAGCGCCGCAACGTGCACCTCGCTCGCTCGGTTGCAACCGAGGCATGCCGCCGCGCTGAAAACGGCGCCGAATTCATTGAACGTGTCGCCGGGGAAACCGGCATCCTGCTCGATATCATCAGCGCTAAGGAAGAAGCCCGGCTGGCGGTGATGGGCTGCCACCTGCTGCTCGAAGAAGGCGATGGGCCCGCGATCATTTTCGACATCGGCGGCGGTTCGACCGAACTGGTGCTGGTCGAAAGCCGCACCGGTGGAAGCCCGCGCATCCATGACTGGCAATCGGTGCCGTGGGGTGTGGTCTCGCTCACCGAAAGCTGCCCGGCAGAGCCCGACGACGCGCTGGGCCGCGCCATGCGCTATGACGCGATGTGCGAAATGGTGCGCAGCAGCCTTGCCCCGTTCGCCGAACGACTGGCCGATGCCGCGGCCAAGGTAGCACCCGGCCAGGCCCTGCGCCTGCTCGGCACCAGCGGCACCGTGACCACGCTCGCCAGCCTGCACCTCGCGTTGCCACAGTACGATCGCCGCGCGGTGGACGGCCTGATCGTGCCGAGCGAAGAAATGGCGCAGCTGTGCCAGCGGCTCGCGCTGATGAGCCCCGCCGAGCGCCGCGCCCAGCCCTGCATCGGTCGCGAGCGCGCCGACCTGGTGGTGGCCGGCTGCGCGATTCTGCAGACGATCTTCGCGCTGTGGCCCGCCGACCGACTGGGCGTGGCCGATCGCGGCATCCGCGAGGGCATCCTGCGCTCGATGATGGCGGCAAGCGGCGCGGGTGAAAAGAGCCGGGCAGCGCTGCGCAATGCGCGGCGGACGCGGATATGAGAGGTTCGGGCAAGGGGCCGGAACGCCTTAAGACCGCGCGCAAGCGCTCTGCGTCGAGCGCGCGTTGGCTGACCCGCCAGCTTAACGATCCCTACGTCCGCCAGGCCAAGGCCGATGGCTGGCGCAGCCGCGCGGCCTACAAGCTGATCGAGCTCGACGAGAAGTATGCGCTGCTGAAAAGGGCCAAGCGCGTGGTCGACCTTGGCATCGCGCCCGGCGGGTGGAGTCAGGTGGTGCGCAAGAAGGCCCCTAATGCGGCCGTGGTCGGGATCGATTTACTACCGACCGAACCCTTGGAAGGTGTGACCATTTTCCAGATGGACTTCATGGCCGACGAAGCGCCCGCAGCCCTGATGGAAGCGCTGTGCGGCGCGCCCGACCTGGTGATTTCGGACATGGCCGCCAACACCGTCGGCCACAAGCAGACCGACCATTTGCGCACGATGGGCCTGGTCGAGACGGCGGCGCACTTCGCGATCGAGAACCTGGAAGAAGGCGGCGCGTTTGTCGCCAAGGTCCTCGCCGGAGGAACCGACACCGATCTCCTCGCGCTGCTTAAGAGGCACTTCACCAGCGTCAAGCACGCCAAGCCGCCCTCGAGCCGCAAGGATTCGAGCGAATGGTACGTGATCGCGCAGGGGTTCAAGGGCTAGACGCGAAAAGGGCGGAGCCTTGCGGCCCCGCCCCTTGCGTGTCCCAGACCGGGGAAGCTTACTTCGCGGTCTTGAGGTAGGCGATCACGTTGGCCCGTTCCTGCGGGTCGCTGAGCCCGGCGAAGCTCATCTTGGTACCCGGCACGAAGCCGCTCGGGTTGGTCAGCCATGCGTCTAGGCTGGCATCGTCCCAGGTCCCGCCCTTGGCCTTAAGCCCGTCGGAGAAGGCGAAACCACCGCGGCCTTCGCCCTTCTTGTCGCCATAGATCCCGGCGAGGTTCGGGCCCTGGCCGTTCGGGCCGCCCGGCTGGATGGTGTGGCACGAGGCGCACTTGGCGAAGCTCTTCTGCCCCTTGGCGGCATCGCCGACCAGCGCCGCGGCGGCCGGAGCCGCGCCAGCCGCCGGGGTTTCGGGAACCTTGGGCAGCGGCAGGTTCGAACCCTTCGAATTCAGGAACACCATCACGTTGGCGCGTTCCTGCGGGTCGGTCAGCCCGGCGAAGCTCATCTTGGTACCGCTGGCAAAGCTGCTCGGGCTGGTGAGCCAGGCATTCATGCTGGTCCAGTCCCACTTGCCGCCCTTGCCCTTGAGTGCATCGGAGAAGGCGAAGCCGCCGCGGCCTTCGGCGATGTTATCGCCAAGGATGCCGTAAAGATTCGGGCCCTGACCGTTGGCCCCGCCCTGGTCGATGGTGTGGCAGCTCATGCATTTCTTGAAGCTGGCTTCGCCCTTGGCAACATCGGCCTTGGCGAGGAAGGCTTCGAACGGTTCGGTCGAGGCACCTGCCCCGCCTTCGCCATCCTCAACCACGCCCGCGATCGTGTATCCGGGCTTTTCCGGCTTCTCGAACTTGCCGGCCTGGAAATAGTGGCCGGCGATGCTCGACAAGCCAAGCGCGACGATGCCTGAAGCAAGCGTCCAGCCAGCGATGGTGTTAAAGCGGTCTGCCATCCGATAAGCCCCGTTGGGAAAAGCACCTGTTGGTTCGCGGGCCGCTCTAGTCAGGCGTCGCGCGGCTTGCAAGGGGCATTGCGGCGCGCGGCGAAGGGCTCTAGCCATTGGTTCCATGTTTTCCTCGCTCCTGATTGCCAACCGCGGCGAGATCGCCTGCCGGATCATCCGCACCGCCCGCCAGATGGGGATTCGCACGGTCGCGGTCTATTCCGATGCCGATGCCCGCGCACTCCACGTCCGCTCCGCCGACGAGGCGGTCGACATCGGCCCGTCTCCCGCACGTGAAAGCTACCTGGTGGGCGAGAATATCATCGCCGCCGCCAAGGCTACCGGCGCCGAAGCAATCCACCCGGGCTACGGATTCCTGAGCGAGAACGCAGAGTTTGCGCAGGCCGTGATCGATGCCGGGATGATCTGGGTCGGCCCAAGACCCGCCAGTATCACCGCGATGGGCCTCAAGGATGCGGCCAAGCAGCTGATGCAGCAGGCCGGGGTGCCGGTCACCCCCGGCTACATGGGCGCGGACCAGGATCCCGAGCATCTGGCACACGAAGCGGCGAAGATCGGCTACCCGGTGCTGATTAAGGCGGTCGCGGGCGGCGGCGGCAAGGGCATGCGGCTGGTCGAGGCAGCCGGAGACTTCGCCGATGCCTTGCAGTCGTGCCAGCGCGAGGCGGCCAGCTCGTTTGGCAACGCCCATGTGCTGATTGAGAAATACATCCAGCGCCCGCGCCACATCGAGGTGCAGGTTTTCGGCGATTCGCACGGCAATGTCGTCCACCTGTTCGAGCGCGACTGCTCATTGCAGCGCCGCCACCAGAAAGTGATCGAGGAAGCCCCAGCCCCCGGCATGGACGATGTGACCCGCACCGAACTCTGCGCCGCCGCGGTGCGCGCGGCCAAGGCGGTCGATTACCAGGGCGCGGGCACGATCGAATTCATTGCCGATGCCTCCGAAGGCCTTCGCGCCGACCGGATCTGGTTCATGGAAATGAACACCCGCCTGCAGGTCGAGCACCCGGTGACCGAAGAGATCACCGGAGTCGACCTGGTCGAATGGCAGCTGCGCGTGGCGGCGGGGGAACCGCTGCCGAGAACGCAGGAGGAGCTGAGCATTAACGGCTGGGCAATGGAAGCGCGGCTCTACGCGGAGGATCCCGCCAAGGGCTTCCTTCCCGCGATCGGGGAATTGGGGCGGCACACCAACCTGCGCGGTTATGCCCGGATCGACACCGGGGTCGAGCGCGGGGACAGCGTCTCGCCATTCTACGATCCGATGATCGCCAAGGTCATCGCCACCGGAGCGACTCGCGAAACCGCAATCGCCGACCTACGCGATACGCTGGCCGGGGTGATAACCTATCCGCTGCGCAACAATGCCGCATTCCTCCATCGGCTGCTTGGCCGCCCCGAATTTGCGGCGGGCGATATCGACACCGGTTTCATCGGCACGCATATAGATGCGCTGACCGCTCCGGCCGAACCTTCTGCAGGCGCGCTCGATGCGGCAGCCACCGCACTCGCTGCCAGTTCGCGCGGCGACGAGACCGCCGATGTACTTTACGGCACCACCTTGCGCCGCTTCCACAGCCCGTGGAACGCCGCGCTCGGCTTTCGGCTCAATGCCGATCCACAGTTCGGCGTAACGATCAATGACGGCGAACGTTCGTATCGCGGCGAGCTCAGCGACAAGGTCGACAACGTCGCGCACTGGAGCGAGGGCGAAGGTGTACTGGTTGCCGAGCAGGGATCGGCTTGGCGCTTCTCGCTCGGCACTCCGCGCGGATCGGCGGCTGGCGGCGCGCAAGGGGGTGACATCCTGTCCCCCATGCCGGGCAAGAT
>JBJTMA010000204.1:0-4074 GCA_046063295.1 Novosphingobium sp.
GCGCGGATCGCCGCGACATAGCCGCCGGGGCCTGCGCCGATGACAAGAACGTCGTAGTCGTAGTCAGCCATTTCGAATTCCTCAAAGGTCGATCAGCAGGCGCGTCGGATCCTCGATCGCTTCCTTGATGGTCTTGAGCGCAGTCACCGCCTCGCGGCCGTCAATCAGGCGGTGGTCGTAGCTGAGAGCCAGGTACATCATCGGGCGGATCACGATCTGGCCGTCGCGGACGACCGGGCGGTCTTCGATGCGGTGCAGGCCGAGCACTGCCGACTGCGGCGGGTTGATGATCGGGGTGGACATGAGCCCGCCGAACACGCCGCCGTTGGAGATGGTGAAGGTGCCGCCCTGCATGTCGGCCATGGTCAGGCTGCCGTCCTTGGCGCGTTTACCCAGATCGCCGATCGCCTTTTCGATATCGGCAAAACCCATCTGGTCGACATTGCGCACCACCGGCACGACCAGCCCGTTCGGGGCGGAAACCGCGACCGAGAGGTCGACGTAGGGGAAGTAGACGATCTCATCGCCCTGGATCTGCGCGTTGACCGCGGGGATATCCTTGAGCGCGAGGCAGGCCGCCTTGGCGAAGAAGCTCATGAAGCCGAGCTTCACTCCGTGCTTCTTTTCGAAGGCGTCCTTGAACTTGTCGCGCGCGGCCATCACCGCGCTCATGTCGCAGTCGTTGAAGGTGGTGAGGAGAGCAGCGGTGTCCTGCGCCTCCTTCAGGCGGCGCGCCACGGTCTGGCGCAGGCGGGTCATCTTGACCCGCTCCTCGCCGCGATCGCCTGCCGGTGCTGCAGGAGCTGCGGCTGGCGCCGAAGCTGCCGGAGCGGGGGCCGAGGATTTCGCCTGCGCGGCGGCGATCACGTCTTCCTTGGTCAGGCGGCCATCCTTGCCGGTACCCTTGACGCTGGCCGGGTCGATCCCGTGTTCGAGCACAGCGCGGCGCACTGCGGGCGAAAGCGCGGCGGCGTCGGCCGAAGGTTCGGCCTTGGCCACGGGCGCCGGGGCAGGGGCGACATCCGCCGGCGGCGCAGGCTCTGGATCCTTGCGCGCTTCGACCGGAGCAGCGCCAGCCGAAGGAACGCCATCCTCGATCGTCGCGATCACCGCACCGACCGAGACGTTGTCGCCGACCTTGGCGATCTGCTGGCCCATCACCCCGGCGACCGTCGCGGTCACCTCGATCGCGACCTTATCGGTTTCCAGGCTGGCGATAGGCTCGTCGAGCGCAACTGCCTCGCCGGGCTGCTTGAGCCATTCGCCAATGGTCGCCTCGGCAACCGATTCACCCAGTACGGGGACTTTAACTTCGGTAGACATAATGCTGTATCCTCAGGCTTTCTTCCTGCGGCGGATTTCACTGCGAACCGACAGTCCGAGCGCATGGCTAAGCAGCGCGGCCTGTTCGCTCTGATGGCGGGTGGCGAGGCCGGTGGCGGGCGAGGCGCTGGCGACGCGGCCGGCGTAGCGCGGACGGGTGACCTTGCGCTTTGCCGCGATCAGCGACTCTTCGATCAGGCCTTCGACGAAGAACCACGAGCCGTTGTTGCGCGGTTCTTCCTGGCACCAGACCACCTCTTCGAGCTGTGGCATTTTCTCGAACCGCGCGGTCAGCGGCTCGCCCGGGAAGGGATAGAGCTGTTCCAGGCGGATGATCTGGGTGTCGGTGATCCCGGCGGCATCGCGCGCTTCCATCAGGTCATAAGCGACCTTGCCCGAGCACAGGATCACCCGCTTGGTTGCCTTGTCCTCGGCCCCGTTGCGATCGGAGAGGATGCGCTTGAAGTGCGCCTGGCCGATGAACTCGCTCGCCTCGCTCTTGGCCATCGGATGGCGCAGCAGCGACTTGGGGCTCATGATGATCAGCGGCTTGCGGAACGGGCGGTGCATCTGCCGGCGCAGCACGTGGAAGTAATTCGCCGGGCTGGTGATGTTGCACACCTGCATGTTGTCCTGCGCGCAAAGTTGCAGATAACGCTCGAGCCGCGCCGAGCTGTGTTCCGGTCCCTGGCCCTCGTACCCATGCGGCAGCAGCAGCACGAGGCCATTTGCGCGCAGCCACTTGGCCTCGGATGCGGCGATGTACTGGTCGATCACGATCTGCGCACCGTTGGCGAAATCACCGAACTGCGCTTCCCACAGCACCAGGCTCTTCGGATCTGCGCTGGCATAGCCGTATTCGAAGCCGAGCACGCCGTATTCGCTCAGCGGGCTGTCGTGCACCTCGAACCGGCCGTGTGGCACGGTGGTGAGCGGCACGTACTTGTGCTCGTCGGTCTGGTCGACCCACACCGCGTGGCGCTGGCTGAAGGTGCCGCGGCCCGAATCCTGGCCGGACAGGCGGACATTGAACCCTTCCGAGCAAAGGCTGCCGAAGGCGAGCGCTTCGGCGGTGGCCCAGTCGAAGCCGGTGCCGCTGGTGAACATCTCGCGCTTGGCGTCGAGCACGCGGCCCAGCGTCTTGTGGATGGTCAGGCCTTCGGGAACCGTGGTCAGCGTACGGCCCAGGCTGTCGAACAGCTTGGCTTCGATCCCGGTGTGGATGTTGCGCCGCGCGGTCTCCGGGTCGGCTGGAGCGTGAAGCCCCTGCCAGCGCCCGGCGAACCAGTCGGCATGGTTCGACTTGTAGCTCTTCGCCGCGTCGAACTCGCCTTCCAGCACCTGGGTGAAGCGCATTTCGGCTTCGGCGGCGTAGTCCTTGTCGATCACGCCCTGCTGCACCAGGCGGTCGGCGTAAAGCTTGCTCACCGGGGGATGCGCGCGGATCTTCTGGTACATCAGCGGCTGGGTGAAGCCCGGCTCATCGCCCTCGTTGTGGCCGAAGCGGCGGTAGCACCACATGTCGACCACGATGTCGCGGCCGAAGGTCTGGCGGTAATCGATCGCCAGCTTGCAGGCGAAGGTCACCGCTTCGGGATCGTCGCCATTGACGTGGATGATCGGCGCCTGGATCCCCTTGGCCACGTCCGAGGGATAGGGCGAGCCGCGCGAGAACTGCGGGCTGGTGGTGAAGCCGATCTGGTTGTTGATGACAAAGTGGATGCAGCCGCCGGTGTTGTAGCCCTTCACGCCGGAAAAGCCGAAGCATTCCCAGACGATGCCTTGGCCGGCGAAGGCCGCGTCGCCGTGGATCAGCACCGGCAGTACGGTCTTGTGCTTGCCCGGACCGATATCGTCGCGGAACACCTGGTTGGCGCGGGTCTTGCCCAACACGATCGGGTCCACCGTTTCGAGGTGGCTGGGGTTGGGGACCAGGCTCATGTGCACCTTGATCCCATCGAATTCGCGGTCGGTGCTGGTGCCGAGGTGGTACTTCACGTCACCCGAACCGCCAACATCCTCGGGATTGGCGGTGCCGCCCGAGAATTCATGGAAGATCACGCGGTAGGGCTTGGCCAGCACATTGGCGAGCACGTTGAGGCGGCCGCGGTGAGCCATGCCATAGACGATTTCCTTGACCCCGCGGGCGCCGCCGTACTTGATCACGGCTTCGAGCGCCGGGATCATCGATTCCCCGCCGTCGAGCCCGAAGCGCTTGGTCCCGACGTACTTCTTGCCGAGGAACTTCTCGTACTGCTCGCCGCGCACCACCGCGCCGAGGATCGCCTTCTTGCCCTCGGGGGTGAAGTCGATCGACTTGTCGCCGCCCTCGATCCGGTCCTGGATGAAGCGGCGCTCCTCGACATCGGCGATGTGCATGTATTCGTAGCCGAGCTTGCCGCAGTAATTGCGCTTCAGCACCTCGACCAGTTCGGTCACCGTCGCCCATTGCAGGCCCAGCACGCCGCCCAGATAGACCTTGCGGTCAAGCGCCGCGCCGGTGAAGCCGTGGTAGGCGGGATCGAGATCGGCGGGCAGGTTCTGGTGGCTGATCCCGAGCGGATCGAGATTGGCACCGAGGTGCCCGCGCACGCGATAGGTGCGCACCAGCATCATCGCCCGGATCGAATCCGCCGCGGCTTCCTCCACCCCCTTGGCGTCCATGGGCGCGCCGGCCTTTGCCGCGGCGGCCTTGATCGCGACCTGCATCGCAGTCGGATCGAGCGCAGCGGTCAGGTCGTCCTCAGCCAG
>JBJTMA010000205.1:0-9678 GCA_046063295.1 Novosphingobium sp.
CACTTTTCCCCTGCCCAGATTCCATGCCTTTGCCATAGTCAGCCCTCGACCGGATTCTTTGTATTTGCATCGAGTAAATCACGGACCTGGCACTTCCGCAAGGCCCGTTAAGCATCTGGTTAAGGATAAGCCCCAGGTTGCCATGCAACAAACCTGCCAATTCGCGGCAAGCATGCTTGCCCAGCACGGAATCCGGACTTACATCGCACAGTCATGAGTGAAGCCGACACCCATCCCGCCCCTGTGATCAGCGCATCGCAGCCGATTCCGCAAGGCGGGCTCGAAGTGATCTCGATCGCCAAGAGCTATGACAAGCGTGCCGTGCTGACCGATATCTCGCTAACCGTGGGCAAGGGCGAAGTGCTTGGGCTGCTGGGGCCGAACGGAGCGGGCAAGACCACCTGCTTCTATTCGATTATGGGGCTGGTGCGCCCCGACAGCGGCCGCATCCTGATGGACGGGGTCGATGTCACCAAGTTGCCGATGTACCGCCGCGCGATCCTCGGTCTGGGCTACTTGCCGCAGGAAACCTCTATTTTCCGCGGGATGACAGTCGAGCAGAACATCGGCTGTGTGCTCGAACTGGTCGAACCCGATTCCGCGACGCGCGCGTCAGAGCTGGAACGCCTGCTCGACGAATTCGGGTTGCAGCGTTTGCGCAGCAGCGCGGCGATGGCGCTGTCTGGGGGCGAACGCCGCCGCTGCGAAATTGCCCGCGCGCTTGCCGCACGGCCCTCGATCATGCTTCTCGATGAACCCTTCGCGGGGATCGATCCCCTTTCGATCAGCGACATTCGCGATCTTGTCAAAGACCTCAAGACCCGCGGCATCGGGGTGCTGATCACCGATCACAACGTGCGCGAAACGCTCGATATCGTCGACCGCGCCTGCATCATTTATGGCGGGCAGGTGCTGTTTGCCGGCAGCACTGAAGATCTTGTCCGCGATGAGAACGTGCGGCGGCTGTACCTCGGCGAAGAGTTCACGCTCTAGGCGATCATCCCATGGCCCTCGGCCCGCGCCTCGATCTACGCCAATCACAATCGCTGGTGATGACGCCGCAGTTGCAGCAGGCGATCAAGCTGCTGGCGCTGTCGAATCTCGAGATCGAGGCCTTCATCGGCGATGCGCTCGACGCCAATCCGCTGCTTGAATTGGGCGATGGCGTCCCGGTCGATGCGGCAGCAGTGGTGGTGGAACCCGAGGACTTGCGCCGCACGACGCTGGAAAGCTCACCGGTCGACCAGCTGATCGGTGAAGGCCGGGCCGAAGATGACCGGCCGCTCGATCTGGATCGCAGCGCGCTCGACCGTGACCGCGATACCGGCGATGGCGAATGGGCCAGCGACCTGCGCTTTGCCATAGGCGAGGCCGGCCCTGATATCGATGAGCGCGCGGACAGCGAAAGGACGCTGGCCGAACATCTCCATAAACAGATCGGTGCTGCCACGCGCGATTCGGTTCTGGCCTTCATCGCTCGGCACCTGGTCGATCAGCTTGACGATGCAGGGTACCTTCAGGAAGACTTGCGCGAGCAGGCCGCCGGCATTGGGGTCAGCCTGTCCGATTGCGAGGCCGCTCTGGCACTTGTCCAGTCGCTCGAACCAACCGGCGTGGGTGCGCGCTCGCTGGGCGAATGCCTGGCGCTGCAGGCGCGCGAGGCTGACCGCTATGACCCGTGCATGGCAAAGCTGCTCGACAACCTTGACCTGCTTGCGCGCGGCGACCTGGCGCGGCTCAAGCGGATGTGCGGGGTCGATGATGAGGACTTCGCCGACATGCTCGCCGAATTGCGCAGCTACGATCCCAAGCCCGGGCTCCGTTTTGCGAGCGGTGGCGGGGAACCGGTTACGCCGGATATCCTGATCGTCGCCAGCGCCGACGGGAAAGGCTGGGACGTCTCGCTCAACCAGGCGACCCTGCCGCGTTTGATTGTCAACCGCAGCTACTATGTCGAGATGCGGCAGGCCTGCGATGATAAGGCAGCGCGTGGTTGGCTTTCGGAAAAGCTCGCCGATGCCGGCTGGCTGGTCAAAGCGCTCGACCAGCGCGCGAGGACGATCCTCAAAGTGGCGACCGAGCTGGTGAAACAGCAGGATGCGTTTTTCCGCCACGGCGTATCGCAACTTAAGCCGCTTACGCTGCGCGCGGTCGCGGAAGCCATTTCCATGCATGAATCGACGGTCAGCCGAGTCACATCAAACAAGTATTTGACGTGCGAGCGCGGCACATTCGAGCTCAAATACTTCTTCACCTCGGGCGTCGGCGCGGTCGACGGCGAGGGCGGGGCTTCGGCCTCGGCGGTCAAGGCAGCGATCAAGGCGCTGATCGACGCGGAAGATCCCAAGGCGATACTTTCGGACGATACCCTGGTCGACCTGCTGAAGGACCGGGGCTTCGATCTCGCGCGGCGCACAGTGGCGAAATACCGCGAAGCGATCGGGCTGGGTTCGTCGGTCCAGCGACGGCGGCAGAAGGCGATTGCCGGAATTGGCTAATTCGGTGCGCCAGTCAGCCGCACGTCGTCAAAGTAGAGCACGCCTTGCCGCGCGCTCGCGGTGCGATCTTCAAGTATAACCACCAGTTCTGCCAGACCGTGGCGGTTCGCCATTCCGGTAAATTGATCGAAAGGCACGACGATGTCCTGCCACTGGTCGGTCACGCCGTTCACCAGGTATTGGCTGGTTTGACCAAGTTCATCCTTGATTTCGAGCTTGAAGGTGCTTGAAAAGCCCATCGCGCGGTCGCCTTTCACCCGTATTGCCAGCCCCGAATAGCTGCTTGCATCCAGCCCGCCGAGCTTGAACCACAGCCCGCCGAACGCCGGTCGGTTCGATTGCACGCTGTAGATCAGGCGAAGCGCAAAGCCCTTGCTTCCGTATCGGTTGTCGTGATCGAAGCTGTCGATCGCACCTTGCATCGGATCGGTCGGATCCTTGATCCAGGCCCCGAAGTCACCGCCGATATTACCCGGCTTCTGGCCCGAATTGAAATCGGCAATCATTCTGTCGGAGGCTGCGGTCTCGTCGGCGACAGCAGGCCAGGATAAGGTCAAGGCAGCCAGAGCGACGGCTGAAATGGCGGTTTTTCGCTTCATCCACGCAGTCTCGTCTGCAAATAAGCGCAACGCAATTGCAAATGCATCGGCTGCCTGTTGACAGCGGCTGGTCGCTGCAGCCACGACGATCCTGTTCAATCCGGAGGGAATTGCCCGTGGCATACTGGATCTGGGGCGGCGCAGCGGTGCTCTACGTGCTATTCCGTGCGTGGTACGACAATTGGCGCGGGCCGCTTACAAAGGCAGAGATCGACGCGTTTCTTGCTGGCGTGGAAGGCAAGATGAGCGGCGGCAACGATCCGGCGGTGTTCCGCTCGTTCCTGGAAGCAGATGACGGCAAGGAATTCGTCATGCTCAACCTCGTCAAGATCGAGGAGAGCATGGTCACCGATCCCGCGACCGGAAACGAGATACCCGGGCGGACCGCTATGCGGCGATATTCCGATCCCTTCGTCAAGGCGCTGATCGCGCGCGGCGGGCACCCGGGCATGATTGGGCGCAAGGTCGGCCCCTATGTGGACGCCTGGCGGGTCGAGCCCGATCCCGGTTGGTCGATCTTCGGACTTATGCGCTATCGCAGCCGCCGCGATCTGGTGAAGCTTGCCGGTGATCCGCGCTTTGCCGGGATCCATTCCTACAAGTTGCTCGGCATCCCGGTGACTTTCAGTTTCCCGACCCAGCGCGAACTGTCGGTCTACATGGGGCCGCGAGTGTGGGTGGCGCTGGTCCTCGCGCTGGGGGCGGCGCTGACGCAGCTGGTACTTGGCTAAGCGGCCAGCGCAGCAGCGCGTTTGCGCCACTCGGCTGAGAGTGCTTCGAGCGCGGCCAGGTCCGACAGTGCCGACGGGTCGCGTCTGTGTCCGCCCGCAACGATGAGGTCGAAGACGCGTTCGACTGTCCATTCCGAATGGGGCCGGTCGAGCAGTTCGAGCGTGTCGCCCGCTGCCACCACGCCGGGCTCGAGGACCCGGTAATACCAGCCCGCCCGACCCGAACTTACCACCTCTGAAGTAACCCGCGGATCGCCAAAACGGTGCGAAAGTTTCCAGCACGGCTTGCGGCCCTGGCTGATCTCGACCGTGGCTGTACCCAGCCGGTAACGGTCGCCGATGCAGGCTTGGTGCTCGGTCAGACCGGCACAGCCGATGTTTTCGCCAAACGCACCTTCCCTGTCCAACAGCGGATGATCGCCCAGCAGGCCTTTCCACCAAGCATAGTGATCGTGCGGGTAATGATGCACCGCCATATCCGGCCCGCCGTGATGGATGGGGTCGGCCTGTTCATCTCCGGCAAGGCCAAGCGCGGTTACCGCGACTGGCCCAGAAGCGAGCGCCTTGGCGATCGCGCTCTCCTCGGCCCCACGAAAGAGCACGGCGCGGCCCAAATTCACGCTTCTGACCCGGAACATCAGCTTTCCAGCTCGACGTCCCAGTAGAGCCAGTCGCGCCAGGTTTCGTGGAGATAGCCGGGCGGGAAACCCTTGCCGCGCTCCTGCAACTGCCAGCTGGTCGGACGGATCGGCGGGGTGAGCAGCGGCATATGTGCTTGCGCCGGTGTGCGCCCACCTTTTTTGAGGTTGCACGGTGCGCAGGCGGTCGCGACGTTTTCCCAGCTGGTCCGCCCGCCCAGCCGCCGCGGCACCACATGGTCAAAGGTCAGGTTACCTGGATGGCCGCAGTACTGGCAGCTAAAACGGTCGCGCAGGAACAGGTTGAAGCGGGTGAACGCGGGAAACTCGCTCGGCTTCACGTACTGGCGGAGCGCAATCACGCTGGGGATGGGCATGGTCCAGCTGGGCGAATGCACTTCGCGCGCGTAGCTTGCCACCACATCGACGCGTTCGAGGAAGATCGCCTTGATCGCGGTCTGCCACGGCCAGAGGCTGAGCGGGTAATAGCTTAGCGGCGTGTAATCGGCGTTGAGCACCAGGGCAGGGCAATCGGACAGGTGCCGCGAGGGATCTCCCTCAGCGCTGCGGAACGAGGCCGCGCGCTCGATCAGCTCCGACTTGAGCATGGCCCCCTGTAGGAAGCCGCGATTGCGGTTCTGTGACAGCGCATGCGTGCAATGAACATGGAGGGTCTCGCCGCGTCAAGCCTTGCATGCGGGCGCAATCCACAGGACAAACGGGCTGTGACAGTACGGACACGTTTTGCCCCGAGCCCCAATGGTAGGCTCCACCTTGGCCATGCCTATGCCGCGATCGTCGCGCACGACCTGGCGCGCGAACGCGGCGGCGAGTTCCTGCTGAGGATCGAGGATATCGACGGTACGCGAAGCCGGGCGGAACTCGTTCCCGAAATGCTCACGGACCTAGAATGGCTGGGCTTGAAGTGGGACGGCGCGGTGACCTTCCAATCGCATAACCTGGACAGCTACGCGGCTGCCGGCGAACGACTGAGGGAAATGGGTCTCCTCTACCCGTGCCGATGCACCCGTGCCGAAGTTCTGGCCACCGCGCGTGCAGTTGGGCCAGACGGGCCAGTCTACCCAGGCACTTGCCGGGGCCGCCAGATGGATTCGGACGGCGCGGCATGGCGGCTCGACATGACACGGGCGCTCGAAAAAGCCGGACCGCTCGGCTGGGTGGATGAGCTTGCCGGCCGGCGAATGGCACGCCCGGAACGCTTCGGTGATGTGGTCTTGCTGCGCAAGGAGGCTCCCGCAAGCTACCATCTCGCCGCTACGTTGGACGACGCGGAGCAGGGCGTGACTTTGGTGACGCGCGGTATGGACCTCTTCGCTTCAACTGACCTGCATGTCTTGCTGCAGCGTCTGCTCGGACTGCCCCAACCGGTCTATCACCACCATCCGTTGCTGGTCGAAGCGGACGGCCGCAAGCTCGCCAAGCGGCGCGGATCACCCGCGCTCGCGGATTTGCGGCGCGGCGGAGAAGACGGTCTCGCACTCGCTACAGCCCTTCGCGAACGGCGCTTCCCTGCTGGCCTTTCACTGGGCTTGGGAGTAGAGACGGCGACATGAACTACGTTCTGATCCCTCTTATCGTGATCCTGGCGATCATGACCCTGGTTACCCTGGTCCGCGGCATCGCGGCGTTCCTGGCCAGTACCAAGGAAGATCTTGAGCGGCCGGAAGGAAGCGGGCCGACTGCGAACCAGCTTTTGCAGAACAAGCTGATGATGCGCCGCATCCTGTTCCAGGCGGCGACAATCGTGGTCGTCGCGATCGTCCTGTTCGCCGCGAAGAAGTAAACGCGACGCACGTGGTCAAGCTCAACAAGATCTACACCCGCACGGGCGACGACGGCACAACCGGTCTGGTCGATGGCTCACGCCGCGCGAAGCACGATGCGCGTATGGAAGCGATCGGCGCCGTGGACGAGGCGAATTCGGCGCTCGGGCTGGCAGTCGTCGGCGCGGGCGAAAGCCATCGTGCTGTGCTTGTCCGCGTGCAGAACGACCTGTTCGATCTGGGGGCGGACATCGCGACGCCGGGCGCGAATTTCGCACCGTCTGAAATGGTCCTGCGGATTGTGCCGGACCAGGCGACGTGGCTTGAGCAGCAGATCGACTTGCTCAATGACGACCTGCCGCCTCTGACCAGTTTCATTCTCCCCGGTGGGAGCGAAACGGCCGCCCGCATACACATAGCCCGTGCGGCGGTGCGCCGGGCCGAGCGCGCGATGACTGCAATGGCAGTCGAAGAACCGGTCAATCCCGCTGCTCTCGCCTATGTCAATCGCCTGTCCGACCTGCTGTTCGTGATGGCCCGGGCGGTCAACGCAGCCCTGTCCGGCGACGTGCTGTGGGTGCCAGGGCAAAACCGCTAGCCAAGGCGACGCGTCGCCGCTAACCAGCCGCCTTTGCTGCAAGTGCGAAGGACCGGATTGATGCAGATAGTCGGCGTTATCGGCGCGGGCCAGATGGGCTCGGGCATTGCCCAAACGATCGCCCAGCACGGGATCAAGGTGCTGCTCTCGGACGTGGATCTTGCAGTGGCGGAAAAGGCCAAGGCCGGTATCGACAAGTCACTGACCCGCCTGGTTGGCCGCGACAAGCTGTCTGCCGCGGAAGCCGAGGCTGCGCTGGGCCGGATCACCCCGATTGCCGACTATACGGCGATGGCTGGCGCACAGCTGATCATCGAGGCGGCGACCGAAAAGGAAGAGATCAAGCGTAGGATCTTCGAAGCGGTTGGCGCGGTGCTCGCGGACGATGCGATCCTTGCCTCCAACACCAGCTCGATCCCGATCACCCGCATGGCGGCAAGCACGACGGACCCCAGGCGCTTCATCGGATTGCACTTCTTCAATCCCGTTCCCGTCATGGGCCTGATCGAGGTGATCCCGGGCCTTGCCACCAGCGCCGAGACCGTCGCGCGGACCCGCGCCTTTGCCGAAGCACTGGGCAAGCAGGTCGTCCAGGCCGAGGATGAACCCGGCTTCGTCGTCAACCGCATATTGCTGCCAATGATCAATGAGGCGGTTTTCGTGCTTGGTCAGGGCACCGCCAATATTGCCGATATCGACAAGGGGTGCCGTCTCGGCCTGAATCATCCGATGGGTCCGTTGGAATTGGCGGACTTTGTCGGTCTCGATACGTGTCTCGATATTGTCCGCGTCCTCTACAACACAACCGGGGACAGCAAGTACCGGCCGGCCCCTTTGTTAGTGAAGTACGTCGAGGCCGGCTGGCTCGGCCGCAAGACCGGGCGGGGATTTTACGATTATTCGGGTGAAGCGCCGGTCCCGACCCGCTAAGGCCTGCCAATGAAGTCGCTGCTCACTCTCGGCAAGACCCGCCTCGCACAGGGCACGGCTGCCGGGATTTACGGCCTTGGTGTGCAGCTTGCGATCCAGCTGGTTTCAGTGCCGGTACTGACTCGCAGCTGGGGTCTGGCCGGATACGGGGTCTGGGTCCTCCTTTATAGCGTTCCCGCCCTGCTTGCGATGGCAGACCTGGGCCTGACCAGTGCCGGCACTAGCGCCATGACCCGAGCTGTGGCGCAAGGGGACCGGCCGCGCGCGGCGCGGATCATGACGGCGCTGCGCGTGATTACGGTAACTGCCGGGACGGCCCTTCTCGGCGCCGCGGCACTTGCTGCCCTGGTGCTGTTCCCGAACGCTCTCGATTTCGGAGCGGTGCTTTCGCTCCCGCAAGCGCGGCTCACCGCGCTCGCGCTTGCCCTTTATGGCTTTCTGGCTTTGATAAACGGGGTGACCATTGCCGGGTTCGTGGCCACTGACGGCTTTGCGACAAGCGGATTCCTTTATCAGACCGTTGTCTTGGTTGAGGCACTGGCCGCGCTCACCTGGGCGGTGTTGGGGGGCAGTCAGGCCGGAGTCGCCTTCGCCTTTCTCGGCGCGCGGCTGATCGGCACGATCGTCCTTTCACTTTCGCTGCGGCGCCATGCGCCGTGGTTGCGCGGTAAAGGCTGGCGCATCGACCCGGTTGAGGTGAAGGCACTGGTCAGCCCGGCGCTCGCGGCCCTTGTTCTGCCGGGCGCGCAGGCGATCGGGATCCAGGGTTCGGTCATGGCGATCGGTGCGGTCGGCGGTCCAGCGGCGATTCCCGCTTTTTCCGTGGTGCGCATGCTTAGCCGGATCGCGCTGCAATTCGCGTTTCGGTTCAACATTGCGGCAATGCCGCGATACAACGTCTATGCTTCCCATGGCGACGATGCGCGCGCGAACCAGTTGCTGGTGCTCAATCTTGGGGTGATGGCCGTACTGGTCATCCCGGCGGCCCTTGGGCTGTTGTTGCTGGGCCGGCCGTTCATACACCTATGGACCGGAGGCATGGTTGAACCGAGCATGGCGCTGCTCGCTGTCATGGTGATGACCATGCTGGCGGACGCTGTGTGGGGGCCGCTTTCCAACTTGATTCTTGCGATCAACCGGCACGCGTCCTTCACTTACTTCTTTCTCGCCGCATCGCTGGCGAGCGTTGCGATCGGAGCGATGCTGGTAAAGCCATACGGCGCGCTTGGCATGGCCTGGGCCCTGCTGGCGCTTGAGCTGGTGATGATTGTCCAGGTGTGGCTGGCCGCCAGAAGATTGGGCATGGTCAGCCGTGAAAAGCTGCGCGGCGGGGCTTCCGGCCTCATTGCCGAGTTGCGCCTCCGGCGAAGTTCACTAGACAATCGCGAAACATGAAAGCAGTAATACTCTGCGGCGGGCAAGGTACCCGCATCCGCGATGTCGCCGATGACATCCCCAAGCCGATGATCCGGATCGGCGATCGTCCGATCCTGTGGCACATCATGCGCACTTACGGCGCCGCCGGGATCAACGATTTCGTGCTGTGCCTTGGCTACAAGAGCTGGGCGATCAAGGAATACTTCCTCAACCTGCGCGCGCAGCTCGCCGATCTCACCATATCGCCGGGCCGTCCAGGCGAAGTCGACTACGGCAGTACCGAATTCACCGAGGCGGCATGGCAGATCGTCCTCGCCGAAACCGGGCTCGCCTCGCAGACCGGTGCGCGGCTCTGGAACGTGCGCGACCGGCTTGCGGGCGAAGAACTGTTCTGCCTGACCTACGGCGACGGCGTGGCGGATATCGACGTAGTCAAAGTGGTGGAATTCCACCGCAGTCATGGCAAGGCCGCAACGGTCACAGGTGTACACCCGCCGGGCCGCTTCGGGGTGATGACCGTGAA
>JBJTMA010000206.1:0-6689 GCA_046063295.1 Novosphingobium sp.
CAGCGCGGGGCCATGCGGATGGCACCATCCAGGCGCACATCTTCGCCGTTGAAATAGCCGCACTCGATCATCGTCATCGCGAGTTGGGCATATTCTTCCGGATTTCCGAGGCGCTTCGGGAAGGGCACGGACGCGCCGAGCGCATCCTTCACCGGCTGCGGCGCAGCGGCAAGCAGCGGCGTGTTGAAAATGCCCGGCAGGATGGTGTTGACGCGGATGTTCTCGCTGGCGAGGTCGCGCGCGATGGGGAGGGTCATGCCGACCACGCCGCCCTTCGAGGCCGAATAGGCCGCCTGGCCCATCTGCCCGTCCTCGGCCGCAACCGAAGCGGTGTTAACGATCGCACCGCGTTCTCCATCGGCCATTGGCTCGAGGCTGAGCATGCCCGCCGCCGACTTGGCAATGCAGCGGAAAGTGCCGACCAGGTTGATCTGGATGATCCAGTTGAAGGCATCGAGCGGGAAGTGCTTGATCGAGCCGTCTTCCTTCGAACGGCTGGCGGTCTTGATCGCGTTGCCGGTGCCCGCGCAGTTCACCAGGATGCGCTCTTGCCCATGGGCCTCGCGCGCCTTGGCGAAGGCGGCATCGACGCTGGCATCGTCGGTCACGTTGCATTCGCAGAAGATCCCGCCGATCTCGGCGGCGACCGCCTTGCCCTTCTCTTCCTGCAGGTCAAACAGCGCAACCTTGACGCCCTTGGCGGCAAGCGCGCGGGCGGTGGCGGCACCAAGGCCGGAAGCACCGCCGGTGACGACCGCGGCGACAGTGTTATCGAGCTTCATTCAATCTTCTCCCAAAAAACCCGGACCATTTCGACAGCCGGGTTGAGCTATGCTCAGACCATCTCGACAATAGTGACGTTGGCGACACCGCCGCCTTCGCACATCGTCTGCAAACCGTATTTGCCGCCGCGCGCCTTCAGCGCGTGGAGCAGCGTCGCCATCAGCTTGGTGCCCGAAGCGCCGAGCGGGTGGCCGAGCGCGATCGCGCCGCCGTTGACGTTGAGTTTGGCCGGATCGGCACCGGTATGCTTGAGCCAGGCCATCGGCACCGAGGCAAAGGCCTCGTTGACTTCGTACAGGTCGATGTCGTCGATGCTGAGGCCGGCCTTGGCCAGCGCCTTGTCGGTGGCGAACAGCGGCTCTTCGAGCATAATGACGGGATCGCCCGCGGTCACCGTCATGGTGTGGATCTTGGCCATCGGCGTCAGGTTGTACTTCTTGAGCGCCTCTTCCGAGACGATCAGCGCAGCCGAAGCGCCGTCGCAGATCTGGCTCGAGCTGGCGGCGGTAATCGAACCGCCTTCGCTGAGCAGTTTGACCCCGGCGATCCCTTCGAGCGTCGCGTCCATGCGGATGCCCTCGTCGGCGGTATGCAGCGCCTTGCCATCGGGGGTTTCAATCTCGATCGGCACGATCTCGTCCTTGAAGGCGCCGCTTTCGGTTGCGGCCTTCGCCTTCTGGTGGCTCACCAGCGAGAAAGCATCGAGCTCGTCCTTGGTGAAGCCGTGCTTCTTGACGATCATCTCGGCCCCGGCGAACTGGGTCCAGCCCGGCCCCGGGTAATTCTCGGCGATGCCCGGCGAGCGCGACGAGCCCATGCCTTCCTTGAGATAAAGCATGGTGGTCGAGCCCATCGGCACGCGGCTCATGCTTTCGACACCGGCGGCGATAACCACGTCCTGGGTACCGCTCATCACCGCTTGGGCGGCAAACTGGATCGCCTGCTGCGAGGAGCCGCACTGGCGGTCGATCGTCACCGCCGGCACCGAGCGCGGCAGGCGCTTCGAAGCGAGCACAGCGTTGCGGCCGACCTGGTTGGCCTGCTCGCCGCCTTGCCCGACACAGCCCATCACCACGTCGTCGATCGCAGCGGGGTCGATCCCGGTGCGTTCGACCAGTGCGTCAAGCGTAGCCGCCGCGAGATCGACCGGGTGAATCCCGGCAAGCTTGCCGCCGCGGCGCCCCCCGGCGGTCCTCACGGCATCGACGATATAGGCTGTGGCCATTTCCCGAGTCCTTTTGCAAATTGATTTAATCGAGCGATTAAGGTCCCCTTGGGGCAGCGTCAAGGTGCCCGTGGAGCGATGCGGTGCAACCAAGCGATACACTCCTGTGACAAAATGAACACAATCATGACCGAAAGTTCATGTTGGCCTTTTCGAGAATTGCCACTGCGTGACACATCTTTCAGGATGGCCAAATCCGGTTCCGCGCGCGGGATCTGTGGCGTGCTGGCGGCGCATTCCGCGGCACGAAGATAATCAACTTCTACCCGTATAATCGGGATCGAGGACCAAGGGGCAACACCATGAATTTTATCCGTAAGTCGGCATTTTCCGCCGCAACCTGCCTGCAAGGTGCGACGCTGGCAGCAGCTCTTATGACTTTTGGCGGCGCCACCGCCGCGCACGCCCAGGACGCGGCATCGACCGCTCCGGCCGATTCGGCTCAGTGCGTTGACGACAACAGCAACGGCATCTGCGACAAGGACGAAAAGGGCGAAATCATCGTCACCGGTTCGCACCTTACCCGCCCGACACTCAGCTCGCCGGTTCCGCTGACTTCGGTCAGCACTTCGGAACTGACCGACAAGGGCAGCGTCTCGCTGGGTGACGCGCTGAACGACCTGCCGTCGCTGCGCTCGACCTTCAGCTCGGGCAACTCGACCCGTTTCATCGGCACCGCCGGCCTCAACATCCTCGATCTTCGCGGTCTGGGCACCGCCCGCACCCTGGTGCTGGTCAACGGCAAGCGCCACATTACCTCGCGCCCCGGTCAGTACGCGGTCGACGTCAACACGATCCCGGTCGACCTGCTTGAGCGCGTCGACGTGGTGACCGGCGGCAACTCGGCGATCTACGGTTCGGACGCGGTTGCCGGTGTGGTCAACTTCGTGCTGAAGCGCGACTTTGACGGCATCAGCCTGCGCGGCCAGGGCGGCATCTCGTCGCACCACGATCGCGGCGCCTACTTCGTTTCGGGCACCTTCGGCCGCAATTTCGCCGACGGCCGCGGCAACATCGCGATTTCCGCCGAATATGCCCGTCAGGAACCGGTCTACTTCCGTGACCGCGACGACATCACCGGCGCCTTCTCCGGCCGCTGCCAGTTCAACACCATCGAGCCCACCGGCGGTGAGCCCAACGGTACTGACAACATCTTCGACCAGGCCTTTGTCTGCGGCGTGCGCAACTCGGCGATCAGCGATGGCGGCACGCTCGGCGCGATCGACGCGTCGAGCAACCCGACGCGCCGCTATGTCCGCTTCGCTTCGGACGGCAGCGTGTTCATCGATACGCCGACCCTGTCGTTCGCGCCGGCCGGTTCGGGCAACCAGATCGGCGGTCAGGGATCGACCCTGCGCAACACCGGCATGATGTTTGCGGGCGTCGAACGCTATGATGCCAACGTGCTGTTCCACTATGATTTCAGCGACGCGCTGCAGTTCTACTGGGAAGGCAAGTACGTCCACGTCTGGGCCAACCAGGAAGGGCAGCCCAGCTTCTGGCAGGGTTCGCTCAAGACCGCGTTCGGCAACTCGGTCGCCGAACGCGCGAAGATCAGCGAACTGCAGTGCAGCAACGGGTTCATCACCCCGGCTGCGCTGGCGACAATGCAGAGCTTCGGCCTGTGCTCCAACGTGGCCACCGGCACCTTCACGATGAGCCGCTTCAACATCGACTTCGGCGGTCGCGGTGAAGTCCACAAGCGCGATACCTACCGCGTGGTCGGCGGCCTGCGCGGCACCTTCAACGACGACTGGACCTACGATCTGTCGGTCAACTACGGCCGTTTCGACAGCCACCAGCGTTCGATCAACAACCTGAAGTTGTGGGATCTCAACCGTCAGAACCCGGATGGCTTCCTGATCGCGGCTGACGCGGTTGTGGCGCCGGTCGGCTACACCGGCACCAACTTCGTGCTCAACTCGTCGGGCCAGAAGGTGATCTGCCGCGTCAACAGCGTGACCAACACCCGTCCGGACTGCGTTCCGGTTAATGTGTTCGGCTATGGCGCGCCCAGCGCTGCGGCTCTGGCATTCGTCAACACCACGGCAACCCGCGAGGAGCATGCCGAGGAATTCGACGTCAACCTGACGGTCGCGGGCGATACCTCGCAGGCATTCAGCCTGCCAGGCGGTCCGATCGGTTTCGCCTTCGGCGGCGAATATCGCGAAGAACTGGCCCGTTCGGCCTGGGATCCGCTGACCGCTTCGGGTTCGACCTTCCTCAACGCGCTGCAGCCGTTCAACCCGCCCAAGCTGACCGTCAAGGAAGCCTTCGGCGAAATCGACCTGCCGCTGCTCAAGGACATGCCGCTCGCCAAGGAACTCACCGTCCGCGGTGCGGGCCGCGTCTCGGACTACAATTCGAGCGCGGGCACGGTGTGGGCCTGGAACATCGACGGCATCTACGCCCCGGTTGACGACGTCCGCTTCCGCGTTGCCTATGCAACCTCGGTCCGTGCGCCGACCCAGCTCGACCTGTTCGGTGCGCTTAACCAGAACTTCGCATCGATCACCGATCCGTGCGATAGCGGCGCGATCACCGGCAACCCGAACCGTGCTGCAAACTGCGCTGCGGCCGGTGTCCCGACCACTTACAACGCTGCCACCGTCGCCGAGTGCGCCGGTACCGCGTTCCCGGGTGCGATCGGCGCTCCGTTCGTCAACTGCCTTGCCCGCTCGCAGACCATTTCGTTCCAGAGCGGCGGCAACGCCAACCTGGCCAACGAAAAGGGCAAGAGCTTCACGGTCGGCATGGTGCTCGAACCGCGCTGGATTCCGGGCCTCAACATCACGGTCGATTACTACCGGATCGAGGTGAAGAACCTGATCGCTTCGCCGTCGCTGGGCCTGCTGATGTCGCTCTGCTTCGACAGCGCAACGCCGTTCGCTTCGAACCCGTACTGCTCGTCGATCCCGACCGATCCCAACGGCGTCCTGCCGCGCGCGGGTTCGGGCAGCGGTCTGTTCGGCCAGTACGCCGGTGTCACCACCGGTGTGAACTTCGCCAAGCAGAAGACCGAAGGCATCGACATCGACGTGTCGTACAAGCACACCTTCGGCAACGGCGACAAGCTGTCGATGCGTGCGATCGCGACCCGCGTGATGCTGCTCGACAACTACACCGACCTCACCAACCCGACCGTTCCGGATCGCCAGCTGGGCGAACTGGGCGATCCGCTGTGGTCGGCCAACGCGTCGCTTAACTATGATTTCGGCCCGGTCGATTTCACTTACACTGCGCGCTACATCGGCAAGCAGACGATCGGCCTGTGGGAAGACCAGAACCGTTACACCGGCATTTGCCCGGCAAACGGGCTGACCGGCTTCTCGGGCCGGACCTGCGTCGCGGGCAAGCTCGCCGTGCTCGATCCGCAGAACAACGACCTGACCAAGGAAGTGTTCTACCCGGGTGTGATCTATCACAACGTCCGGCTGAACTTCTCGGTCGATAACAACAAGTACAACTTCTACATCGGCGTCGACAACCTGATGGACAAGAAGCCGCCTTACGGTCTCCTCGGCACTGCCGGCGGCGATCCGTACGACACCATCGGCCGCTTCATGTACGCCGGGTTCAAGGCCAGCTGGTAACCCTCTTACCAGTCAACACGACACAGGAAGGGCGGCGCGGGAAACCTCGCCGCCCTTTCCATTTGAGGAATTCGCGATGCAGTTGATCGGCCAGTTCGACAGTCCTTTCGTCCGCCGGGTGGGCATCGCGCTCACGCTCTATGGGATCGAGTTCGAGCATCTGCCCTTGTCGAGCTTCGGACAGGGAGCCGATTTCCAGCAGCACAACCCGCTGCGCAGGGTTCCCACCCTTGTCCTGAACGGTGGCGAGGCGCTGATCGACAGCGGAGCGATCCTCGACCATCTCGACGAACTTCACGGCCGCGACCGTGCCCTGATCGCAGCGGGCGGACCGCCGCGCCGCGCCGCCTTCAAACGGATCGCACTGGCCACCGGCATCGCCGACAAGGCCGTGGCATATTTCTGTGCGCGGCTATTCGCCCCCTCGCTCGACGAAATGTTCGTCAGCCGCAGCGAGGACCAGATCCGCCGAGGCCTCGCCGCGCTGGAGGCGGAGTGTGCGGCGCGCGACACCGAATGGTGGCACGGCGCTGCGCCCGGCCATGACGACATCGCAGTGGCCTGCGTCGCGCGGTTTCTCAGTGAGGCCTATGGCTGGCTAGTCCAGCTCGACGACCATCCAGCACTCGCCGCGCATTGCGCGCAAGCCGAAGCGCTGCCTGCGTTCAAGGCAATCAGCCAGCCCTTCATTCCGCCAAGCTAGGCCGAGGCGACTAGACCGAAATGGTCAGTGCGCCGTCGCCCTCGTCGATCCTGACCGTACTACCATCCGGGATCTTGCCGCCCAGCAGTTTCTCGGCAAGCGGGTCCTGCAGATAGCGCTGCACCGCGCGCTTCAATGGCCGCGCGCCGTAGACCGGATCATAGCCCACCCGGCCCAGCCAGCGCTTGGCGGCATCGGTGAGGTCAAGCGTGATCTTGCGGTCCTTGAGCAGTTTCGCGACCCGATCGACCTGGATCTCGACGATCGGCGCCATATGTTCCTGGCCGAGGCGGTGGAACAGGATGATCTCGTCTAGGCGGTTGAGGAACTCGGGGCGGAAATGCGCCCGGACGACTTCCATCACCTGAGGTTCGACGCTTTCTAC
>JBJTMA010000207.1:0-4325 GCA_046063295.1 Novosphingobium sp.
GCAGGGCGGGGTCGAACTGCCGAGCTACCTTTGCGACAACATCAACGGGATCGAATTCACCCCCGAAGCGCGCATTCCCGATCCGCAGCGCCTGCTCCAGGCCTATTCGCAGTCGGCTGCGACGCTCAACCTGCTGCGCGCTTTCTCGACCGGCGGCTATGCCAACCTGCGCCAGGTCCACCAGTGGACGCTCGATTTCATGGGCCGCATCCCGTGGGCGGACCGGTTTGCACAGACGGCCGACCGGATCGGCGAGGCGCTCGATTTCATGGAAGCCTGCGGGATCGATCCGCAGACCGTGCCGCAGCTGCAGGGCACCAGCTTCTACACCAGCCATGAAGCGCTGCACTTGCGCTATGAGCAGGCGATGACCCGGCGCGATTCGCTGACTGGCGATTGGTACGATACCAGCGCGCACATGCTGTGGATCGGGGATCGCACTCGCTTCGAAGGGTCGGCGCATGTCGAATACCTGCGCGGCGTGGGCAATCCTATCGGCATGAAGTGCGGGCCGTCGCTGACGCCCGATGCCTTGCTGAAGATGCTCGACACGCTGAACCCAGCGCGCGAAGCCGGGCGCATGACCCTGATCAGCCGCTTCGGGCATGACAAGGTGGAGGCGGGCCTCGCCCCGCTGGTGCGCGCGGTGAAGGCCGAGGGCCACCCGGTGGTGTGGAGCTGCGACCCCATGCACGGCAACGTGATCAAGGCGGACAACGGCTACAAGACGCGGCCGTTCGACCGCATCCTGTCCGAAGTGAAGGGCTTCTTCGCCGTGCATCGCGCCGAAGGAACCCACGCCGGCGGCATCCATATCGAGATGACCGGCCGCGACGTGACCGAATGCACCGGCGGTGCCGTGGCGATTACCCAGGAAGGCCTGGCTGACCGCTATCACACCCACTGCGACCCGCGGCTAAACGCGGCGCAGTCGATCGAGCTGGCCTTCCTGCTCGCCGACATGCTCAATCAGGAAGCGGTCGAGCGCAGCCAGCGCGCCGCCTGACCCGCTACTTCTTGATGTGCGGCCGGAGGAAATCGGCGACGACGGTGTCCGAGAGCGAGGCGTAGCCGTCGACCGTTTCGTTGTCGCCGTCGAAGCTCATGAACATCGGGCAGCTGGTGCTGGTCGCCTCGGCGGTCGATTGCGCGATCTGCTTGCCGCTCTGCGCCTCGCGCACCGTCAATTCATAGGTCGCGGTGTGCCAACGGACCTTGTTCTGGGTCGGCTTGTCGTCGTCCTTGTAGCCGTCGCAGACCTTGACCTCGGTCGCCGCAGTGCGCCGCGCGCAGACCACCAGATCGATGGCTTTGAGCGCGTCGCCCTGCTGCGACCACTGCACCGTCCAGTCGGGCGGGAGCGAGCTCGACGAATCGGTCAGGTCGTCCTTGTAGGTCGAAAAGAACAGCGCCTTGTGCGCCGCCGCCGCCGGATCGAACGCAGTCGCCGCCGCGACCGAGGCGCCCGAGCAGACCCCCTTGAAGTCATCGGGAAACAGCTGGCTCGCCGGAGCCGCCGCCGCGGCCGAGCCGGAAGCAGTGGCATTGCCCGAGCCGCCGCTCTTCTCTCCGCAGGCCGCCAGCGCGGTGCAAGCGATCAGGGCCGCCGGGAACAGCGCCAGCGATCTTGCGGTGTCTGCCACGTGTAGTCTCCCACTCTGCCGGCAACCCGGGGGGTAAGAGATGCCTCTGGCACGCGATTGTCAAGCAAAGGAACTGGCTGGCAGTGCTGTCGCCCGAGCGATGTTGCGGCGTTGGACAATACCCCACCGGAAAATTTGGCTAGCATTGTACTTCGAAGCGTTGCCCCAGCGTGTCTCCTTTGAGATCATTCCCTTTCGGCGATGCGGTGCCACATGGAAATCGTCATGCGAATCGCGAATCAACCATCCGGACCCCGCTTCACGCTCGATCGCCGACAAGCGCTGGCGGGCATGACCTTGCTTGGCGCGGCGAGCGGATCAGCCCCCCTGTTCGCCTCGCGCGCCGAAGCAGCTGCCGCGCCGGACTGGGTGTGGCAGCCGATGCGCTGGATGCAGATCAACTTCACCGAAGACGATCCCGGGCGCTTCGATCCGGGCATGTGGCTGGATTTCATGCGACGCAGCAAGGTGCAGGGCGTGTGCTTGGGAGCCGGTGGCATCCTGGCGTTTTACCCGACCAAGGTTCCGTTCCACCAGCGCAGCAAATATCTTGGCGATCTCGATATTTTCGGGGACATGGCCAAGGCTTGCAAGGCGATGGGCATGCGGGTGCTTGCCAGGGTCGATCCGAGCGTGATGCGGGCCGATGCGCTGGCCGCTCATCCGGAATGGGTTGCGCGATCCGCTACGGGTGAGCCGCGCAAGCATCCCGCCGATCCATCGCTATACCTTACCTGCCCCAACGGTGCGGTCAGCTTCGACTGGCTCCCGCAGATCATCCGCGAGATCGCCGCGACCTATCCGGTGGATGGGATTTTCGGCAACCGCTGGTCGGGCGGACTGGTCGGTGTGTGCTACTGCGAAACCTGCAAAACCGAGTTCCGCGCGGCGAGCGGACTTGCCCTGCCGGTTACGGCGTTCAACCGCCAGGATCCTGCAGCGCGGGCCTATGGGGCGTGGAGCGACGAAAAGCGCTTCGCCCAGATGCGCTGTTACACAGACGCGATCCGCGCGATCAATCCGGAGGGCCTGTTCGCGCCGGGTTCCAGCTGGCAGCGGCTCGACCCCAAGCGTTTGCGCGAGACCTTTCGGGCGATTTACGCCGATCAGCAAGGCCGCCCGGCTTCGGTGCCGATCTGGGCTGCAGGACGGGGCGCCAAGGAAGCGGCATGCGTAATGCAAGGCGGGCCGATCGCCGGCAGCTTCAACGTCGCACAGGATTCCTTCAAGGATTCGGTTCAGTCGATCGACGAGACCCTGACCTTCATGCACGATGGCATAGCGCAGGGGTACCGGCCGTGGTTGATCAAGTTCAAAGCCGAACTGTTCGACAAACGGTGGATGTCGGCGATCGAGGCTGCCTATAATTGGCACTCCCGGCACGAGCGCTATTTCCGAAACACTGCCAACCTTGCCTCGGTTGCCATGATGCAGTCGGTACAGACCCTGTCGAACTTCCGCTCCGGGACGACCCCGTCGCTTCCACCGGTCAGCGCCATGACCGCCGGGGGAAACGATGCTGCGGTGAACGGTTTCTATCAGGCGCTGGTCGAAGCGCGGGTGCCTTTCGCGCTGGTAGATGATCGCGAACTCGAGCAGGCGGTCATCGGCAAGTACAAGGTCCTGGTCCTGCCCAACATCGCCTGCCTGTCAGACTCGCAATGCGCGCGCCTGCGCGACTACGTTGCAAATGGCGGCGCACTGGTCGCAACCGGCGAGACCTCACTTTATGACGAGCAGGGTGCCGATCGACCCAACTTCGGCCTCGCCGAACTGTTCGGCTGCGACTTTGCGGGTAAGCTCGATCGCAAGGTCGACAATGCCTATATCAGCGTCGATGGAGCTCATCCGCTCACCACCGGCCTGACCGATGCGGGCCGGATCGTTGCCGGAACCAGCCTGGTCCAGATCGCCCCGCGCGAGGGCGATACGCAAGTACCCCTGCATCTGATCAAAAGCTATCCGGCCTTGCCTGCCGAAGCCGTCTATCCACGCGAACCGACGACAAACCTGCCGATGGCCTTTGCCCGCAGCTTCGGGAAGGGGCGGGTGGTATACTTCCCGTTCAATATCGACGCTGCCTTCTGGGAACACGGCGCGGAGGATCACCTCACCTTGCTGCGCAATGCGGTCGCTTGGGCGGGGGGCGGATCACCGCCGCTGAGCGTTGAAGGCGCGGGGCTGATCGATGTCAGCTACTGGCGGCAGGAAGACTCGCTGACCGCTCACCTTGTCAATCTCAACAACCCGTCAGCCATGAAGGGATATATCCGGGAGACCGTTCCCGTCGGGCCGTTCACAGTGAGCCTGGAAATTCCGGTGGGTGCGAAAGTCAGGTCGGTTCGGCTGCTGGAAGCCGATCGAGCCGCAAAGGTTCGGCGGGCAAGTGGTCGGCTGTGGGTCGATGTGCCGCATGTGCAAAGGCACGAGATCATCGCGATCGATTTGGGATAGCGGCCGAGCATGGCCAAAACGATTTTCCTACACCGCAAAAATCTGCCTTACCCTCGCAGATGAAAACCACCCCCGCACCCACTCCCAAACCCTCCCGCCACATCCGCGTCCCGGCCTTCGTCCCGGTGCCCTCGCGCAAGCGGGCCGATGGGTGGACACCTGAGCGCCAAGCCGGGTTCCTGTTCCACCTCGCCCGCACCCGCTCGGTCGCCAAAGCGGCGCGGGCAG
>JBJTMA010000208.1:0-6706 GCA_046063295.1 Novosphingobium sp.
GCCATCAGCGCCCGGCTGATTCTTGCCGCGACTGGACCTTCGCGCCTTGCTCCCCTAAACGCGCCCCAAACGGGGGCGTTTTGACCCGGGAGTATTCGGTTTGCGTAAACTTGGCCTGATCGGCGGCATGAGCTGGCTGTCGACCCGCAGCTACTACGAACGTATCAACAAGCTGGTCCAGGCCAAGGCCGGACCGCGTCACAGCGCACCGCTGCTGATCGAGAGCCTCGACTTTGCGGACCTTTCGCGGCTTTCCACCGCGGAGGAATGGAAGCGCGCGGCGGGCGTCCTTTCGGACAGTGCCAAGCGCTTGGAAAAGTCAGGGGCAAGCGCGATCATCATCGGTGCAAATTCGATGCACAAGGTCTACGATTCTGTCGCGGCCGCGGTGAAGGTGCCGGTGATCCACATCGCCGAATGCGTCGCTGACAGGATGGCACAGGACGGCATCAGGAAGGCAGGGCTGATAGGCACGCGCAACGTGATGCTCGAAAGCTTTTATCGCCAGAAGCTGATCGCGAAAGATATCGAACTGCTTCCGCCAGAGATGGCCTTTGTCGATACGCTGGACCGGATCATCTACGATGAGCTGCTGCTCGGCAAGGCGAGCAGGAATGGCGAGCGTGAATTGAAGACCATCATCACCAATCTGGCGCAGGACGGGGCGCAGGCAGTCGTCTTGGGCTGCACCGAGCTGGAAATGGTTGTGCCCACGCAGGCCAATGTCCTGCCGATCTATGATTGCACCCGTATCCATGCCGAGGCTGCGGTGGATTGGATCATGGGCGGTTGAGAGCGCGCTACGCCAGCGATCCGGCGCAAAGCAGGGGGCGTGAGTTTCCGCTTGAGGCGTCGCTGGCGCGCGGTCCGCGAAGTGCGTGGCAGCGCGACCGTGACCGCATCGTCCATTCGATCGCCTTCCGCCGCTTGCGCCACAAGACGCAGGTGTTTGTCGCGCCGGATGGCGATCATTACCGGGTCCGCCTGACCCACAGCCTTGAAGTTGCGCAGATCGGCCGGGTGATCGCCCGCGCTTTGGGACTTGATGAGGACCTGACCGAGGCCCTGTGCTTGGCGCACGATATCGGCCATCCACCGTTTGGGCATGCGGGCGAGGAAGCGCTCGACAATGCGATGCAGAAATGGGGCGGCTTCGATCACAACGCGCATTGCCTGCGCGTACTGATGCGGCTCGAAAGCCCCTATTGCGAGCACGACGGTCTCAACCTCAGCTGGGAAGTGCTCGAAGGCCTGGCCAAGCACAATGGCCCTCTAGGCATGGTGCCCTGGGCGCTGGCCGAGCTTGACGCGGCCTATCCGCTTGACCTGCAGACCTGGCCGAGCCTGGAGGCGCAGGTCGCGGCGATTGCCGACGATATCGCCTATGACAACCACGATATCGACGACGGGCTACGCGCTGGGTTCCTTCACCTCGACCAGTTGCTCACCATCGATTTCGTGGCCGACCAATGGCGCGCGATCGAAGCGAAGTTTCCCCACGCCCCGCAAGACCGGCGCTTGCGCGAACTGGTGCGGGGCCAGATCGGGATGATGGTGAATGACCTGATCGGCGAAACGTCGGTACGGGTGAAGGACTTTGGCTCGGTCGCCGACGTTCGCGCCGCTGCCCGTGCGAGTGTTGGGTTTTCCAGTGGGATGGCCGAGCACGAGCGCAGCCTGAAAACCTTCATGTACGAGAACCTTTATCATCACCCGCAGCAGTTGCGGACGGCAAATCGCGCGCGCGCGGTGACGGCCCAGCTGTTCGCCGCCTATGCACAGGATCCCGAGCTGATGGAAAGCAACTGGGCTGCGCGCTGCCCGTACGAGGAACCCGCCTGCAGCCGCCATATCGCAGATTACATCGCCGGGATGACCGACCGCTTCGCAATCGCCGCGCACCGGCAGATCTATGGTGAGACGCCCGAGGACCTGCGCAATGTCTAAAGTGACCCGCATTGCGCTGGTCGGTGCCTCGGGAATGATCGGATCGAGTCTGATCCGGCTGGCGGTGGGCCGACCCGACCTGCGGATCGTCGCGGTTGCCCGGCGGGAGTTCAAGCTGCCGGCGGGCGCGCGGATGGAAGTGCTGCTTGCCGATCCCGCGAACTGGGACGATGCGATTGCGGCGTCGGGTGCCGACGTGCTGGTATCCGCGCTCGGCACAACGTGGAAGAAGTCCGGCAAAGATGAAGCAGCGTTCCGCGCGGTCGATGAAGACCTGGTGCTGGCCTGCGCACGCGCAGCCAAGGCTGCAAACATGCGCCAGATGATCGCAATTTCCTCGGTCGGAGCCGATCCGGCTGCGAAGAATTTTTACCTCCGTGTAAAAGGTGAAGTCGAACAAAAGCTCGGCAAGCTCGGCTTGCCCCGGCTCGACATCATCCGCCCCGGCCTGCTGCGCGGCCAGCGCGGCGAACTGCGTCCAGGTGAACGTATTGCGATGATCGCCAGCCCGCTGGTCGATCTTGCGCTGCATGGTGAATATGCCAAGTACCGATCGATCAAGGCCGATGTCGTCGCGCGGGCCATTGTCGGCTTGACCCGGGAAAAGATGGCCGGGCGTTTCGTGTTCGAACACGACGCGATACTGCGGGCGGCGAGCAGAGCTTAGTTCCTTCGCGAGTCGGGGAGGATATGGCCCCTCGCGATTGACACCATTAAGTCATACGGTCATGACCATCAGCGTCGCTGATCGCGCGGGAGAGCCCTGGTGATTCGTCATCAGGCGCCGAAGGAGCAACCGCCCCGGAATCTCTCAGGCCAAAGGACCGCGTGGGTCGATAGTGGCACTCTGGAAAGTGTCCTTGCTCCGGCAAGGGCCGCCGAAGGGGTAACCCGAACCGTCAGGTACGGGGAAAGCTCTCAGGTTTCCGTGACAGAGGGGGCACGAGACGTTTGTCCTGTGCGGAGCCCTGTCCTGTGTCCGATCCCGAAGACCTGTTCGAAGAACCCGAAGTCCTCACCTTGCCGCTCGACGCGTGGCACCGGGCCAAAGGCGGTCGCATGGTCGAGTTCGCCGGCTACCACATGCCGGTGAAGTATGAAGGCATCATCGCCGAGCACTTGTGGACCCGGACGCATGCCGGACTGTTCGATGTCAGTCACATGGGGCAGCTCTACATCTCGGGCGAGGGCGTCGAAGCCGCCCTCGAAGCGGTGCTGCCGATCGACCTTTCGACGCTGAAGGAAGACGGCCCGCGCTATTCGATGCTGCTCGACGAGAACGGCGGCGTGCTCGACGACCTGATGGTCACCCGCTGGAGCGAAGGCTTCTACCTCGTCGTCAACGGCGCAACCAAGTGGGACGATATCGCCCATCTGCGCGAGCACCTGCCCGACGAGGTTGCGATCAACCACATGGAAGACGCGGCGCTGCTGGCGCTGCAGGGGCCTGAAGCCTTCGCCGCGCTGGACCGGGTGGCAAGCGGAGACAAGCCGCTTGCCGAGCTGACCTTTATGAAGGGCGCGGCTTTCAAGATCGCCGGTATCGACGCGTGGATTTCGCGCTCGGGCTACACCGGCGAGGACGGCTTCGAAATCTCGATCCCGGCGGATGAGGCAGCAAAGGTCGCCGATGCGATCGCCGCCCAGCCCGAGGTCAAGCCGATCGGCCTTGGTGCGCGCGATTCGCTGCGGCTTGAGGCCGGTCTGCCGCTTTACGGCCATGACCTTTCGCCCGAGACCAGCCCGATCGAAGCGGGGCTGTTGTTCGCAATCAACAAGCGGCGCCGCAGCGAAGGCGGATTTATCGGGGCGGAGCGCGTGCTGCGCGAACTGGCCGAAGGAACCTCGCGCAAATGGGTTGGCCTGACGCTCGAAGGCCGCCAAGCCGCACGCGAAGGTGCCGAAGTCTATGCCGGAAACGAGAAGGTTGGCGTGCTGACTTCAGGCGGGTTCTCACCCACCCTCGAGAAGCCCATCGCCGTGGCTTATGTCGCCAGCAGCCACGCTGCTCCGGGCACCGCGCTCGAAATCGACGTTCGCGGCAAGCGCCTACCCGCGACCGTCGCCCCGCTTCCCTTTGTCCCCCACCGCTATCACCGCTGAGGAGTGCCTTTCATGACGACCTATTACACCCAGGACCACGAATGGATCGAGGTTGACGGCGACACCGGCACTGTCGGCATTACCGACTATGCGCAGGGCCAGCTGGGCGACATCACCTTCGTGGATCTGCCCGAAGCGGGTTCGGCCCTTAAAAAGGGCGACGCGCCCTGCGTGGTCGACAGCGTGAAGGCGGCGAGCGACGTCTATGCTCCGGTTTCGGGCACCGTCACTGAAGCCAACGGCGCGCTCGAAGGCGAGCCCGAGCTGGTCAACACCGATCCCGAAAGCGGCGGCTGGCTGTTCCGCCTGACACTGAGCGACAAGGGCGAACTCGACGGCCTGATGGATCGTGCTGCCTATGACGAGTACGTGGCGGGGCTATAAGAACGATGCGCTACCTTCCCCTGACTCCAGCCGACTGCACCGAAATGCTCGGGGTGATCGGCGCCGCGACCATCGATGACCTGTTTGTCGACGTCCCCGCCGAAGCTCGGCTCTCCGGACCGATCGCCGATCTCCCGCTCCACGCCAGCGAAATGGCGGTGGAACGGCATATGGGCGCGCTCGCGGCGCAGAATATTAGCGCTGGTTCAGTACCGTTCTTCCTCGGGGCGGGGGCGTACAAGCACCACATCCCAGCCTCGGTCGATCATTTGATCCAGCGCGGCGAGTTTCTCACCGCCTATACCCCTTATCAGCCCGAAATCGCGCAGGGCACGCTGCAGGTGCTGTTCGAATTCCAGACTCAGGTCGCGCGGCTGTTCGGGGTCGAGGTAGCCAATGCCTCGATGTACGATGGCTCGACCGCATGCTGGGAAGCGGTGGCTATGGCGGGCAGGGTGACCAAGCGCAGCCGTGCGCTGCTCAGCTGCGGCCTGCACCCGCATTACGCCGCGACGATCTCCACGATGGCGAAGTTCACCGGCGATACGGTCGATGCGCAACCGCCCAAGCTGGTCGCCGAACCCGATCCCGAAGGTCTGATCGCGGGGATCGACGACCAGACGTCGTGCGTGGTGGTGCAATACCCCGACGTACTCGGCCGGATCCCCGATCTGGCCGCAATCGCCGAAGCGGCGCATGCAAAGGGCGCGCTGCTGATCGCGGTGGTGACCGAGCCGGTCGCGCTGGGCCTGCTCGAAGCCCCTGGCAATCTCGGCGCGGACATCGTGGTGGGCGAGGGGCAGTCGCTCGGCGTTGGGCTGCAATTCGGAGGGCCGTACCTTGGCCTGTTCGGTTGCCGCGAGAAATTCGTGCGACAGATGCCCGGGCGGCTCTGCGGCGAGACTGTGGATGCAGAGGGGAAGCGCGGTTACGTGCTCACGCTCAGCACGCGCGAGCAGCACATCCGGCGCGAGAAGGCGACAAGCAATATCTGCACCAATGCAGGGCTTTGCGCGCTGGCCTTCAGTATTCACATGACCTTGCTCGGTGGCGCCGGCTTGGCGAAACTTGCCAAGCTCAACCACGCGCGCGCGCAGATGGCGGCCAATCGCCTGGCGCAGGTGCCGGGGGTCTCGGTACTCAATACCAGCTACTTCAACGAGTTCACGCTGATCCTCCCGCGCGATGCGCGTGAGGTGGTCCGCGAGCTGGCCGAGCAGCGCATCCTTGGCGGTGTCTCGCTCGGGCGACTGTTCCCCGGCTCAAGCGAACTGGCCAGTGGCCTGCTGGTGACCGCGACCGAATGCACCACTGCGGAGGACATCGAAGCCTTTGCGACAGCCCTGGAAGGAGTGCTGGCATGAACGCGCCGAACGCCAGCGGATGGCGCCCCGAATTGGGCCCTGCACAGCATCCCAACCACGAAGACGCTGTGCAGTCCACAGCAAGCGGTGACCGCGCGCTGATGCTCGAGGAAGCATTGATCTTCGAACTTGGCCGGTTCGACGCGACCGGGGTCGATATCGACGAGCCCGAGTTCGAACCGCTCGGCAGCCTGGCCGGGAAGTTGCGCACCGCGCCCGCCGCGCTGCCTGGGCTGACCGAGCCCGAAACGGTGCGCCATTACACGCGCCTCAGCCGACAGAACTACGCGATCGATTTGGGGCCGTTCCCGCTCGGTTCGTGCACAATGAAACACAACCCGCGTCTCAACGAGAAAGTCGCGCGAATGCCGGGCTTTGCCGACATCCATCCGCTGCAGCCGGTTCAGACCGTGCAGGGTGGATTGAAGGTGATCAACGAACTCGCGCATTGGCTGATCACGCTGACCGGGATGCACGGCGTGGCCATGACGCCGAAGGCCGGCGCGCATGGCGAGCTTTGCGGGGTGCTGTGCATCAAGGCCGCGCTCGAAGCACGCGGTGAAAACCGCACAGTCATCCTCGTCCCCGAAAGCGCGCATGGCACCAATCCCGCCACCGCAGCGTTCGCGGGCTTCAGCATCGAGAATATTCCTGCGACCGCCGATGGCCGGGTGGATCTTGATGCCTTGAAGGCTCGGCTCGGGCCAGACGTTGCCGGGGTGATGATCACCAACCCGAATACCTGCGGGCTGTTCGAGCGCGACATGAAGGCAATCTCCGACGCGGTCCACGCTGCGGGCGGATATGTCTATTGCGACGGCGCGAACTTCAACGCGATCGTCGGCAAGGTTCGCCCGGGCGACCTTGGCGTCGATGCGATGCACATCAACTTGCACAAGACCTTCTCC
>JBJTMA010000209.1:0-3982 GCA_046063295.1 Novosphingobium sp.
GCGCTTTTTGACGCCGCTCTTCGTCTTGAGCTTAGGCATTTTCGTCTCCTAGACTGAGACACGTAAGGACGGCCCTGGCAGCCTATTTAGCCAGGCAGACCCTGAAACACGTGTCAGTGAAGCGCGCGCCCCTAACGGCGAATCACCGCAAAGGCAAGCGCAGAAGCTGCGGTCAGGCGGGCGTCGCGTTGCGGCCCGCCGCCCACCAGCCGAACACGGCGATTATCGCATAGCAGGCAATCGGCAGGATCAGCGAGGTGGAAAGGCTGGCCATGTCAGCCATCTTGCCGGTCAGCACCGGGATCACCGCGCCGCCGAAGATCGCGATGTTGATGATCCCCGAACCGTCCGCGGCCTTGCTGCCAAGCCCCTCGCAGGCAAGGCTGAAAATCGTCGGGAACATGATCGAATTCATCAGGCCTACCGCCAGCAGGCTCCAGGCCGAGGTCGCGCCGGTGGTGTTCATTGAAATGAGCACAAGAACGATTGCGCCGATCCCGTTGAAAGCCAGCACCTTGCCGGGGCTGACCCGGGTCATGACCCACGATCCGATGAAGCGCCCGATCAGCGCACCGCCCCAGTAATAGGGGATGTACGAGCCCGCAGTCTCCGCATCGACACCCAGCACCGACTTCTGCTGCAGGTAATTGACGATCAACGAACCGATCGCGACCTCCGCGCCGACATACAGAAAGATGCACAGCGCGCCGAATGAGAAGCGCGGCAAGGTCAGCAGCCGATTGTGGTACAACCAGACGACGATGCCGGCGAGCATCAGCGGCAGCGAGAATGCGGGATAGCCAAACACGGCTGCCAGTGCGCCCAGCGCAAAGACGCCCAGGCCCATAAGGAAACGCGGCAAGGTGACCAGCGGTGCGCCGTCTTCGCTGTTGGCATCGTGCTTCAGCCGATTGCGATTCATCCAGACCGCTCCGGCAACCACCACAAGTGCGACTGCGAGGCCGATGTAGGTCTTCGCGATGATCTGGGTTTCGGCCATGCGGTAATCATCGAGCGCAGCACCGCTGAGCTGAGCCGCGGTTACCCCGGCAAGGCTGCCGAGGATCAGCGTCGAGCCGACTTTCGGGAAAACCACCGTACCGAGCGAATTGAACGCCTGGGCGAAAGTCAGCCGGCTCGACGTGGTCTTGGCCGGGCCGAGCAGCGAAATCAGCGGGTTGGTGACCACCTGCACAACCACCACGCCGCTGGCGAGGATGAAGAAGGCGAACAGGAACAGCGGATAGGCTGCACTGCGCGATGCGGGGATAAATAGCAGGCAGCCGACCATCATGGTCAGCAGGCCGACAACCGCGCCGCGCATATAGCCGATCCGCTTGACCAGCGCCGCGCCGGGGATTCCGATCACGGCATAGGCGGTGAAGAAACAGAACTGGACCAGCATCGCCTCGGTATAGTTGAGCGTGAATAGTTCCTTGAGCTTGGGAATGATCACGTCGTTGAGGCTGGTGATGCCGCCGAAGATGAAGAACAGCGCCATGACGAACAGCCGCAGCTCGGGCGCGTCGATGTGCTGCCCGGAATCGCCTTCGGCTCCGCCAGTTGCGGTAATTGGTGCGGCCACGTGTGTTCTCCCGTTGTCCTGCCCGGCTTTGCCGGTTGGCAGCAGTCATGGCGTTCGGCAGCACAAAGTCCAGCCCCATACGTATGAACTTTCGCTGCTTCTCGGGGAAAACGTGGAACCGGTTCCATGCCGACCAGCGCGGGCGGCCCCCTTGCCAACTTTAATCGCTCGATTAAAAAGCTGGCAAAGGGAGAGATTCGCCGCATGTCGATACTGTATGACGAAGGCCAGCAAGCTATCGCCACCGAAAGCCGCAGGGTGCTCGATGCCCGCATGGACAAGGGGCGCCTGCTGAAGTTGCTGGAGCAGGTTGGCGAAGTGGACCAGCCATTCTGGGATACCGCGGTCGAGCAGGGCTGGACCGCGCTGGCGATCCCCGAGGAGCACGGCGGGCTGGGGCTTGGCCTGATCGAGCTGGGACTGGTGGCGCAGGCGGCAGGCGCGGCGACTTCGGGGGCGCCGTTCCTGACCGTAGGTTATGGGGCGGCGCAGGCCTTGCTGGCGGGCGGCGTTACCGGCGATCTTGCAGCGCTTGCGAGCGGCGAGAAGCTCGCAACGGTCGCTTTTGCCGAGGGCGGCGATCCGCTTCCCACGGCATCGGCGGTCAAGTTCGAGGATGGCAAGCTGAGCGGCACCAAGCCGGCGGTGCCCGGAGGGCTCAAGGCCGATCTTGCGGTGGTGCTGGCCACCGGCGGCTGGCAGCCGGTTTTGGTCGTCGCCGACCTTGCCGGCGCAACCCGCACCGCTGTGCCAAGCTTCGACAACACCCGCCTCTATGCCGACCTCGCCTTTGCGAACACGCCGGCGCAGGTTCTGGCCGAGGGGCAGGCCGCGCTCGACCTGGCCCGCGACGTACTTGCCCGCATGGCGGTGGTCACCGCCCACGAACAGGTTGGCGGGGCCGAGGCGCTGCTCCACATCGCGCGAGAATACGCCGTGACCCGCAAGGCCTTCGGTCAGCCGATTGGCGCGTTCCAGTCGATCAAGCACCGCATCGCCGAGCTTTACGGGCTGGTCGAAGTGGCCCGCGCCAACTGCATCCACGCCGCCGCGAGCGAAGGTACGCCCGAATTCCTGATCGCCGCCGCCGACGCGCGGCTTAGCGCCACGCTCGCTTACGATACCGCCGCGCGTGACTGCGTGCAGATCCACGGCGGGATCGGGGTGACCTGGGAACAGGGGCTCCACCTCCACATGCGCCGCGCGCGCAGCCTGGCGATCGAGCAGGGCAACATGTTGTTCTGGGAAGACCTGCTGGTCGATCAACTCGCGGGAGAAGCGAAATGAGCGAACTCGACACCTACCGCGACAAGGCCCGGGCTTTCCTCGAAAGCATGGCCCCGAAATACGCCCGCGCCGCACGCGTCGGCAACACGGTCGAACAGGACCTCGCGCTGGGCCGCGAATATATGGCCGCGAAGTACGATGCAGGGTTCGCCGGGATCAACTGGCCTGCTGAATTCGGCGGGCAGGGCCTGTCGAACCTGCACAAGATCACCTTCGATGCGGAAGAGATGCAGTACGGTATGCCGGTGCAGTTCTTCGGCATCTCGCTCGGCATGCCGATCCCGATGATGATGCATTACGGGCAGGACCGCGAATTTGTGAAGGAGCGCGTGAAGAAGGCGCTGCGCGGCGACGAAATCTGGTGCCAGCTGTTCTCCGAACCCTCGGGCGGTTCGGACCTGGCTGCGTTGCGGACCAAGGTCGAACCCGATGGCAACGGCTGGCGGATGAACGGGCAGAAGGTCTGGACCAGCTGGGCGCAGTACTGCGATTACGGGGTGATCGTCACCCGCAGTGATCCCACCGTCGCCAAGCACAAGGGGCTGACCTACTTCTGGGTCGACATGAAGGCGCCAGGCGTCGAAGTCCGCCCGATCAAGTTGGCTGGCGGTGACAGCCACGTCAACGAGGTGTTCTTCGACAACGTCCGGCTGGAAGACGAACAGCGCATGGGCGAAGTCGGCGGCGGGTTCGGCCTCGCGCTGCACACGCTGATGATCGAACGCTACATCGCCACCGACAGCGCCGGGTTCGGCCCGCACCTCAATGAATTCGTCAAGCTGGCGAAGAGCGCCGAAATCAACGGCAAGCCCGCGATCGAGGACGGCCGCATCCGTTCCGAAATCGCTCGCAACCATGCGATGCGCGCCGGGCTCGATTCGATCACCCGCCGCGCCATGCTGATGATGCAGGCCGGGATGCAGCCGGGCCCCGAAGGCAGCTTGCAGAAACTGGTCGCGGTGCGCAGCCGGCAGAAGCTGTCCGAACTCGCGCTCGACCTGCAGGGCACCGCCGCGCTGCCGTTCGACGAACATGCCTCGGTCAAGGACGACTGGGGCACCAGCTGGCTCAACGCGCCGACCGGGCGCATCGCCGACGGCTCGGACGAGG
>JBJTMA010000210.1:0-3772 GCA_046063295.1 Novosphingobium sp.
GGTGACGAAGTCTCCCGCCAGCCCAAGCGGATCGCGCGAGGAATAATATCGCGCGTTAGCCTCGCCCATGTAGTGCTGCAGGCTGATCGGCCCGGTGTTCGCAATCAGCCGCCGGAAGATTGCCGCCAGCGTTTCTGCGGGCGCGTCTTCACTCATCCGGCAGCGGATTCGGGCGGCGGCGCGGCGATGCTGCCCATCGCCGGAAGTCGCATTGCCCGGACGATGAAGAACAGCCCGACCAGCATCAGCGGGATGGTCAGCCACTGGCCCATGGAAAAGCCGGTCTGGCGGGCAAAGTCAGCCAGTTGTGCATCAGGCTCGCGGAAGAATTCGACCGTGAAGCGCGCCAGCGCGATCCCCAGCGTGAAGGTGCCGACCAGCAGGCCCGGGCGCCAGCGCGCGCGGGTGCGCCAGAACATGTAGATCAGCACCGCCGCAAGCAGCGCGCCTTCGAGCAGCGCTTCGTACAGCTGGCTGGGGTGGCGGGCGACATCGCCGCCGCCGGGGAACACCATCGCCCAGGGCACCCCGGGTCCGGCTTCACGCCCCCACAGCTCACCATTGATGAAGTTCGCCAGCCGCCCGAAGAACATGCCCATCGGCACCGGCACTGCCACGTAATCGCAGACGCGCAGGAAATTGAGGCCGTTGCGCCAGCAGACCCAGGCAATCGCGATCAGCACGCCGACCAGTCCGCCATGAAAGCTCATCCCGCCATTCCACAGCTTGATCAGTTCGCCGGGCTGGGTCCACAGGCTGGGCAGGCCGGTATCGCCGCCTGTGTAGAAGGTAGCGTAGCCCAGCCGTCCGCCAAGGATCACGCCCAGCGTGCAATAGAAGAACAAGTCGTCGGCATGGCGCTGCGCCATCGGCGCACCGGGGGCCTTGAGGGTCTTCGACACGTGCCAGTAAGCGAAGACGATGCCCGCGAGGTAAGCGAGGCTGTACCAGCGCAGCTGGAAATCGCCCCAGCGGGTATCGATGTGGAACAGGTAGGTCTTGAGGCCAAAGTCGGCCCAGTTAAGCGGTGCATGCGCTGCGGCAGCAGCCAGTAGTGACAGCAAGAGCTGAACCCCTTAAGCATCAGGGCTGCCGGAAGGCGGCAGCAATCGCGGCGCCTTTTGGCACAGAGAGGCCGGGAAACAAACCCGGCAAACGCAATTTGGGAACAGGAATCGGGGCGCGAAAGGGGCGGGCCCGTTCTGCTGGACAAGGACCCCGCATGACTACCGAACTCGACAAGTCGCTTGAATCGATCGTCACCCGGATCACCGCCCCTGGTGAGCTGCTCGAAACCGATAAGATCGAACGGTTCGGACGCACCCTGCCCATCCTCAAGAACGCGCCGCCCACGCTCTCGGCCTATTTCGAACACTTCTGCGCGCAGCACGGCGACACCGAATTCCTTGTCGATGGCGATATTCGCACGACCTTCGCGCAGGTCCACGCCGCCGCGCGCGAGGTGGCTGGCGCGCTGGTGGCCGGGCAGGGAATCGAAAAGGGCGACCGTGTCGGGATCGCCGCGCGCAATTCGACCATCTGGATCGTCGCCTACATGGGTGTGCTGATGGCGGGCGGGGTGGCCTGCCTCTTGAACGGCTGGTGGAGCGGCGAGGAAATGGCCGCCGGGGTCACGCTCACCGGGTGCAAGCTGGTCCTTGCCGATCCGCAGCGCGCCGCGCGGATCGCTGATCTGCACCTGCCGACCCGCGTGGTGGTGTTCGAGCATGACAAGCCGTGGCGCGAAGGGCTCGCCGCAGTGCTCGCGCATGGCGGCGATGCGTCGACTCCGCTGCCCGAACTGACCGGCGATGATGTTGCGACGATCCTCTACACCTCGGGCTCGACCGGGCAGTCCAAAGGTGCCTGGTCCGATCACCGGGCGGTGGTCCAGGCGGTATTCAATTACATTGCCCAGACCCTAATGATGCTCACCCACCTTACCGAAAAGGGCGAGGCGCCGACGATGCAGCCGTGCACGCTAGTCAACGTGCCGCTGTTCCATGTCACCGGTGAGGTCCCGCTGTTCCTCCAGAGCTTCGCGATCGGGCGCAAGCTCGTGATGATGCCCAAATGGAACGCCGAAGAGGCGATGCGGCTGATCGAGAAGGAGAATGTCACCTACTTCGTCGGCGTGCCGCTGATGAGTTTCGAGATCGCCACGCATCCCAACCGCGACAAGTACGACCTGTCGAGCTGCACCGCCTTTGCCGCGGGCGGCGCGCCGCGCCCGGTCGATCACGTCAAGCGGATCAAGGACGCGCTGCCGCACGCCTTCCCGCTGCTCGGCTATGGCCTCACCGAAACCAACGCGGTCGGCTGCGGCAACCTCAATGAGAACTACCTAGCCAAGCCCGGCTCGACCGGGACTGCCTCGAAGCCATTGGTGGAGGTTGCGATCCTCGACGATGCCGGCAACCAGCTTTCCCCGAAAGAGGTGGGCGAGGTATCGATCCGCACGATCTGCAACTTCGGCGGCTATTGGGACAACACCGAAGCCACCAAAGCCGCGATCATGCCCGACGGCTTCTTCCGCTCGGGCGATCTCGGTTACCTCGACGAAGATGGCTACCTGTTCATTGTCGACCGCAAGAAGGACATCATTATCCGCGGCGGCGAGAACATCAGCTGCATCGAGGTGGAAGAGGCGATCTACGCGCATCCCGATGTGGCCGAAGCGAGCGTGTTCGGCATGCCCGACGAGAAGTTCGGCGAATTGCCGACCGGCGTGTTCATGTTGAAGGAAGGCCGCAGCCTGACTGAGCAACAGCTGCGCGATTACCTCGGATCGGTGATCGCCCCGTTCAAGGTGCCGGTGCGGCTGTGGCAGGAGCATGAAACGCTGCCGCGGCTTGGCACCGAAAAGGTTGACAAGCGCACGCTCAAGGCCCGTTACCTGACAGTGTGGGAAAGCGAGCAGACAGCGAAAGCCTGAAGGCTGGAAAGATACCCGATCAGCGTGCGGTGATCGATCGCCGCGCATTGTCGGGCGCGATTGCCGATGCGGTCGCCGAGTGCGGGGCCAAGACCGCGCGGATGCAGGTGGTCGAATTGCTGCGCGGCGCGCTCGTCAAGGGCCGCGAGGAAATCGCGCGGCGGCTGGCGGAGCATCCTTCCGCCGGGCACGACTGTGCCGAGGCGCAGGCATTCCTGATCGACCAGCTGGTCCGCACGATTCACGATCATGTGATCACGGATGTTTACCCGTCGCACAACCGCACGGCGGGGGAACGGCTGACGGTGATGGCAGTCGGGGGTTACGGCCGCGGCGAAATGGCGCCGCATTCGGACGTAGACATCGCCTTCCTTACACCGGGCAAGCAGACCGCCTGGTGCGAGCAGGTGATCGAGGCGATGCTCTATTATCTGTGGGACCTGGGGCTCAAGGTCGGGCAGTCGAGCCGCAGCCTCGATGATCTGGTGCGCATGGGCAAAAGCGACCTGACGATCCGCACCGCACTCTTGGAAGGACGATATGTCTGGGGCGACCAGGAGCTGTTCGACGAGGGCCGCACCCGGTTCTGGAACGAAGTCGTCGCCGGGACCGAACGCCAGTACGTCGCGGAGAAGCTCGCCGAGCGCAACGAGCGGCACAAGCGGCTGGGCGACAGCCGCTACGTGGTCGAACCCAATGTGAAGGAGGGCAAGGGGGGGCTGCGCGATCTCCACACGCTTTACTGGATCGGCAAGTACATCCACCACGTCCGCGACGCTTCGGAACTTGTCGACGTCGGCCTGCTGACCGGTGCGGAATACCGGGCAGTCCGCCGTG
>JBJTMA010000211.1:0-13110 GCA_046063295.1 Novosphingobium sp.
TGCTGATCCGCCCGCAGGAAAGCGGTGAGCCCGGTGGCGGCGAAGCGCGCGACATGGACCTGCGCGCCTATGGCATCGGCGCGCAGATCCTTGCCGATATGGGCGTGCACGAGATGATCCTGCTCTCCAACGCGCACCGCAATGTGGTCGCGATCGAGGGCTACGGACTGGAGATTGTAGGCGAGCGGCCGATCCCGGCGGACGGGGTTTAGGCCCGTGAGCCCGGTCATTACCGGGCTGCTGCTGGCCTGCTTTTCCGCTCTCACGACCTCGCTGGCGCATGCTCTGCTCAAGTCGGGCGGTGACAAGCTGGCGGTCCAGGCCTTGGTTCGCCTGACCGAGCTATCGCTGGCGCTCCCGCTTGCGACGTTGATCGGTCTGCCTCCCGCCAACCTCTGGCCATGGCTGATAGCCGCAGGGGCGGTGCACGTGGTCTATCAGTACGTTCTGACATGGTCGTACCACGTCAGCGACTTCACCCTGGCCTTCCCGATCGCGCGCGGGGTGACGCCGCTCATCTCCGCGCTGCTGGCGATGCTGTGGCTGGGCGATACCTTGAGCCCCTCGGCATTAATCGGGGTTGCCCTAGTTTCGACTGGCCTGCTCGGCCTTTCGCGCGGATCGGGCATTTCAAGGGCGGGTGTGGCGCTTGCCTGCGGCACGGGCCTCCTCACCTGCGCCTACACCCTGGTCGACGCCAAGGGGATGCGGCTTTCGCCCGATACCTGGACCTTCCTCGTCTGGTTTTTTGTGATCGACGGGATCGGCATGCCGCTGCTCCTGCTCGCGCGCGATCGCGGCAAGACACTCGCCAGCCTGAAGCCCGAAGCGCGTACTGGGATCACCGCCGGGTTCATGGCCCTGCTCTCGTTTGTCCCCGCACTGATTGCCTTCCGCCTTGCTCCAGTCGGTGCGGTCGCCGCTATCCGCGAGGGCAGCGTGATCATCGGACTTGCCTTGGGCGCCAAGCTGCTCAAGGAAGACATCAACCGCCGCCGGATTTTCGGCGGCGTCATGGTAACGCTTGGCGCGATGATCATCGTGCTCGCCACCGCCAAAGCCTGAAGGAACGCAAATGGCCAATTTTCTCATCGTCGAAGCCCGCTTCTACGATCACCTCAACGATATGCTGGTCGATGGCGCGCGTGCGGCACTCAAGGCCGCAGGACACAAGGTGGACGTGCTGACCGTGCCCGGCGCGCTCGAAATTCCCGGCGCAATCGCCCTGGCCGAGGCATCCGGGCAGTACGACGGCTTCGTGGCGATTGGCGTGGTGATCCGCGGCGAGACCTATCATTTCGAGATCGTAGCGGGTGAAAGCGCGCGCGGTATCATGGCACTGACAATGGATGGCTTCGCTATCGGCAACGGCATCCTGACCGTAGAAAACGAACAACAGGCTCTGGTCCGTGCTGATCCCAGCCAAAAGAACAAGGGCGGAGAAGCCGCGCAGGCAGCGATGGCGCTGCTCGCGCTCAAGGAGAAATACGCATGAGCCAGAACCCAGCAATCGCCGGCATCCCGCTCGTCCTTGGTGGCAACGTGTTCGGCTGGACCGCGGACCGCGACACCAGTTTCGCGGTGCTCGATGCATTCTACGAGGCCGGCGGCCGCATGGTCGACACCGCAGACGTCTATTCGGCCTGGGTCCCAGGCCACAAGGGCGGTGAGAGCGAGGCGGTGCTTGGCGAGTGGCTGGAAAGCCGCGGCGTGCGCGGGGAGATGCGGATCCACACCAAGACCGGCATGCTTGCGCCCGGCGGCGCCGATCCTGCCCTGTTCGCGCCGGAACGGATCGCGGATTCGCTGCAGAAGTCGCTCGACCGGCTGCGCACCGACTACCTCGATCTCTACTACGCGCATCGCGACTACGAAGAGTTGCCAGCTGCCCAAATCGTCGCGGCGTTCGGCAGCGCGGCGCAGGGCAAGGTGCGATCGCTAGGCGCTTCGAACTTTACTGCTGCAAGGCTTGGCGAAGCACTGAAGGCAGCCAAGGACGCGGGCTCGATGCCGTTCACCGCGCTGCAGAACGAATACAACCTGGTCAGCCGCGAAAAGTACACCGCCGACCTGCAGGCGCTGGCCGTGTCGAACGGGATCGCAGTGTTGCCATTCTACGGCATCGCCAATGGATTCCTCACCGGCAAGTATCGCAGCGAGGCCGATCTCGGCAAATCGGTGCGTGGCGGTCGAATGAAGGAGCTGATTGTCACCGGCCAGCCGATGCTCGCCGCGATGGACGCGATTGCGGCCGATACCGGCGCGACGCTGGCCCAGATTGCGCTCGCCTGGCTGGTCGCCCAGCCCGGGATTGCCGCACCAATTGCCAGCGCGACCAAGGTCGAGCAGGTCAAGGACCTGTGCGGAATGGCAAGCCTCACCCTGACCGGCGAGCAACTCGCCAGCCTCGACCAGGCGGCGCCGCGCTAGTCAGCCTTTGAGCGGCGCGCAGGTGTCTGCCCGGCGCGCCTGATCAGCGGCTGCGAACAGCTCAGCATTGGGAGCAAGACGCCGATCGAGAATGATACCGCGGGCCGAAGGCGAATAGACAACCTTCGTGGCCGCCGGCACGCTCTGGCCCTTTTGGGCCAGAACGAAGCGGATGCCCTGCGGCTGCTGGTTGTTGTCGAATACCGCGATGTTGTCCGTGTTGGCGGCGAAAACCGACACAGAAACATAACCCTGGTTCGGGCTTGGCGCCGCGCTGATCAGCAACGGCCCGCCCGAAAGGTCATAAATGCAGGTCGAATAGGCAAGGTCCGGCGAAGGGCGCACCACCGCGCGCGAATCCTTTGTGGTGCGCGGTCCGAACTGGAACTGGTTGATCGCTGCGCCATCGTGTGATGCGCGCTTGATTGCTGCACCCATGATGACGCTTGGTGCCGCGAGCACCAAGCCAACGTGGCCGATTGCCGCCCCGGCGATGAACAGCATTGCGAACTTGAGCGTGTGGTTCATGCCTTGCCTCCACAATCGAGCAGCGTGACCTTGGGCATCGGGATGGACTTGAAATCGGCCTGCGCCGCCGCGGTGGGCTGGTAGATGCGCAGGGTTATGTCGAAATCGCCGCCATTGCGGGTGGATGCCCAGGCGCTGCCGTCAGCCGGCTTGGTCGGTGCAAGTATCGCGCTCCACTGCCCTTGCGCGTCGGGCTTCACTTCGGTCGCATCGAACGACAATGCATCGTCGTCGTTGATCGGCAGGTAATTGTCCGCAGCGTAAACGGTGATCGACCACCATTTGCCCGGAAGCGGTCCTCCGGTGACACGGTAGCGGCATCCCGGATTGAACGGTTTGCCGCTATCATCCGTCTTGCGTCCGAAATAGATCGCCTGGTCCTTGGTCAGCGCCAGCAGTCCGGTCACCGCGACGCGGGCGCGAGTCCACGGGTCGGCATTGCTCGATCCGGTTGCAGAGTTACCCGACCAGCCCGAGTAGTTCTCGCCGGTCGCGCGTTTGGAGATGGTGAACCATCCGCTCGCCAGTCCGGCGATCATGCCGATCGCAACTACCGCTGCCGATGCCAGCAGCGATCCCTTCTTGCCCTCAGCCAAGGTCAAGAAACTCCCTTAATCCCATCGGCGCGTAGGGGCCGATGATAAGCTGTTCGAATACACCCGTGCCGGTCCCGCGTTTGTCGCTGGTTACCGTGCAGGGCAGCTGGACGTGGTAATTGTCCATCGAGCCGGGGTTGACCTGTTCCAGTCCGAAATCCTCGCGCTCAACTTCGAGCGGTCCGTGCCACAAGCCATGACCCCACTTGGGTGATGTGTAGCCGAGCCCGCGCATCTGGAACCGGCCGAGCGGCTTGAAGGTCAACGTCTCATCACCCTCCGGGCCCTCGATCACCAGGGTCCCGCCCGCGGGCCAGCGTGTGCCGCTGAGGAGCGGTGATGCCATCTCGCCGTCGGTGTCGATCAGCCCGGCGGCATCCGCGCCATCAGGTGCGATCACCGCGCGCGTGTTCCACTTGTTGCCTTTGGCATCGGCGTTGACGTGGAAGAAAAGGCTGCTGTCGGCAAAGTTCAGCGGAGTCCATTGCCAGAAGAACCCCGGAACCACTCCGGTTCCGTGTGGTTGCTGGTCGCTGGTCCCAACCGGACGGACGCCCCAGCTGCGGTCGCGGGTTCCGGCGGTGCCGGGCGCGCAATCCTGCCGAACACCGTCGATCTCGATCCATCCGGTGTAGTGCCCGTTCTGGGTCAAGCGGGTATAGTCCATAAAGGTGCGCGGACCGATGCGATGGATGAAACGCGGCTCCTCGATCGGGAAAGCGCGGCCGGTGAAGGTCAGATCGGCCTTGAGCCCTTCCCCTTCAACCGTGACGCGCAGGACCTTGAGCGGTTCGATAACCTCGATCGTGATCGGCCCGACGGTCAGATCGAAGCGCTCCATCCCCAGTTCGCGGCTGGCGTGAAGGTTGACCTGCATCCCGTCACGGATGGCGGAGAAATGCGCGTCGGCGACATTGAGGTGCGGATAAATGCCGAAAGCCACAGCAAAGAAGCCGGAGCCATCAGGCGCGTAGCCATTGAAGAAATAGCGGTCGTAGAAATTGCGATCGGTCCCGGCATAGGCAACCGGTTCGGGCGTCTGGTGGAGCGGATAGTCATCGCCTTTGGTCAGCATTCGCAGGTCTCCATAGTGGCCGTCAGGCGGTCAGTTTCTCCAGGCTGCCGTGCGCAAGTGCCAGCGCGCAGCCGCCGCGGGCCATTGAGAGGAAGTTGGCGTCGCCGCGTTCGGTCCGCTCGACGTAGGCGGCGCTGAACACCGCGGTCGATACCCCATGCAGCGCCCCAAGAACGTAATCGTCCCAGATTGCATCGCGATTGAGTGCGACATCCCGCGCGCTCATTTCGGCGCAGTAGAGGTCAAGCAACTCGTCCTCATGCAGCTCGCGCAGCGCGTTTCCGATGCCAGTGCCCATGAAGTAACCGATGTCGGTCAGTGCATTGCCCACCGCCACCGTTTGCCAATCGAGCACGGCGATGGGCTCTTTGCCGCCCTGGATGTCGAACAGCATGTTGTCGAGCCGGAAGTCCCCGTGGAGCAGGCATTTCGATGAGCCTTCGCGGCCGAACCAGTGATCGGACGCCTCGCTAAGCCGTTCGCAGATCGCCATGTATTCGGGCTCCAGCACCCCGGCGTAGCGGTCGCGGAAAATCGCTTGAGCCGGACCGTAGAGCGCTTTGACCTGATCGATGTGCCCTTCGCGCGGGTGCAGCCACTCAGTCGAAAGTATCGCCTGGTTTTCCCAGCTCGGCGCATGGAGCGCCGCGGCCTGGCGCATGGCGGACTGCGCGTCGGCTAGGCTGCAGCTGTCGAGCTGGTTCCCGCCTCGCGCCGGGCCCAGGTCTTCGAACAGCAGAATGAAATCAACGCCGTCGTCTGCAATCTCCGCAGCAAGAACGCCGGGCACCCGCACAGCCAGTTGCGGTGCAAGTTCGCGGTAGAAGCCGACCTCCTTGGCATAGAGTCCGAATGCAGCTGCGGTACCGCGACTGGTTTGATCCGCAGCGGGGAACTTGCCGGCGACAGTGGCCGGCGCAAGCGTTGGCCGATCGTAGGTCAGCTGGAAGCGTGCCGAATCGCCGACCTGTCCGGTACCGATAGGCTGCCATTCAACTGCACAAACAGACGCACCGTCCAGGACGCCGGACGCCTGCAGCCGCTCGTTCAACCAATCGGGTGTGACTTCGCCCGGATGTGTCGGAAATCCAGCCATGTCCTCTCCCAGCCAAGCCGAGCCGCGACTTGTTTAAGCGATCGATTAAACGACAAACATACCAAATGGCAACAACAAGATACCAGCTCGGGCGTACGCGTGCTTTTGGCAATGTCCTATTCCGGGCCTATCCCGAACCGAGGCATTTTAACCTTATCGATCCTCTGCAAATCCTTCCATCGTCATCTGATTATGTGGATATACCTGCGAATGTTCATGCAAAATACACCAAGATTTGTCACCATAGGGGTCTGGATAGCGAATGCTAATTGCAACTTAGAGGGTCGCTAACATGATCGAGACAGTGGTCGAGCAGCTTTCGGCTTGCTTACGGATGCTTGATGAACACGGATTGAGTGTCGCCGCGGCGCACCTCAGCGCCGCGATAGAGTCGATCCAAGCTGAATTGGCCGGACCTTCAGATTTATCCGAAATGGAGCAATCCTAGTCCGTTGTGGACCATGATCCAGGCCAATTAACCGATTGAACCTTTCCGTTTATGTCCAAATTGACCATATCCCTTTACGATTGCTATGGCGCGAACGTCTAGACAGTCGAAGGTTTCACAATTCGCTGAATTGGGGGCAATTTGGTGGGCAGTAAGTCAGGTGAATCGGATGAGAATATCCGGCCTAGATTTGCGGAATTTGTCCGCGAATTAAGGGATATCACCGAATCCGCTTCTGATCTCCTGAACGGCAATCTCCATAATGGTGATTATTCGGGTACGACCCGCAATCTCACCCGCAGGAACCGGAAAGCTTATTTGCGAGCGGCTCAAATCGCCTACGATTTAAGGCGGCAACGTGCCAAGATTTTCCAAGACCCCGCCCTCTTCGGGGAACCAGCCTGGGACATGCTGCTCGACCTTTATATCGCGGACCTGAAAGGCAAAGCATTGTCGGTCACGGATGCTTGCATCGGATCCGCGGTGCCCTCGACCACTGCGCTGCGCTGGATCGCAATTATCCAGGAGGCCGGGCTAGTCGCGCGCGAAGAGGACCCCAAAGATGCGCGAAGGTTTTACCTTCATCTTACGGACAAGGGGTCTAGCTTGATGCAAGCATACTTCGATATGACCCTGAATCAGGTTCAGACAGTAACCTGATCTACCCCAACCGCTTGAAAGCCCCTGCCCCAGCGTAATGCGCCGCGTCGCCCAGCTCTTCCTCGATGCGGATCAGCTGATTGTACTTCGCGAGCCGATCAGAGCGCGCCAGTGAACCGGTCTTGATCTGGCCGCAGTTGGTGGCGACCGCGAGGTCCGCGATTGTCGCGTCCTCGGTCTCGCCCGACCGGTGACTCATCACCGCGGTGTAGCCCGCGCGCTGAGCGATGCTTACCGCATCGAGCGTTTCCGACAGCGAGCCGATCTGGTTGACCTTGACCAGCAGCGAGTTCGCCAGGCCCTTGTCGATGCCCATGGTCAGCCGCCTGGGGTTGGTTACGAACAGGTCGTCGCCGACCAGCTGGACCTTGTTGCCGATGAGGTCGGTTACCGCTTTCCAGCCTTCGAAATCGTCTTCCCCCATGCCGTCCTCGATCGAGATGATCGGATAATCGCGGGTCAGCGCGGCAAGGTACTCGGCCATGTCGTTCGGGCTCAATGAAAGCCCCTCGCCGCTGATTTCGTACTTGCCGTTCTTGAAGAACTCGGTCGCTGCACAGTCGAGCGCGAGGGCAACTTCCTCGCCTGCTTTGAACCCTGCTTTGGCGATTGATTCCATGATGAAGTCGAGCGCGGCGCGGGTGCTGGCGATGTTCGGGGCAAAGCCGCCTTCATCGCCCACCGCGGTCGAAAGGCCCTTGTCGTGCAGCCCCTTCTTGAGCGTATGAAACACCTCTGCACCCCAGCGCACCCCTTCGGCCAGCGTGGGCGCGCCAAGCGGCACGATCATGAATTCCTGGAAGTCGATCGGGTTGTCGGCGTGCTCGCCGCCGTTGATGATGTTCATCATCGGCACCGGCAGGACATGCGCCGAAACCCCGCCGACGTAAGAATAGAGTGGCAGGCCACGCGCGTTAGCAGCTGCTTTCGCAACAGCCAGGGAAGTGCCGAGGATCGCGTTGGCGCCGAGGCGCGCCTTGTTCTCGGTTCCGTCCAGCTCGATCATCGCCGCGTCGATGTCGCGCTGGTCTTCGGCATCGAGGCCGAGGATGGTGTCGCTGATCTCGCCGTTGACCGCCTCAACCGCCTTGAGCACGCCCTTGCCAAGATAGCGCGTCTTTTCGCCATCGCGCAGTTCGACCGCCTCGTGCGCGCCGGTCGAAGCGCCCGAAGGCACCGCGGCCCGGCCAAAGCTGCCATCGTCGAGCAGCACATCGACTTCAACCGTCGGGTTGCCCCGGCTGTCGAGAATTTCGCGGGCGTGGATGTCAATGATCGCGGTCATGGCGGTTCCCCGTAGGCCAGTGTATATTGCAGCGCGCCTTAGCAGTAGAGCGCGGTGTCGCAAGCTGCATTGCTATTCAGGGAACCACTTGAAGGCTGCCGGATTGATGTCCACATTGTTTGAAGCGCCCGATCGTGCGGGCTCTTGCATCAGAAGGGTAGGAACATGGCCACCACCCCCGCCAAGAAGCCTGCCGCGAAGAAGCCGGCGGCTGCAAAGAAATCTCCCGCAGCAGTGAAGGCTCCCGCCCCCAAGGCAGCGACGACCGAAGCCAAGGCAAAGTTTTCCAAGGCAATCGACGAAGCCCGTGCCGGCGCCGCCGTGCTGGGCAAGGAAGCACAGGCAAAGGCCGGGGCTTATCGCGACCAGGCCGTAGCCAAGGGCAACGACTGGGTGGAAGAAGCCAAGACGATGGCTGAACAGGCCCGCGGCAAGGCCGGCGAACTTGCCAAGGACGGCAAGGCGCGGACCAGCGATGCGATCGCCAACCTCGGCAAGATCGTTTCCGACAGTGCCGGCACGATCGACGAGAAACTCGGCGCGCGGTACGGCGACTATGCCCGCACCGCGGCGCGCTCGATGCAGGAAACCGCAGCCAAGATCGAATCGAAGGATTTGAACGAACTTGGCGACGATGCACGTGAATTCGTGCGCAAGAGCCCGGGCCTTGCAGTGGGGATCGCGGCGGTCGCCGGATTCTTCCTGGCACGGCTGTTCCGCGGCAGTTCGTCCGACGACTAAGCCAGACCAATTGACATGGCGCGGCCAGCCGCGTCATGTCGGCTGGCCATGGATGATCCATCTCCGCCCCTACTGAAACCCGACGATGCGACCGACCGGTCGCTGGTGGATGACGTCAAGCAATTGGCCAGCGACGGCCGGACGCTGCTCGAAGCTGAATTCGCTTACCAGAAATCGCGTGCGGCCGTGGCCGGGGCCGGGGCCAAGGGTATTGCCGGATGGGCCGCGCTGGCGCTCGCGCTGGTGTTCTTCGCATTGATGGCGCTGGTCATGGGCGTGATCCTGGGATTGACCGAGTTGGTCGGCGCCTGGGCCGCGACAGGTATAACCCTACTGGCTCTGCTTCTTGCCGCCGGCTTGAGCGGGCTGGCCGCAAGCCGCCGCTGGAAGCGGATGAGCGCATTGCTGGCCAACGACGGCGAGGTGGACAGCCCGTCATGAGCGAGACCGAACAGCGCCTGCTTGCAGACCGCGCCAACCGCAAGGCGGCGCGCGCGTTGGTCGATGGCGACGTTGCGCAGGTGAAGGCCGATCTGTCCGCGCGCGGGATCGGCGGGCGGATCAAGGACAAGGCGCTGCGTGAGGTTCAGGACGCCGCAGCGACCGGCATCGAGGTGGCCCGCGAGAACAAACCGGTAATCGCGGGAACGATCGGGCTCCTGCTGGTTTGGTTCATGCGAGAGCCACTTGGCCGATTGGTCCGGCGCGCTTTTGGAAACAAGTCAGACGAAATTCAGGAGCCGGGCGATAGCCATGGCTCCAGCGAAGACGCCGATCAGGAGTAAGTTTCAAGTGAGCAAGACCGATCCCCGCCGCGAGCGCGTGGCCAACCGCATCGCAGCTTCGCAAGACCGCCTGAAGCGCAGCGCGGAAACGCTGCCCGCAAAACCGCGCCGCGATCCGCTCCCGGACCTCCATCCGCCCGAAGATTATCGCAGCCTTGCGCGCGAATATCCGTGGCTCACGGTTGTTGCAGGCGTAGGCATCGGCGTACTGGTTGCTGCCGTGCTGCCGCGCAAGTTCGCCAGCAAATCGGCCAAGCGCGCGATGGGCCTCGCCACAGTCGCGGCCGAACTTGGCATGGCATACAGCCGGCAGGCCCGCGACATCGCGGGCGAAGCAGCGCACGATGGCCTGGCCAAGCTGGAAGAAGGGACCGCTCCGCTGCGCAAGCGTGCGGTATCTGCCGGCAAGACGGTCCGCAGCCGCGGTACGCGGTTTGCGGGGGAGATGATCAAGGCGGCCGCGCGCCTGCGCAAGTAAACGTAACGCTACGGATTCCCACGCTTGCGCGCGCGGCGCAGGCTGACTATGGGCGCGCTTTCTTTCCTCCCCTGGAAGCGCGCACAATGTCCGAACAGAAACTGCACCTCGTGATCGGCGGACGGGTCAAGGACCCGCAGACCGTTGAATTCGAGGATCTCGACAAGATGCACTACGTGGGTGTTTTCCCCGACTATGCCAGCGCCGAAGAAGCCTGGCGCAGTGCAGCGCGCGCAACGATCGACGATGCCGAGATGAAGTATGTGGTGGTGCACTTGCACCGCCTGCTGCAGCCGGACATGCTCAAGCGGTAAACTGGATCCTCGCCTTAAGGCGAGGATTTCCATATCTCAGACGAACTCGATCTTCTCGACCGCGTAGAACTTGTCACCGGCGGGGACCGTTACTTCAACTTCATCACCGGCCCTGCGCCCGATAAGCGCCTTGCCCAGCGGCGAATTGTAGCTGATGCGGCCAACCTTTGCGTCAGCCTCATACGGTCCGACAATCTGGTACTTCACCGGCTTGTCGTCGTCATCGAGCAGGCTGACCGTCGCCCCGAAGATCACCTTGTCGCCTGACAGTGTCGTCGGATCGACGATCTGCGCGCGGCTGACCTTGTCCTCAAGGTCGGCGATCATCATCTCGACCTGACCTTGGCGTTCCTTGGCGGAATGATACTCGGCATTTTCGGAGAGATCACCGTGGGCGCGCGCTTCCTCGATCGCATCGACGATCTTGGGGCGTTCCTCACGCAGCGCCTTCAGCTCGGCAACCAGGCGTTCATAGCCTTCCGCCAGCATGGGCAGCTTCTCGACACTTGCCATCTCTTCCTCCTGCCGGTCCGTTCCGCAGCAACTATACCCCTCTCCCGCGCCACCGGCTGCGGGTGAGACAAGTCGCTGTTGTCGGAAGAACGCGATTGTTCAGTTGCTATAATAATCCTGCAACGAACGGACTTCAAGCTTTGCGCCCTCAAGCGCGGCAATTGCTTGCGCTGCTGCGACAGATGCTGCGGCCGTCGTGTAATACGGCACCTTGCCCGTAAGCGCCGAGGCGCGGATCGATTGCGAGTCCTTGAGGCTCTGCCAGCCTTCGGTGGTGTTAAAGATCAGCGCGACCTGCCCGTCGATGATCTTGTCGACCACATGCGGGCGCCCTTCGGCCACCTTGTTGACCAGTTCGACCGGAAGTCCGGCCTCGGCCAAGTAGCGCTGGGTTCCGCCGGTCGCGATCACGGTGAAGCCGCTTTCGATCAGCGAGCGCACCGCCGGCAGAATCACCGGCTTGTCGCTGTCCTTGACCGAGACGAAGGCGGTGCCACCCGATGGCAGCCGCGTCCCGGCGCCGAGTTGGCTCTTGGCAAAGGCGATCGGGAAACTGCGATCGATTCCCATCACTTCGCCGGTGCTTTTCATTTCCGGAGAAAGCACCGGATCGACCCCGGCGAAGCGGGCGAACGGAAATACCGCTTCCTTGACCGCCATGTAGCCGAAATCGCGCTTAAATGGCGGGAAGCTGTCGAGCTTTTCGCCCGCCATCACCCGCGCAGCGACCTTGGCGACCGGCTGGCCGATTGCCTTGGCGACGAAGGGCACGGTGCGGCTGGCGCGGGGGTTGACCTCGATCAGGTAAACCTCGCCATCCTTGACCGCGAACTGGATGTTCATCAGCCCCTTTACACCCAGCGCCAGCGCGAGCGCCTCGGCCTGGCGTTCCATTTCGGCGATCACTTCGCCTGGCAGGCTGTAGGGCGGCAGGGTGCAGGCGCTATCCCCCGAGTGTATCCCGGCCTCTTCGATGTGCTGCATAACCCCGGCGACCACAACCTTCTCGCCGTCGCACAGCGCGTCGACATCGCATTCGATCGCATCGCGCAGATACTGGTCGATCAGCACCGGACTGTCGCCTGAAACCTGCACCGCAGTGCTAATGTAATTGTCGAGCTGCGGAATGCTGTCGACGATTTCCATCGCGCGGCCGCCGAGCACGTAACTGGGACGCATCAATACCGGGAAGCCGATCCGGTTGGCCACCGCGACCGCCTCGTCGCGGCTGCGCGCGATGCCGTTGGCGGGTTGCTTGAGGCCGAGGTCGTTGACCAGCTTGGCGAAGCGCTCGCGGTCTTCGGCCAGGTCGATCGCATCGGGCGAGGTGCCGAGGATCGGGATGCCCGCGTCTTCGAGCGCCTGCGCCAGCTTCAAGGGGGTCTGCCCGCCGAACTGGACGATTACCCCGACGAGCTCGCCATTCTGCTGCTCGATCCGCAGGATTTCGAGCACGTCCTCGGCGGTCAGCGGCTCGAAATAGAGCCGGTCGGAAGTGTCGTAGTCGGTGCTGACCGTTTCCGGGTTGCAGTTGACCATGATCGTTTCGTAGCCCGCCTCATCGAGTGCGAAGCAGGCGTGGCAACAGCAGTAATCGAACTCGATCCCCTGCCCGATCCGGTTGGGTCCGCCGCCCAGGATCGCGATCTTGCGGCGATCACTCGGCGCGGCTTCGTCTTCGGGCTCGCTGAACAGCGGGGCCTCGTATGTCGAATACATGTATGGTGTGATCGCCTCGAACTCAGCGGCGCAGCTGTCGATGCGCTTGAACACCGGCCGCACGCCCAGCTTCTCGCGGTGCGACCGAACCTCGCTCTCGGTGATGCCGCCGGTCATGGCCCGCATCGCGCTGTGCACGACGCCGCCGCCTGCCGCGACCGCTTCGCTCATGCCGCGGTTCACCTCGGCCGAACGAAGCGACAATTGCGCCAGCCGTCCGTCCGAAAAGCCCATCGCCTTTAGCCGCCGCATCCCCGCTGCGTCGTTCGGCAAACCCTCCGCCCGAACTTTCTCCTCGGCCTGAACGATTTCCTGCAAGCGCTTCAAAAACCACGGATCGAAGCCCGCAGTCTGGTTGATCCGCTCGACTACGAACCCCTGCCGAAGTGCCTCCGCCGCGACCAGCAGGCGGTCGGGCGTCGAGCGTGCCAGCGCGCTCTCG
>JBJTMA010000212.1:0-3720 GCA_046063295.1 Novosphingobium sp.
CAGATTTACCGACATTTTACCCATTGCGCCTATCCCGGTCGCTCAAGTGTCCCACACGGGACGTCAGCAGGCCGCACGCGTCATGGTTCGCCTTTTCAAACATTACATCCCCCATGCCGTGATCCTGTTGGGCTTGATCGACATCGTGCTCTTGCTCGCTGTGGGCGAGGGTGCCTGGCGGCTGCGCGCGGGGCAGATCGGGATGGACCTCATCCCGCTCACCGAGCGAGTCTGGCCGCTGGTAGGATACGCTGGTGTGGTGTGGACGGCGATGATCGCCGTGGGCGTCTACGGCACGGACGCCCTGCGCTCGATGCGCTTTGCAACCGCCAGGCTGCTTGTCGCGGTATCGCTGGGGGTGATCGCGATCGCCTTCCTCGATTTTCTGATGGGCGGGCACACCTTCTGGCGCTCGACCCTTGCCTACGCGATGGCCGGATCGGTTCCGGCGCTAGTGCTTAACCGGCTTGTCGTCGGAGGCATCCTTGGCGCCTCGGCCTTCCGCCGCCGCGTGCTTGTACTGGGTGCAGGCAACCGGGCCGACCGGCTCAAGCGATTATCCGAGAAGCCCGAAAGCGGGTTCGTGATTGTCGGCTATGTGCTGATGACCGAAAGCGTACCGGTGGTCGCGGAAGCGATCCCGCGCGGCGCGATCCATAACCTGACCCGCCATGTCGAGAACCTGGGCGTAAGCGAAGTCGTACTCGCGCTGGAAGAGCGGCGCAATTCGCTGCCTCTGGCGGACCTGCTGCGGATCAAGACCACCGGGGTTCACGTCAACGATTTCTCGAGCTTCATCGAGCGCGAAACGGGGCGCGTCGACTTGGATTCGGTGAACCCGTCGTGGTTGATTTTTTCCGACGGGTTCTCATCAGGTCGCGCCATATCCAGCGCAGCCAAGCGGGTGTTCGACGTTTCGGCGAGCGCATTGCTGCTGGCACTGACTGCGCCGATAATTGCGCTGTTTGCGCTATTGGTGAAGCTCGACAGCAAGGGTCCCGCATTCTTCCGCCAGACCCGCGTCGGTCTGTTCGGTCAGGACTTTGACGTGATCAAGCTCCGCTCGATGCGCACCGATGCCGAAGCGAACGGCGCGCAGTGGGCGACCAAGGACGATCCGCGCGTGACCCGGCTCGGCAAATTCATCCGCAAGACCCGGATCGACGAACTGCCGCAGACCTGGTCAGTGCTGAAGGGCGAAATGAGCTTCGTCGGTCCGCGCCCGGAACGGCCCGAATTCGTCGCGGACCTTGAGGAGCACCTGCCCTATTATGCCGAACGCCACATGGTGAAGCCGGGCATCACCGGGTGGGCGCAGATCAACTATCCCTATGGCGCATCGGTCGAGGATTCGCGGAACAAGCTCGAATACGATCTTTACTACGCCAAGAACTACACGCCGTTCCTGGATCTCCTGATCCTGCTGCAGACGCTGCGTGTGGTGCTGTGGCACGAAGGAGCGCGCTAAATTGCTCTTCGCCGCCGACCTTGCCTTAATGCTGGTCACCGCTTTGTGGATAGCGGGAGCGGCCGCTTGCCTGGTTGTCGCGCTGTGGCTGCAGCGCCGCAGCAAGACCTTCGGCCCGGCCCAAAGCGCCGTCGTCTGCGCCGCCGGCGGTACGGCAATCTGGGCCTTGACCGGTGCATTCCTGGGTGCCGCCGCGCCGCTGACTTCGCTCGCCGAATCCGCGCGCAATCTCGCTTGGCTCTTCGCGCTCTACCGCCTGTTCGCGGTTGACGGTCGCCACGCTTCGATGCGTCCGGTGCGCCCGCTGGCGGCAGCGCTGGTCTTTGTGCAGATCACCCAGACGATAATCTGGGCGTGGCTTGTGTCTCGCGGAGGCGAACCGCAGGGTGAGATCGTGCGCAGCCAGGCAGTCAGCCAGCTCCTGGTGGCGATCGGCGCACTTGTCATGCTCCACAACCTCTATGGCGGTGCATCCAGCCTGGCCCGCAGGGTGCTGCTGGGCCCGTGTACCGCAATGGCGCTGATTTGGGGAGTCGACCTCAACTACTATGCGATCGCCTATATTGCCGGAACCGCACCGACGATGCTGGGCGCCTTGCGCGGATTCCTGGGCTTACCAACCGCGGTTCTGCTTGTGCTCGGCGGGTTTGGCGCAAGCGGAAATATTCGCCTGCGCCCATCCCGCGCGGTTGCGTTCCGATCGGCATCGCTGCTGCTGATCGGGGGATATCTCGCTTCGTTGGTAGCGGTATCGCAATGGTTGGCACGTGGCGGCGGTGACTATGTTTCACTGCTGCAATTGACCATGCTGGCAGTTGCTGCTGGCGCGGGCATGGTGGTTCTGCCGTCGCGGCGCGTGCGCGGATGGCTCCGGGTGATGCTGGCCAAGCACCTGTTCCAGCACCGCTATGACTATCGATCGGAATGGCTGCGATTTACAAGGACCATCGCGGAGAGCAGCAGCGACAATGCCAGCCTTGAAGAGCGCGTAATCCGGGCGGTGGCAGATATCACCGATAGCCCAGCCGGCTTGCTACTGACGCAGTCGGATAGCGGGTCTTTCGAACTCGCCGCAAGCTGGCAATGGCCGATGGCGCAAGTTCCGGTTGAAGCGCTCGATCCTGCTGCAGTCCGAGCGATCGAATCGCGGGCTTATGTGGCTGACCTTGATGCCGCCCGTAACGGGCAGGCAGATCGAACGACCCTGCCACCGCTGCCTCAGTGGCTACTTGCCGAGCCGCGCGCCTGGGCGCTGGTTCCGCTTCTGCATTTTGAGCGCTTGGTTGGGGCGGTCGTCTTGGCGCGGCCCGGGCATGCCCGCGCGCTCGACTGGGAGGATTTCGACCTGCTGCGCGTTGCTGGCCAGCAGCTCGCGAGTTATCTGGCAGAGCATTCGGGCCAGGCCGCGCTGGCGGAAGCGGCCCGGTTCGATGATTTCCATCGCCGCATCGCCTTTGTGATGCATGACATCAAGAACCTGGCGAGCCAGATGGCCCTGCTAGCTCGCAACGCCGAGCAGCATGCTGACAATCCGGCGTTCCGCGCCGACATGCTGGTCACATTGCGGAACTCGGCGGACAAGCTCAACACACTGCTCGCCCGTCTTTCGCGGTATGGCTCACCAGCAATCGCCGCGCTCGAAAGTATCCAGGCCGATGCCATTGCCGCGTCGGTTGTAGACCAGTTCAAGACCCGCCATCCGGTCGTCCTGGTCGAGCGGGATGACGTTCAGATATCTGCGGAAAAGAACTCGCTTGAGCAGGTGCTGCTGCATTTGATCCAAAATGCGGTCGATGCCAGCGCGCCCGAGGCGCAGGTTTTTGTCCGGGTAGCGGCGGAGCCCATCTACGGCCTGATAGAAGTGACCGATTCCGGCACCGGGATGAGCCCCGAATTCGTTCGTGGCCGCCTGTTCAAACCATTCGATTCAACCAAGCAGGGCGGTTTCGGGATCGGTGCCTACGAGGCACGCGAACTGGTTCGTGCGATGGGCGGGCGGCTCGATGTCGAAAGCCGCGAGGGGCTTGGCACGCGCTTTGCCGTCCGCCTGCCGCGTGCCGATACCGCGGAAATGATTACCAAGCTTGCCGGTGACAACGGTGAAGAAAAGAGGGTCGCCTGATGTCGGATAGCAAACCAAAGCTGCTGATCGTAGAAGACGATCCCGGCCTTCAGGCGCAGCTTAAATGGGCCTGGCCCGATTTCGAGGTCATCATGGCCGGTGACCGGGCCAGCGCGATTGCCGCGCTGCG
>JBJTMA010000213.1:0-5057 GCA_046063295.1 Novosphingobium sp.
GGGATCACGCTGGTCAACATCGGGGTCGGCCCGTCGAACGCCAAGACGATCTGCGATCACCTTGCGGTGCTGCGCCCGGAAGCATGGCTGATGATCGGCCATTGCGGCGGCCTGCGCGATACTCAACGTATCGGCGACTACGTGCTCGCACACGCCTACCTTCGCGATGACAACGTGCTCGACACCGTGCTCCCGCCAGAGATCCCGATCCCCGCGATCGCGGAGGTGCAGATCGCGCTGGCGCAGGCGGCCGAGATGGTCAGCGGCGATGTCGGGCTCAACCTCAAGAAGCGGATGCGCACCGGTACGGTAGCCACCACCGACGACCGCAACTGGGAGCTGCGCTACACCCATTCGTCACAGCGCCTTAGCCTCAGCCGCGCGATCGGGATCGACATGGAAAGCGCGACCATCGCCGCGCAGGGCTATCGCTTCCGGGTTCCTTATGGGACCTTGCTGTGCGTCTCGGACAAACCCCTTCACGGCGAGATCAAGCTGCCGGGGCAAGCCAACAAGTTCTACGAGGAAACGATCGCCTCGCACCTGCTGATCGGTACCACGGCGTGCGACCTGCTCCGCGCAGAGGGCGCCCGGCTCCACAGCCGCAAGCTGCGCGCGTTCCACGAGCCGCCGTTCCGGTGAGCGCCGCGGCGCAGATGGAGGCAACATTGGCGCTGCTTGCCGAGCGGAAGGTCGAGCTGCGCCACGGCCTCTACAAACGGTTCTTCGCGGCCTTCCCCGCGCGGCGTGAGGCATTCCTCTGCCCCGAGGCGACATCGCTGCGGATGACTGATGAGACGCTGCAGATGCTCTACGGCCTGGCCTCCGGCGAAGCCTGGGTCTGGCCGCTGGTCGCGGAGCTGATCTACACTCACCGCGCATATGGTGCGCTGCCGCTGCGCGAATACGACGCTTTCGTCGACATGGTGGTCGAGGAACTGGAAGCGGCGCTCGGCGGGGACTTCACCCGCGATCAGGAAGCAGCGTGGAGCGAGCAGGCCGAGCGGCTCAAGACCATGATCGGCAAGGCCCAGGCCGAATGGGACCAGGTCCTTCCGCGCGCCTAGAGCCTGTCCTGGTCAGGCTCTAGAGTGTCAGGAAATCGCGAATCGCAAGGCCGAGGTCGGGCTTGGTCACGCAGCCCATGTGCGTGCCGGGAATGGTCACCTGCACGGCGTCGGGCAAGGCGGCGGTCAGCGCGGCAGGATCGCCATTGTCGCGGTCTTCGTCGCCGCAGATCACCGCAGTAGGCATCGTCAGCGCAGCGAGCGCGCCCGGCGGAGTATCGGCGAAGGTGCCGAGCAGATGCCGCGCGGCGATCAGATCAACTTTCATGCTCTTCATGAACTGCTGCGCGTAGTAGGTCTCATCGCCGGGCTTGGCCTTGCCGTAGTTTTCGATCGCGCGGACGAAGAAGGCCTGCCGCCCGGACCAGCCCGCCAGCCCTTCCAGCCCCATCCCGCCCAGCACCAGACGCTGGGGTGAAAGCCCGCCGACGATCGCGCGTACCGAAGTTCGCGAACCGAGGGAAAAGCCTACGAGATCGAAATCATCGAGCCCCAGATGCTCGACCATCGCGTCCAGGTCATGCGCGAGCACGTCATTGGGATAGCTCTCGGCGTCATGTGGCGCCGCGCTTTGCCCGTGCGCTCGCAGGTCGGGCATCAGGCATTCAAACCCTGCTTCCGCAAGCAGCGCGGCATGACCCCACTTGATCCAGTTCATCTCGGCGGTGGAAAACAAGCCGTGAAGCATGACCAGCGGGCGCCCCTGCCCGATGCGGTGCAGCGCCAGCTTAGCCCCGCCAAAGCCCTCATACCATTCGAGCGCAGCGTTCATTCGGGCACCTCTAGCCCGGCATCCTGCCAGTGCTTCACTACGCTCGGTGTCTTTCCGCTGTAATGGCGCGGCAGGTCCTTCGTATCGAGCCATGCCTCGTGAATGCTCTCGGACCCGGCGTGGGCAACCGGCTTGAAGCGCGAGGGATCATCGAAGCTGCCCACGGTCAGATCCTGCCCTTTGCTTGTGGTCTTCCAGGCAAAGCCAAGCGGGGTGCCGCACCGGGAACAGAACGGGCGGCGCGCCACTGGCGAACTTTCGTACCAGTCCGGTTCGCCCAGCCAGGTGATCGGGCTTTCGACCTGAACGAACGCTGCGGCAACCCCGCCGGTGGCCTTCTGGCACATCCGGCAGTGACACCAGTAGGCGTCGTCGCTGGCGATCTCGACCTCATAGCGCACGCGGCCGCACTGGCAGCCACCAGTCATTTTGTCGCCCATCAGCTTTCGCCGATGATCGAGCCGAGGATTCCGCCCACCACTGCCGCGCCAGCGCCGGTACGCAGCATCGATGAACTGCCGCGTTCGCCGTCACCCAGCGGCAGGTAGCGGCCGATTTCCTCAGCCAGGTTCATGATCGGCATCGACTGGAGCCATACCTTGCCCGGCCCGGTAAGCGTGGCGAGGAACAGTCCTTCGCCGCCGAACAATACGTTGCGGAAACCGCGCATCATCTGGATGTCGATATCGACCGACGGCTCCTGCATCCCCACATGCCCGGCGTGGACCAGCAGCCACTCGCCCGGCGCCAGGGTCTTTTCGACCACCTCGCCCGACAGGTCGAGGAACACCGTGCCCGGCCCCGTGACCTTTTGCATGATAAAGCCTTCGCCTGCGAAGAAGCCCGCGCCGAGCCGCTGCTGGAAGGCGATCTCAAGCTCGACCGTCTTCTCCGCGCAGAGGAACGTCTCCTTGCGGCAAATGAGCGACTGCCCCGGTCCGAGCGTGACCGGAACGATCTGTCCCGGAAACCGCGGTGCAAAAGCGATATGACCGGCGCCCTCTGCGGTGAACTCGGTAATGAATAGTCCGCCCCCGCCCATTGCCCGCTTGAGCCCCGCCCACAGTCCTCCGCCGGTGTGGGTATCCATCCGGATCGAGGGCGACATCCACGCCATGCTCGCAGTCTGGCTGTAAATCGACTCCCCCGGCACCAGGTCGATCGAGACGGTCTGCATCGTGGTGCCGGTGACTTCGTAGCGCATGGGATGTCCTCCGTGTGAAGCGCCAGCTTAGCGCCGCGCGAGGTGATCGGGAAGATTACCCGCACCGCTCAGCCACAGTTGGACCGGAACAGCCAGCAATGCACCGAGCGCGGCGATCGCCATGTCCTTCTGGCTATCGAAAATGTCACCCTGCTCGCCATTGTATGCGCCGGCATCGGCTGGGGAGAGCATCATGGTCAGCGACCATTCGAAAATCTCGTACAGACCGCCGACCGCCAGGACGAACATGAGCGCACCGGTCAACGCCTGCCGCCCGGTTAGTCCGCCGTGCCGCCGGGCTATCTCGCAGAACGGGATGATGGCCAGAAAGCCAAACGCGAAGTGGACCAGCCGGTCGAACATGTTGCGGTGGAAGCCGCTGCCAGCCGGTTCAAGGCCCAGCGCGCCAAACCATTCGCGATAGGGAACGAAGCTGTACGACCAACGCGCCGCAACCAGGTGCAGCATGACGAACAGCGCGATGCACAGCGCCGCAGCATTGCCGATCGGCCAGCGACGCAGCGCCCAGACCGCAAGGGGCAGCAACACCGCAACCGGACCGACCTGCAACCAGGTGTTCGATGGATAAAGCGCACCTATCGCACTGGCCGGAATGCCGAGCGCGATTGCCCCGAGCATCCAGCGCTGACAGGCTGGCAGGGCGTACGGTGCCGTCACCGCTTGGCGAGCGCCGCCATGAAATCGGCTGGAGGAGCGTGTTCCGGCCAGCATGGCACGTCTGGTGTGATCGTGATCCAAGGCTGCTTTCGCTTCACCCAGATGTGAGCGCGCGGAACCAAGGTGTCGCTGGCGTCGAGCGTTCCGGCGCGGATTACGGCAAGTCCGGGGCGCGCGCTGTTGGTGTTCCACAGCCGTGTATGGCAGGTGCCGCACAGGCGCTGGGTGCTCTCGGCACCGCTTTCGGTGATGTTGACATAGATCTTCACCTCACCTGCGATCACTTCGATCTGCGGTTCGGTTACCACGGCCTGCTCGCTAAAAGCACTGCCGCTCCAGGTCTGGCAAGTCAGGCAATGACAGCAATAGATTGGCGGCATCTGTTCGGCAGCAACGCGATAGCGCACCGCCCCACACCGGCATCCGCCGTCGATCGCCATGTCCGTCTTACCCCTTCTTCAGATGCCGCCGCCCCAGCAGTTCGGCGATCTGCACCGCGTTGAGCGCGGCGCCTTTGCGCAGGTTGTCCGATACGCACCACAGAGACAGGCCGTTGTCCACGGTCGGATCCTCGCGCACGCGGCTGACGTAGGTCGCACCATCGCCGACGCATTCGATCGGGGTGACGTATCCGCCGTCCTCGCGCTTGTCGATCAGCATGACGCCGGGGGCTTCGCGCAGGATGTTCTGCGCCTGCTTGGCCGAGAGCTCCTGCTCGAACTCCAGGTTGATGGCCTCCGAATGGCCGACGAACACGGGAACGCGCACGCAGGTCGCGCTGACCTTGATCTTCGCGCCCATGATCTTCTTCGTTTCGACCACCATCTTCCACTCTTCCTTGGTCGAGCCGTCGTCGAGGAAGCTGTCGATGTGCGGGATGACGTTGAAGGCGATCTGCTTGGTGAACTTTTTGGGCTCGACCTCGTCGCCGACGAAGATCGCGCGGCTCTGCTGGAACAGCTCGTCCATCCCGTCCTTGCCCGCGCCCGAGACCGACTGGTACGTCGCCACCACCACGCGCTTTATGGTCGCGGCAGCGTGCAGCGGCTGCAGCGCCACCACCATCTGCGCGGTCGAGCAGTTGGGGTTGGCGATGATGTTCTTTGCCATGTAGCCATCGATCGCATCGGGGTTCACTTCGGGCACGATCAGCGGCACGTCGGGGTCCATGCGGTAGTACGACGAGTTGTCGATCACCACGCAGCCCTGGCTGGCCGCCTTTGGGCCATAGAGCTTCGATACCTCGGACCCAGCGGAAAACAGCGCGATGTCCCAGCCGGTGAAATCGAAATGTTCAATGTTCTTCACCTTGAGCATCTTTTCGGTCTCGCCGAAC
>JBJTMA010000214.1:0-6870 GCA_046063295.1 Novosphingobium sp.
CGAAAGACGCGAGGAATTTTGGCTCTACAGGTGAGTGAGACGACCATGGCGAAGATCAATCCCGGCGAATTCGTTCGGCAGGTTCAGGCGGAAGCCCGCAAGGTCGTGTGGCCCTCGCGCCAGGAAACCACCACCACCGCGTTCTTCGTCGGCATCCTGATGCTGGTGCTCGCGCTGTTCTTCCTCGGCATCGATACGATCTTCGGCAAGATCGTGCAGTTCCTCCTTTCGCTGGCCTGACCGGCTCCTGGCGACGCAAGCAGAGACACGACATTATGGCCCGCTGGTACATCATTCACGCCTATTCCGGCTTCGAGAACAAGGTCCGCGATTCGATCCTGTCCGAAGCGCAGCGCATGGGCCTCGATGCCCTGGTCGAGGCGGTCGAGGTGCCTTCGGAAACCATTACCGAGGTCAAGCGCGGCAAGAAGGTTCAGGTCGAACGCAAGACCATGCCGGGCTACGTGCTCGCCAAGCTGGGTCTCAACGACGATGTCTACCACCTCGTCAAGAACACCCCGAAGGTGACCGGCTTCCTTGGCCCCAACGGCAAGCCGCAGCCGATCACCGATCGTGAGGCCGCGCGCTATTTCGGAGCGCGCGATGCCGCGGCAGCCGAGCCCAAGAAGCACGTCAGTGTCGATTACGAAATCGGCGATCAGGTCAAGGTTCTGGACGGTCCGTTCAACACCTTCACCGGCGTGGTCGAAGAGCTCGACTTCGACAAGAACCGGGTCAAGGTTTCGGTCTCGATCTTCGGCCGCGCAACGCCGGTCGAGCTCGACTTCGAACAGGTCGAACTGGTCAAGTAGGCGCTGGCAGCGGCCACGCGCCGCCGCTCACTTCTTCTTGCGATCGGCCTTCTTGCGCAGCGCCGCCAGGTCGGCCTCAAGCGCGGCTTCATCGGCCAGCGCGGCCAGTTCCTGGTCAAGCGTCACCGTTTTGGCCGCGGCATAGTCGATCCGCTTTTCGAGGCTGGCGAAACGGTCCATCAGCGCTTCGGTCTTGCCGTGCGCCTTGACCGCTTTTGCGGCCCGTCCGCCAGCGGCCGTGGTTTCCGACACCACCTTGAGCAAGCGTATCTTCGTTTCGCCGTGCTTGGCTTCAAGATCGCGCACGCTGGCGCGCAGGCCCGCAGCTTCATCCTGCGCGGCCCGCGCGGCGTCGCGCTGGGCTTCGGCGGCTTCGCGCGCGGCGTTGCGTTCAGCCAGCGCGCCCTTGGCCAGATCGTCCCGATCGCGCGAAAGGGCCAGCTTGGCTTTGTCTTCCCAGCTCAGCGCCGCGGCGTCGAAGCGTTCGGCCTCCAGCTTGGACCGGTCCGCGCCGCGTTCGAGCGCGGCGGCATCGCGGGTCAGCGCAATTACCGATTCTTCAAGCTCGGTCATCAGGAGCTTGAGCATCTTTGCCGGATTGGACGCCTTGTCGATCAGGCTGTTGAGATTGCTGGATGCCAGTTCTTTGGCCCGGACCGCGATTTCGAACACCTAACTATCCCTCAACTCTGCAGCCTTTGCCGCGTTACTAACCCAGGTTCGGTAAATCGGCGATGAAAATCCGCAAATCGGCTGGCCTAACGTTGGCACACCGCGTCGTTGCCGCGCTCGCCGCCCAGCCGGCTCATCGCGTGGGTGGTGGAAATGACGATGTCCTCGCTGCCGCAGCGACGCAGCTGGAAGCGCACCTTGCGCGCCCGGAAATCGAGGCTGACCTTGCGGAAATTCTCCATCATGTCGGTACCCAGCAGCAGCGCCGGATGCTGGTCGAGCCCGAACACGCGGAACGGGGGCACGTCGGCAAAGGCGATCGGCACGTTGCTCAGCACGATCCCGCCGACCTTCAATTCGTCTACCACAAGTATTTCCAGGTTCACCTTGGCGCCGGTGACACCGACCACTTCGACGACCTGGACTTCGCGGTGGCGGCGGCGGAACAGCTGGTTGCGCAAGGCCGTGTTGCCGATCGAGATCTCCGAGCCGGTATCGATCACCGCGTCGAGCGGTATTCCATTGGCCCGGACCTGGGTAAGGATCAGCTGGCCGCGCTTGAGCCGCGCGACCACCACGATCTCGCCGAACATGTGCGGCGGCGCCCGCGTGGCATCGTCGACCGAAATCTTGCGTGCTTCGAAATCGAGCATGAGCCGCTGGTTGACCAGTGCATCGAGCCCGATCATCCCGACCGCGCCGATGTCGCGCTCTTCCAGCCGGGGCAGTTCGAGCCGGTCCACCGATGTCGGCCCGAGGCGCAGGCTGTCGACCAGCACGCGGTCGACCAGGCGGGATTCGGTGATGCCGTTGAGCATGATCGGGGTGCCCGGCGGCAGCCGCAGCGCCTTGGCCAGGCGATTGCTGACCACGGTGGTGTCCGCCCCGCTGTCGACCACGAAACGGTATGGACCGGTACCGTTGACCCCAACTTCCACCGTCATCCGCGAGGCGAGCTTGCGCGCTTCGATCTCCTCGCCCCCGATCGCCAAAGTATCGTCGATCACCGCCGGGGTCAGCGGGGGCATCCGGGCTGCGGGGGGAAGCGGCTTCTTCTCGCGCGCGGCGTCGGCCATCTGGCTCCCCGACAGCGCCAGCAGCGCCGCAAACACGGCGAGCGGGAGCCTGGCCCTCAAGCGGCGGAAAGTCTCTGCCATAGGCGCATGTTACACCGATCACACCCCGCCGCCCAGTGCCGCCCGTCGATCAGATTTGCACCTGGCTGCCCAGTTCGACCACGCGGTTGGTGGGGAGTTTGAAAAACTCCATCGCGCTCTCGCTGCTCTTGCTCATCCACGCGAACAGGTGCTCGCGCCACAGCGCCATTCCGGGCTGGTCCTTCGACGCGACCAGCTTCTGGCGGCCAAGGAAAAAGCTGGTCGCCATCATGTTGAACGGTGCGCCAAGCCCTTCGACCAGTGCCAGGTCTCGCGGCACATCGACCTCTTCCATGAAGCCATAGCGCAGCACCACGGTGTAGAAGCCCTTGCCCCTGGCTTCGACCAGCGCGCGCTTGCCTTCGGGCACGACCGGGACGTTCTTGACCGCGATGGTCAGCAACACCACCCGCTCATGCAGCACCTGGTTGTGCTTGAGATTGTGCAGCAGGGCCGAGGGAATGGCGTTCTCCGCCGCGGACATGAACACCGATGTGCCGCGCACGCGGTGGACCGATTTGCCGGCCGACGCGATGAAGGCATCGAGCGGCATGGCTCCGTCCTCGAGCCGCTCGCGCATAATTCCCCGCCCGCGCGCCCAGGTGGTGAGCAGCGTGAAGATGACCAGCCCAACGGCGACCGGGAACCAGGCGCCTTCGAACAGCTTGGTCGCCCCCGAAGCGAGGAACACCAGATCGATCGCGATAAAGGTCACAAACCCGAAGCCTGCCTGCCACAGCGGGCGCTTCCAGATGCGGAAGATCACCACGTACTGCATCAGCGTGGTGATCAGCATCGTGCCGACCACCGCCAGACCATAGGCCGGCAGCATCGCAGCCGAAGCGCGGAAGGTAATCACCAGCGCGCCGACCATGAAGGCTAGCGCCCAGTTGACCCCGGGCAGGTAGATCTGCCCCATCGCGTGCGACGAGGTATGGCGGATCTGCATGCGCGGGATGAAGCCGAGCTGGATCGCCTGCTGGGTGACCGAGAACGCGCCCGAGATCACCGCCTGGCTGGCGATGATGGTCGCCAGGGTGGCAATGATCAGCAGCGGAATGGTGAGCGCCGGAGGCACCATGTGGAAGAACGGGTTATCGACGAATTCGGGGTGCCGCATCAGCATTGCCGCCTGGCCCATGTAATTGAGCATCAAGGCAGGCACGCAGACGATCAGCCAGGCATAGGTAATCGGCTTCCTCCCGAAATGCCCCATGTCGGCATAAAGCGCCTCGGTTCCGGTCACGGCATAGACCACCGCGCCCAGCGACAGGAACGAATAGAACGGATGCGCCGTGAAAAAGTGTGCGATCCACACCGGATTGAGCGCGGCGATCACCTGCGGGTATTCGCTGATGTGGTAGATCCCCATCGCGGCGATGACCACGAAATAGACCAGCATCACCGGCCCGAACATCTTGCCGACGCGATCGGTTCCGTGGCGCTGGATGGCGAACAGGCCGATCAGGATCGCCAGCGCAATCCACACGATATACGGCTTGAAGGCCTCGCTCACCACGCCCAGCCCTTCGACCGCGGAGATCACCGAGATCGCCGGGGTCAGCATCGCATCGGCGAAGAACAGCGCGGTGGCGAACAGCGCGCCGACCATCAGCCAGCGGCGCGGTGAATTCGCGCCGAGTTCGCGGTTGATCAGTGCATAAAGCGCCAGGCTGCCGCCTTCACCGCGATTGTCGCAGCGCATAACGATGAACACGTATTTGACCGTCACCACGAAGACGAACGACCAGAAGATCAGGCTGACGATGCCATAAAGGTCGGTGACGTTGATCCCAAGGTGGTACCGCGGATCGAGCGTGGCCTGCAGCGCGTAGAGCGGGCTGGTGCCGATATCGCCGAAGACCACGCCCAGCGCCCCGAGCGTGAGCACGGGAATACCGCCGGAAGGGCCGTGTTGCGAGGATTCGAGAGCGCCATCGGGCGCCGGAATAGAAGGGGTTTCCATCCCCCCTAAGTGCGACATTCTGGCATAAATATTCCATGTGGATTGGCATAAAGAATTGCGGTTTAACTTGGCTTGCGTGGAAAGCGGGCGCATCTTTACTGCATGACTGAAGCCGCTCCCGCACCCATCCTCCGCTCAGGCCAGGGCTCGCACCCGGTGGCCTATGTTGCCGCGCTTGGCGGGGTCGCGCTGGCGACCGCTGCGGGCCTGCTGATCGAAAGGCATTTCGGCAGCGAACCGGTGGTGCTGCTGTATATCCCGGCCGTGCTTGCCGCTGCGATCTACGCCGGCCTATGGCCCGCGCTGCTCTCCGCAGTCGCCTCGACGCTGGCGTACAACTATTGGTTCACCGCGCCGTTTCACACCTTTTCGATCGAAAGGCCGGCCGATGTCGTGACCGTGATCGTGTTGTTCGTGGTGGCTTTGGTTACCAGCCAGCTGGCCGGACAGCTGCGCACCCAGGCACAGCTCGCGGCCAGCCACGCCGCACGCAACGCTGCGATAGCGGGCTTCGCGCGGCGGCTGCTTTCAAGCGCGGATGTCGATGCGATCGCCAGGGTGACGGTGGACGAGCTTGTCCATTTGTTCGATTGCCACGCGGTCTTTGTCGGCAGTGACAGCGAACGCACGCTGGCCAGCGCACCCAGCGAGGCGGCGCTGGCACCAAGCGACATCGCTGCGGTCGCGGTCACGCTGGATACTGGCGAGGCGACCGGACGCGGGGTGCGCAAGCTCGACCTGGCCGACTGGCAGTTCCGCCCGATCCTGACGGGGCAGGGCGTGGCAGCCGCAGTCGGAATGGCGCGCAGCGACGGTTTGCCGCCAGTGAGCGAAGAGCAGCAGCAACTGCTTACCAGCTTGCTTGACCAGGTCGCGCTCGCGATGGAACGCGCGCAGCACGAAAAGGGCGCGCGCGACGTGGCGGCGCTTTTCGAACGCGACAAACTGCGCTCGGCGCTGCTCGCGTCGATCGGTGAGGAAGTGAAGCCCCGGCTGAACGCAATCGGCGCCGCAGCGCGGCAACTGCGCCGCGATGGTACCGCCGACAAGGCGCTGGCCAGCAGCGTCGCCGCCGAAGTGGTCAAGCTCGACCGTTTCGTGGACAACCTCGTCGATCTCTCGCCGGGTTCGGAGAACGAACCCCTGGCGGTGGGCGAACTGGTGATCGACATGCAGCAGCGCAGCGTGTTGTGCCGCGGCGATGCGGTGCATTTGACCCCTAAGGAGTTCGCCCTGCTGGTCGAACTTGCCAAGCATCCGGGCCGGGTGCTGACCCACGCACATCTGCTGCGCGCGGTTTGGGGGCCGGCGCAAAGCGAACAGATCGATTATCTGCGCGTCGCGATCCGCGCGCTCAGGCAGAAGCTTGAGGCTGATCCATCAAGCCCGGCGCTGATCCTCAATGAGCCGGCTGTGGGCTACCGGCTGGCTGGATAAGCTTGCATTTGCATGTCCTTTGGCCTAGGCGCGCGCCTTCGCTTGGGCGTGCTCAGGCGATTCCGCGCGGGAGGCCGGTTTTAGGTCCGGCTGTCTGACCGCTCACTCTGCGGCCCTCGGGTGAAATTCCCGGGGCTTACAGGACGAAAGGAGGCCTCTCGTGGCCAAGAAGATTGAAGGCTATATCAAGCTGCAGGTGCCTGCGGGCTCTGCCACTCCCTCACCGCCGATCGGGCCTGCGCTGGGTCAGCGCGGCGTCAATATCATGGAATTCTGCAAGGCGTTCAACGCCGCGACGCAGGACATGGAAAAGGCGATGCCGATCCCCACGATCATCACCGTCTATGCGGATCGCTCGTTCACTTTCGTGACCAAGACCCCGCCGGCCAGCTTCCTGATCAAGAAGGCCGCTGGCCTCAAGTCGGGTTCGAAGGAGCCGGGCAAGGTTTCGGGCGGCACGATCAAGCGTTCGCAGCTTGCCGAAATCGCGCAGACCAAGATGGCCGACCTTTCGGCCAACACGATCGAACAGGCGACCAAGATCATCGAGGGCTCGGCCCGTTCGATGGGCCTCACCGTGGTGGAGGGCTAAGACCATGGCACAGACCAAGAAGCAGAAGGCCCTCGCTGAAAAGCTGGGCGACAACCAGAAGCTCTACGGCGTCGACGAAGCGATCGCGATGCTCAAGGAACTCAAGAGCGCCAAGTTCGATGAAGCGCTTGAAGTCGCGCTCAACCTCGGTGTCGACCCGCGCCACGCCGACCAGATGGTTCGCGGCATGGTCGTGCTGCCCTCGGGCACCGGCAAGGACGTCAAGGTTGCGGT
>JBJTMA010000215.1:0-6318 GCA_046063295.1 Novosphingobium sp.
CGAAAAGATCGAGGTCAGGCTCAGCACTTTGTGGCCATGCTCGATCGCGACCAGCTGCGCGATCATCCCGCCCATCGATCCGCCAACGATATGCGCGCGTTCGATCCCCAGCGCATCGAGCAGCGAAACCGCGTCCTGGGCCATGTCGGTAAGCCGGTAGGGCAGGTTGGGCCGAAGCCCGAACATCCGCATCAGCGCCACGCGCTTGAAGTTGGGGACGCCGCATTCGGAAAACTTGGTGGAAAGTCCGATATCGCGGTTGTCGTGCCGGATCACATAGTAACCCTTGGCAACCAGCGCCTCGACCAGTTCGATCGGCCACAGCGTCAGCTGCGCGCCCAGCCCCATGATCAGCAGCAGCGGCGGATTGGCCGGATCGCCATAGGCTTCGTATTCGATCGTGATTCCGTTGGCCTGGACCTGCGCCATGGTTCCCCCCTATGCGGTTTTGCCAGCAACGATAGCGCGCTGGCCGCACGGCGCAATCCCCGGATTGACGGGGCAATAGGGCTCTTCCCGCAGCAGGCGCGCGCGTCTTAGTGCGCGGCATCCTTGAGCACGAAGCGCTTGTCGCAATAGCCGCATTCGGCAAAGCCGCGCTCATCGATTTCAAGCCAGACCTTGGGATGGCCCAGCGCGGCGCCGCCGGGAATACCGTTCGAACCGTCGCAGGAAACGCGGGTGGTGGTGACGCTCTGGGTTTCTGGCTTGGTGCTCATGGCATGGGCCATTAGCAGCGCGGCGCGGGCATTTCCAGAGCTACTGGTACTGCACCGAAATGGCGATCTGTCCGGTGTAGACTCCGGGTGCCTGATTGGCATTGATATTGAGCCGCCCACCGATGTTGAGCACATAGATCCCCGAATTGGTGGTGATCTGATAACGCTGGCCGTTGCCGCCCTTGGTCAGCCCCACTCCGCGGCCGTTGGCATTGGGATTCCCGGCAAAGCTGATCGTGCTGTTGGTGCCGAGTGTAATATTGTCGAGCACCATCGCCTGTCCGGGGCCGGTGAGGTTGGTCGAATTGGTCAGCGTGATCCGCGCGTTCATGTTCTTCGAGCCCATCCCGGCGAACTGTGCGAACTGGCACCGGCCCACCTCAAGGATCGGCCCGGTGACCGTGCAGGCGCCGGTGATCTGATCGACGGTAACCGTGCCGGCCTGGGGGCGGGGCACGATCCGGCCGAATTTGAGATCCTGGACCCAGACCACCGATAGCGGCGCAACCACCGTCGCCCGGGCCGAACCGGTGGTGGCGACCGGGGTATTCCTGGCCTCTGCCGAAGCGGGGAGAAGCGCGGCGCAGGCAAGCACGAATGCCGCGCACAGCTTGCGCGATACAGGGCCGATACGGCCGGCAATCGTGGTAACCCCCCAGGTCATCGCAGCCTGCATAGTGAAACGGACTGAAGGCACCTTGCATCGATATGGTTAACAGCCCGGTTACAAAGGCTGGTCACCAAGCTGGCGCGGCGGGGTGCAGCAGGGCTTTGCCTTGCCGGGACGAGCGGCTAAGCGGGGTGCATGGAATCGCCCGCCGCAATCTCGATCCGCAACCTCGTCAAACGCTATGCCGCTGCAGGCAATGCCCCGCCCAAGCTGGCGCTCGACGACGTCAGCTTCGATGTCCCGCAAGGGCAGATCTTCGGCCTGCTGGGCCCCAACGGTGCGGGCAAATCGACGCTGATCAATACCCTTGCCGGCCTGGTCATGAAGACCAGTGGCACCGCCGAAATCTGGGGTTTCGATATCGACAAGGACGTGCGCAATGCCAAGCGCGCGATCGGCATCGTCCCGCAGGAAATCGTGTTCGATCCGTTCTTCACCCCGTTCGAGGTCCTGGAAAACCAGGCCGGACTCTATGGGGTCGCCAAGCCGTTGCGCAAATCGATGGAACTGCTTCGCCAGGTCCACCTTGCGGACAAGCACAACGCCTATGCCCGCACCCTGTCGGGCGGGATGAAGCGCCGCCTGCTGATCGCCAAGGCGCTGGTCCACACCCCGCCGGTGATCGTGCTCGACGAGCCGACCGCGGGGGTCGACGTCGAACTGCGCCGCCAGCTGTGGGAACTGGTCAGCGAACTCAACCATGGCGGGGTCACCGTGGTGCTCACCACGCACTATCTCGAGGAAGCCGAAGAGCTGTGCGAGCGTATCGCGATCATCAACCACGGCAAGCTGATCGCCAACAAGCCGACCCGCGAACTGGTTGAAATGGCGCGCGAAAAGGTCGTGGTCGTCACTGTCGACAACCCGCTCGCCGAATGCCCGGTGCACCCTGCCTTCCTGAAGTGCGAGAAGGTCGGCGACCAGGTGCTCGAGATCACTTACGACAAGGACAAGAGCAACGCCGGTGAAGTGCTGTCGCTGGTCCAGGCGCAGGGGCTGGGCATCGTTGACGTCACCACCCGCGAGGCTGATCTCGAAGACGTGTTCGTCCATCTGACCAGCCAGGCGGCGTAAGCCAGCTTTGAATGCGAACAAGGCGGTCCTGGCCGGGACCGCCTTGTCGTTGGCTATTGCCGGCGCGAGAGCTGCGCCAGGCGATCAGCTGTTGTTATTGTTCGCCAGGGCGAACTCGTCGAACTGCACCGGATCGAACCCGGCGCCCGAACGGTCGCTTTCGACCAGCGACGAGCTGCCGAAGCTGAACTTGATTCCGAACATCGCGCGGGTGCGGCTGAACTTCTGTTCGTAGTCCGAGAAGTAGGGAGCGTTGTCATACTCGCTGCGCTGCTTGCCCTTCTCGACATCGACCCTGGCGAAGAAGCTCAGGCCCGAATGGGGCAGGCGGTATTCGGCGGTGGTGCCGAAGTTCCAGTTATTGAGCTTTTGAACGTAGCAGTAGTCCGGGCAATTGTAGCCCGAATTGTCGTTGGGGGACTGCTTGATCGCGGTATGCGAACCGCGCAGTTCGAACTTCAGGTTGGGCTGCGGGAAGAAGCGCAGGTTCGCGGCCACATGCGGCCCGCGGATTTTCGCATCGTAGTTGCCGCTTTCCACCCCGACATAGCCGAACTGGCCCGATACATGCACGGGACCCGCGAAAACCCGCGCTTCACCGCCTGCGGCATACAGCGTGTGGCTTTCGTTCCAGCTCATCGACTGGGTGGTGCGCTGCCCGAAGACCCCAAAGGCGACCTTCGGGCCGCGGGTGAACAGGTGCAGCGCTGCGGTCGAATTGTCCGAATGAAACTTGTTGCAGAACTGGCAGTCCTGCACCGTGTAGTTGGTGCGGGTCAGCGCGCCATCGACCTGCGCGCCGATCGAACCGGCGATGGGCAGCGAGACACTGCCGTGAATTTCGAAATCGGCGCCGCTCACCTTGGTGCCGTCGGTGCCGCTGTTGGTCCCGTTGGGATCGGTCTGGGTCCAATCGTCCAGCGTGTGCGAATTGTACCCGGCCGAAGCCGAGAGGTGTCCGTCAAAGGAGTTACCGTCCGCCGCAAGCGCAGCAGAAGGAGCCAGCGCGAAAGCGGCCAGCGCAATAAGCAGTCTCATTTCAAATTTCCCCGTGTTCAGGCGTGACGATTGAGCAGCCGGTGTCTTGTCTCGGGCCTATGGGCCTCTTTCCTGTCCCCCGACGTGTTGCTCGACTGTTGCGACCTCTTGCCAGCGTCCCGGCCGCCGCTGTCTCTAGGGTGCGATGGTTAACAAAATGCCTCGGCCGCGGATCGGCACATCTGCGCAGGGCGATGGAGCTGGGCGAACTCCGCGCATTCTGTGATTGCAGTGCGTGGCGGAATTCATCAAAGCGGAGCCCGATGCATTACGACGTCATCATCGTCGGCTCCGGTGCCGCGGGGCTTACTGCCGCGCTGGCCCTGGCCGAAAAGTGCAAGGTGCTGGTTCTCGCCAAGGGCGAGCTGACCGGCGGGTCGACCGCGTGGGCGCAGGGCGGGATCGCCGCGGTGCTCGATGCGGGCGATACCTTCGAGAACCATATCCGCGACACGATGGTCGCCGGGGCGGGGCTCAACCGGCTTGAAACGGTCGAATTCGTGATCGAACAAGCCCCGCACGCGATCCAGCGGCTGATCGATCTCGGCGTACCGTTCAACCATGAAGGCCCAGATGCAAAGGGGGCCCTGCACCTCACCCGCGAGGGCGGGCATAGCCACCGCCGCATCGTCCATGTTGCCGACGCGACCGGCTGGGCGGTGCAGTCGGCGCTGCTGAAGGCGGCAGAAGGCAACCCGAACATCACCCTGCTGCCGCACCGGGCCTGCATCGACCTGATCACCGGGCGGCATGAAGAACGCTATTCGGGCTCGGGCCGGGTCTGGGGAGTCTACGCGCTCAACGAGCAGACCGGCACGGTCGAGGCACACACCGCGCGCGCGACGGTGCTGGCGACCGGGGGGGCAGGGCGCGTCTATCAGTTCAGCACGGCGCCACGCGGCGCCACTGGAGACGGCATCGCCATGGCCTGGCGCGCGGGAGCCCGCGTCGGCAACATGGAAATGATGCAGTTCCACCCGACCTGCCTCTACAACCTTGAGGTCAAGAATTTCCTGATCACCGAAGCGGTGCGAGGCGAAGGCGGGCATCTGATCAACCCCAAGACCGGGCACCGCTACATGCCCGACTATGACGAGCGCGCCGAACTCGCGCCCCGTGATATTGTAGCGAGAGCCAACGATGCCGGGATCAAGCGCGACGGGCTGGACTACGTCCATCTCGACATCAGCCACCAGCCCCCCGAATTCGTCCGCGAGCACTTTCCCAATATCTACGAGAAACTGATCGGGCTTGGCATCGACATGACCAAGGAGCCGATCCCGGTGGTGCCGGCGCAGCACTACACCTGCGGCGGGATCGTGATCGACCTTGCCGGGCGGACCGACCTGCCCGGGCTTTATGCCGCGGGCGAATGCACCGAGAGCGGGCTCCACGGCGCGAACCGCCTCGCGTCTAACTCCCTGCTCGAATGCTTCGTCTTCGGGGAAGCGGCCGCAGCTGACATCCTCGCCCGGTGGGACAGTTTCGATGCGCCCCCGCCGATCCGACCCTGGGACGAAAGCCGCGTCACCGATTCCGATGAAGAGGTGATCATCAAGCAGAACTGGACCGAAATCCGCCGCTTCATGTGGAACTACGTCGGGATCGTGCGCACCACCAAGCGGCTTGAACGGGCGGCGCACCGGATCGCCATGATGTTCGGCGAGGTCGAGGATTACTATGGCCACTTCCGCGTCTCGACCGACCTGATCGAGCTCAGGAACCTGCTGCAATGCGCCGACCTGATCGTCCGTTCCGCGCTCGCCCGGCACGAAAGCCGCGGGCTGCATTACACTCTCGATTACCCCGATCTGCTGCCCGAGGCCAAGGATACGGTGCTCGTACCCTGACCGGACTGTCATACGCCTGTCACCGTAACCTAGTCAGGCGCTAAACGATCGGGAACAATTGCGCCATAAAGTAGCGACTCGCCGCGCGCCGCTGACTGGCGTAATACGGGCCGAAAGGACAGACGATGACCGCTCCGGCGGACGGGGAAAGACCGGACCAAGCCAAGCAGGCGGATGACATGAGCCTGCCCGATGCGCTCGCCCGTGCGCTTGCTGATGAACGCAGCGCTGCGGCCGCTGCGCACGGTGACGCCGCGCTCGACGACTTGGCCGGACTGGGCGGCGAGCAGGCCCGCGCCGGCCTCGCCGCGCTGCTCGCAGTTGCCTCACCCGACGATGCCGCGCGGATCAGGGCCTATCTGGGCCTGCCCAAGCCGGTCGGCGAAGCGAAGCTCAACACCGATGAGCTCGCCGAGGACTGGCAGGCGGGGGGCTATCCCTACAAGTACAAGATGCTGCGCAAGGATTACGAGCGGCAGAAGTTCCAGCTCCAGACCGAGCTGCTCAAGCTCCAATCGTGGGTCAAGGATGAAGGCCAACGGGTGATCATCCTGTTCGAAGGACGCGACGCGGCGGGCAAGGGGGGCGCGATCAAGCGCTTCATGGAACACCTCAACCCGCGCGGTGCGCGCGTCGTCGCGCTCGAAAAGCCAAGCGAGGTCGAGCGCGGGCAGTGGTACTTCCAGCGCTACACCGAACACTTGCCCACCCGCGGCGAAATCGTGCTGTTCGACCGTTCGTGGTACAACCGGGCCGGGGTCGAGCGGGTGATGGGCTTCTGCACTGACGAGGAATATGCCGAATTCCTGCACCATGCGCCCGAGTTCGAGCGGATGCTCGGGCGGAGCGGGATCATCCTCATCAAGTACTGGTTCAGCGTCAGCGACGCCGAACAGGAGCGCCGCTTCCAGGACCGCCTCGAGGATCCCACCAAGCGCTGGAAGCTCTCCCCGATGGACGTGGAGAG
>JBJTMA010000029.1:0-5241 GCA_046063295.1 Novosphingobium sp.
GGGGAGTGGGGCGTAGGTGGACGTCAGAGGATTTCGGTGCACCGCTCGGGCCGACACATCTACGCACAGGTCATCGACGATGCCGCCGGCAAGACCATTGCCGCTGCCAACTCGCTAGGCTCGAAGGCCGACGCGAACGTCGATGCTGCGGCTTCAGTCGGCAAGAAGCTGGCTGAAGCGGCAGTCAAGGCCGGCGTTAGCACTGTCGTGTTCGATCGCGGCGGGTTCCTGTTCCATGGCCGCGTCAAGGCGCTGGCCGATGCCGCCCGTGAAGGCGGGCTGGAGTTCTGACGATGGCTGATGAAACCAACAACGAAGCCGTGGCCGAAGCGCCGATCGCGGCCGAGCATCCCCAGGGCGGTGACACTGGCGACCAGCGCGAAGCGCGCGGCGGTCGTGGTGGCCAGCGTGGCGGCCGCGGCGGAAACGACCGTGGCCGTGGCCGTGGCGGTGACCGCAATCGCGGCCGTGGCGGAGACGATGAGGGCGGCGAAGAGCTGATCGAAAAGCTCGTCCACATCAACCGCGTGTCGAAGACCGTGAAGGGCGGCAAGCGCTTCGGTTTTGCCGCGCTGGTCGTGGTCGGTGACGGCAAGGGCCGGGTCGGCTTCGGCAAGGGCAAGGCCCGCGAAGTGCCCGAGGCGATCACCAAGGCGACTGCTTCGGCGAAGCGCGCGATGGTTCGCGTTCCGCTCAAGGAAGGCCGCACCCTGCATCACGACGGCAAGGGCCGGTTCGGTGCGGGCAAGGTCAACGTGCGTACCGCTCCCGCAGGGACCGGGATCATCGCCGGCGGTCCGATGCGCGCCGTATTCGAAAGCCTGGGCGTTGCCGACGTGGTGACCAAGTCGGTCGGCACCAGCAACCCCTACAACATGATCCGCGCCACCTTCGACGCGCTGACCGACCAGACTTCGCCGAAGTCGGTTGCCCAGCGCCGGGGCAAGAAGGTCGCCGACCTCCTTGGTCGCGGCGGCGCGAGCGCAGCGGAGGCCGAGGCCGCCGCAGACGCGATTACGGAGTAAGCGAGCATGGCCAAGATCAAGATCAAGCAGATCGGTTCGCCGATCCGCCGTCCGGCCAGCCAGAAGGCCATTCTTGTCGGGCTCGGCCTTGGCAAGATGCACCGGGTGGTTGAGCTCGAAGACACCGCCGAAGTGCGCGGTGCGATCGCCAAGCTGCCGCATATGGTGGCCGTGGTCGACTAAGACACTTAGCGCCCCGGCCTGGTCCGGGGCGCTTCATTTCCAGCGCGACTAAAAGCGAAAGCGAGTGCAAATCATGAAACTGAACGACATCCGCGACAACAATGGTGCCCGCAAGTCCCGCATGCGCGTGGGCCGGGGCATTGGCTCGGGCAAGGGCAAGACCGCCGGGCGCGGGCAGAAGGGCGCCAAGGCGCGTTCGGGCGTCAGCGTCAACGGCTTCGAGGGCGGTCAGATGCCGCTCCACATGCGCATCCCGAAGCGCGGCTTCAACAACATCTTCGCCAAGGACTTCGCTGAAGTGAACCTGGGCCTGATCCAGAAGGCGATCGACGCCGGCAAGCTCGATGCCAAGGCGGTGATCGATCACGCCGCGCTCAAGGCCGCTGGCCTGGCCCGCGGCGGCAAGGACGGCGTGCGCCTGCTTGGCAAGGGCGAGTTCAAGGCCAAGGCCAAGTTCTCGGTCGACGGCGTTTCGGCCGGTGCCAAGGCTGCGGTCGAAAAGGCCGGCGGCAGCGTCGAACTGCCCGAAGCCAAGGCCAGCGAAGCCGACAAGAAGGCTGCGCGCCGCGACGCAAACAAGGCTGCCAAGGCCGCGAAGTAACGCTTTTGCGCATAATCCCGCTCCGGTTCTGGCCGGGGCGGGAAATGTGCGTGTCAGGGGTTCGACTTCGCCGCTTCGTCCCTATATGGGCGTAACGGAGCGGTCCGGGGCGGACCGACAGCAAGGCAAATCATTCCGATGGCATCACGCGCGGACAATATCGCGAGCAATCTCAGTCTCGCCAACTTTTCCAAGGCAACCGAGCTCAAGAAGCGGATCTGGTTCACGATCGGTGCGCTTATCGTATTCCGGTTCCTCAGCTTCGTGCCGTTGCCGGGTATCAACCCGATCGCGCTGCGCGCCTTCATGGAACGCAATTCGGGCGGGATCCTTGATTTCTTCAACATGTTTTCGGGCGGCGCGCTGGCCAACTACAGCCTGATCTCGCTTGGCGTGATGCCTTACATCACTGCCTCGATCGTGGTGCAGCTGGCTTCGTCGCTGCATCCGGCACTCGCCAACCTCAAGAAGGAAGGCGAAAGCGGACGCCGCAAGCTGAACCAGTACAGCCGCTATGGCGCGGTCCTGCTCAGCCTGCTGCAAGGCTATGCCGCCCTGCGTAACGCCGATGTGCAGGGCTTCGCGATCGATCCCGGTCCGCTGTTCTACGGCGCCGGTCTGATCTCGCTGGTGGGTGGCACCATGTTCCTCCTTTGGCTGGGTGAGCAGATCACCAGCCGCGGGATCGGTAACGGCACCTCGCTGATCATCATGGCCGGCATCGTCGCCCAGATGCCCACGTTCTTCTCGAACCTGTTCAGCCAGTACAGCACCGGCGGCATCGGCGGACTTACCGTGGCGCTGATGATCGGCATGGTCGTGGCGATGATCCTGTTCATCTGCTTTATGGAGCGCGCCACCCGGCGCCTGTTGATCCAGTATCCCAAGCGCGCCAGCCAGAACGGCATGATGCAGGCTGATCGCAGCCACCTGCCGCTCAAGATCAACACTGCGGGCGTGATCCCGCCGATCTTTGCCAGCTCGCTGCTGCTGCTGCCGCTGACCATCAGCCAGTTCGCCAGCACCTCGCTGACCGCGGATTCGAAGATGGGCGCGTTCATCATCGGGCTCAACCAGTACCTTGGCCACGGCAAGCCGGTGTACATGGTGCTCTATGCAGCGCTGATCGTGTTCTTCTGTTTCTTCTACACCGCGGTGGTGTTCAATCCGGAAGAAACCTCGGAAAACCTGAAGCGCAACGGCGGCTTCATTCCCGGCATCCGCCCCGGCAAGAACACCGCTACCTATCTCGATTATGTGCTGACCCGCATTACCGTGATCGGTGCCGCCTATATCACCATCGTCTGCGTCATTCCCGAACTGGTGATGGAGCAGACCGGGCTGCGCTTCTTCTTCGCCGGTGGCACCAGCTGGCTGATCGTGGTCAACGTGACGGTCGACACGATCACGCAGATCCAGTCGCACCTGCTGGCGCACCAGTATGGTGACCTCATCAAGAAGGCCAAGCTCAAGGGCCGCCTGCGCTAATCGCAACCAGGGGACGGTAAAGTGGACATCATCCTGCTTGGACCGCCAGGGGCGGGCAAGGGAACCCAGGCACAGCGGCTTGTCGATGCACACGGCATGAAGCAGCTGTCGACGGGTGATATGCTGCGTGGTGCGGTCAAGGCTGGCACTCCGGTTGGCCTTGCCGCCAAGGCCGTGATGGACCGCGGAGAGCTGGTTTCGGACGAAATCGTCTCCGCGCTAATTGGTGAAGAACTTGACGCGCTTGCATCGGGGCAGGGGGCTATATTCGATGGTTACCCGCGCACCGCAGCCCAGGCGGAATCGCTTGACCACATCCTAGGCGATCGCGGCCGCACGCTTGGACACGTGATCGAGCTTGCGGTGAACGAGGACGCTTTGGTCGAGCGGATCTGCGGACGCTATACCTGCGCCCAATGCGGCAAGGGCTACCACGACAAGTTCGAGCAGCCCAAGGTTCCCGGGACTTGCGACAAGTGCGGCAGCCACGAATTCAAGCGCCGCCCCGACGACAACGAAGACACGGTGCGCACCCGCATGGCCGAGTACCGCGCCAAGACCGCGCCGATCCTGCCGATCTACGAAGCGCGGGGAATTGTCTCTCGCGTGGACGGGATGGCCGACATCGAGGATGTGACAGCCGCGATCGAAGCGATTATTGCTGGCTGATCGATCGGGACGACCGCTCCCGGCGCAAACCGGGGGGCTTCATGCACCGCTCATTCTACCTGTTCGCCGCACTGTTGCTCAGTGCCGCCGCCTCGCCTGCCAGCGCCGAAGTGGTTGCTCAGTCCGATGCCGGCTTCGTGATCAAGCATTCGGCCGAAGTTACCGCTGACCAGCAGGCGGTGTGGAAGGCGCTGATTGCGCCTGCGAAGTGGTGGTCCAGCGAGCACACCTGGTCGAAAGACGCGGCGAACCTCTATCTCGATGCACAGGGCAGCGGCTGCTTCTGCGAAAAGTTGCCCAAAGCCGCTGACGCCCCGGCTGACCAGCGTATGGGCAGCGTCGAACACATGCATGTGATCTTTGCCGATCCGCAGCGCGGCGTCTTGCGCATGTCGGGCTCGCTTGGCCCGCTCCAGGGGGAGGCGCTGAATGGCACGCTTACCATCGAGCTGAAGAAGACCGAGACCGGAACGCGGATCGAGATGGAATATGTCGTCGGCGGCTACATGCGGATGAAGACCGAACAGATCGCCCCCGCGGTCGATGCAGTACTGGGGCAGCAGTTGACGGGGCTTGCAAAACTGTTCGAAGCGGCGCCTGCGACGCCCGGTTGAGCTGCGCGCGCGTCCAGCTGCCTTTGACATTTCCCGCCGAAGGACTAATCTTTTTTCTGCAGCAAGGAGCACGTCCTGATTGTTCTGGAGCGTGTGTTCGATCTGCGCCGGGCGAAGCGTTGACACAGCGCACGAATCGCCCTAAGCGCGCCGCTCAACCGAATTACGGGGTCAGTCTGGAAGGCGTAGGCCATTGTGCTCGCCAGCCGGGCTTTTTGCCGTTTAAGCCGGTTGAAGCGTTGAGATAGGGGATTCCACCCGGATTTCCCTGTGGAGCATGGAGAATTAAGTGGCTCGTATTGCCGGGGTAAACATCCCCACCAACAAGCGCGTTGTCATCGCGCTGACCTACATTCACGGCATTGGCCCGTTCAAGGCCCGCCAGATCACTGAAAAGCTGGGCATCGACGCGACCAAGCGCGTTTCGGACCTGTCGGACCAGGAAGTCCTTCACATCCGCGAAACGATCGACGCCGATCACACCGTGGAAGGCGACCTGCGCCGCGAAACCGCGATGAACATCAAGCGCCTGATGGACCTGGCCTGCTATCGCGGCCTGCGTCATCGCAAGGGGCTGCCGGTTCGCGGTCAGCGCACGCACACCAACGCCCGCACCCGCAAGGGCAAGGCCAAGCCGATCGCCGGCAAGAAGAAGTAAGCC
>JBJTMA010000216.1:0-3691 GCA_046063295.1 Novosphingobium sp.
AGCGCTTCCATGCCTCGAAGGCCGCTATCTCGGCGGGCAGTGCCGCGACATCGTAGGGCTTGCAAATCAGCCAGCCATAGAAGGCGCGCCGCTCGGCGTTGGCCGGGGCCGGGTGGACCATCTTTACGATGTCCGCCAGGCTCGGATCATTGCCGGTCGCCGCCTGCATCAGCTGCGCCATCGACGCCTGCTCCAGCCATTCGCGGACTAGCCGCTTCGGACGGGAGCCTAGCGAGGCCCGGCCGACCTGACCCGAACGCATGATCTGCACGAAGGTGCGCAGCATGCGGCCGTTATCGATCACGCGCTTGAACACGCGTACCGACAGGTCGGGATCGGCCATGGTCAGATAGGCCGCCAGCAAGGCGGGCATATCCTTCATGGCGCCGGACTGACGCGCATAGACCGCGCACTTGGCGACCCATTCCGGATCGACGTCCTTGGCCGCCAGCACGACATCGGCGAGCTGGGTCTCCGCGCTCGAGTAGAAGCCGTCGGCCAGCGTGCCGGTTGCGGCAAGCTGAGCCAGCTTGGCTTCGGGCCCGTAGGCATAGGCGGACCCGCCCGCCTGATTGACCGTGTCGGCACGCGGCAGGAACCGCGACAGCGCCGAAGCAAAAAGGTTCTTGTTGGCCATAGTCCAACTCCTTGGAAACTTTCGGACCTCGGAGGCGGCCGGCCCATTCCGGCCGCCTCTTGGTTCCGCTTGTGCCGGGCTGTTCGACCGACCCGACGCCAGAGTAATTGCAGGTGGCGTGCCAGTTCTTGTTGGCGCATCTGCAGAATCCTCATATCCATCTGATATAATGCGCTATTTTTCCGATAAATTGCTCAGCCCATAGTTACAGCGAATTAGGAACGACCAAACATTTGTATCCTGTGGGATAAGATGATAGAAATTTGGCGCATGAGAGAATCGACACCAGCACGCTTCCGCGATCACGCGCCAGAATTCTGGCAAATGCCGGTGCTGGTCGAATGCGTACGATGCAAAAGCGCCGCACAATCCTGGAACGGTCGCGTTTCATGCAGCACTTGCGGATTCTCACGTCGGCAGAACGAACCGAAACGGGTCATCGGCCAGACCAAGCTTGTTCATGCCAGCTGGAAACCGAGATGCAGGCGGTGTGGAGGGGACCTGCCAAAAGTGGCTCGCAAGATCGGAGCACCTTCGCGTCACAATGTCTTGATCCGCTGCCGGGGCTGCGGTGCTGCGCATCAATATCCGGTCGAGCCAGCGGTCCGCGGTGCCGATCAAGAATGCGATTACGCATCGGGGTTACCGTACTTTCTCCGGACAACCGTTCGTGGCCGAACACTCTGGGTCTGCAACCTTGCCCACCTCGAATTGCTCGAAGGATTTGTCGCGGCAAGACTCCGCGAACGCTACCTCGGCTCAGCGAATATGACCACGATTGCGCGGTTGCCCGCATGGATCAAAGCTGCCGGGAGCAGAGCTGAATTGTCTCGGGCACTCGGTGAATTGCGCGCCAGGGCGCAAGAGGTTGGCATCGCATGAAGCCAACTACAGTCATCAGCTTTCTCGGCTCGACGCTCGATGCCTCCAAATTCGGCCCTTCGCGCTGGATGAAGTGGCGACCTTCGGTAGGCCTGTGCATGCATGAGGACCTGCGGGTCGATCGGTTCATGATGATCCATGGTTCGGCGCACAGCCGCCTCGCTGAGTATGTGAGCGAGGACATCGCTTCGGTCTCACCCGAGACGATGGTCGAACGGCATGTGATCGATTTTGCCGATGCGTGGGATTTCGAAGAAGTCTACGGCAAGCTGCTCGACTTCGCGCGTTCGCAGCCGCTCGATCCCGATGTCGAAGACTACCTGATCCACATCACCACCGGCACCCACGTAGCGCAGATCTGCCTGTTCCTGCTGACCGAGGCGCACTACCTGCCTGGCCGTCTGCTCCAGACCCAGCCCAAGCGCGGTGCACCTGATGCGGTAGGAACCTGGAGCGTGATTGATCTCGACCTGTCGCGCTACGACAGCATCGCCACGCGCTTCGCCAGCGAAAGCGCGGAGAGCACGTCGTTCCTGAAGTCCGGCATCGAAACGCTGAGCGCAGCGTTTAACACGATGATCGACGAAATCGAGCAGGTGGCAAGCCGCACTCGCGCGCCGATCCTGCTGATGGGGCCGACCGGAGCGGGCAAGAGCCAGCTTGCCCGCCGCATCTTCGAACTGAAGAAGCTCAAGCGTCAGGTGAACGGCCAGTTTGTCGAAGTGAACTGCGCAACCCTGCGCGGCGACAGCGCGATGTCGGCACTGTTCGGGCACAAGAAGGGCGCCTTCACCGGCGCCGCAGCAGACCGCCCGGGCCTGCTGCGCACAGCCGATAGCGGGATGCTGTTCCTCGACGAGATCGGCGAGCTAGGGCTCGACGAACAGGCGATGATCCTGCGCGCCATCGAAGACAAGCGGTTCCTCCCCGTGGGTGCGGACCGTGAGGCCGAGAGCGATTTTCAGCTGATCGCCGGGACCAATCGCGATCTCGCCCAGTGCGTTGCTGACGGCACATTCCGCGAAGACCTCTATGCGCGGCTCAACCTCTGGACCTTCGCGCTGCCAGGCCTCGCCCAGCGCCGCGAAGACATTGCGCCGAACCTCGACTACGAGCTCGATCGCCACGCCGAGCGTGAGGGCGAACGGGTCACGTTCAACAAGGAGGCGCGCGATCGCTATCTGGCTTTCGCGATGTCAGGCGAAGCGCTGTGGCCGGGCAATTTTCGCGACCTGGCTTCCAGTGTCACCCGCATGGCGACATTTTCCCCCAAGGGCCGCATCGACAGTGATGTCGTGGCAAGCGAGATCGCGCGGTTGAAACGGCTGTGGTCGGGGACCGACCAGCACTCCGACGAACTCGGCACGCTTCTGGCAGGCGATGCACTGGAAGCGCTCGACCCCTTTGACCGCGTCCAGCTGGCGTTCGTTGTCGAAACCTGCCGGGCCAGCCGATCGCTCTCGGATGCCGGTCGCAGGTTGTTCGCCGCATCGCGAGCAAAGCGCGCCAGTACGAACGACGCTGATCGTCTTCGCAAGTATCTGGCGCGCTTCGGTATCGACTGGCGCGATCTAGCCTGACTTCCCGTTGCGCAGTTCAAACCGGGTGCCGACATAGACACGAACCGGGTTGCCGCGTTCCAGTTCGCGGTGGCTTTGCCACTTTGCGCGGAGGGCTTCGTTCTGCGACTGCCCGCGCCGCTCCTGCAGCATGATCGCTAGCTTCAGCCTCGCAAGCTTGCGGTTCGCGTGCTGCGATCGCTGCTCCTGCGCGGTGGCCACCAGCCCGCTTGGCCGATGGAGAGCGCGCACGGCGCTGTCGGTCTTATTGACGTGTTGGCCACCCGGCCCGCTCGCGCGCATCGCCTGATACTCGATATCCGCCTCGTTCAGATCAGCAAACGCCTCAGGCTCGGGGGCAAGCGATACGCCCACGAACCAGTTCTGCCGTTTGTGCCCTGGGCGAAAATGGCTCTTGCCGATCCACTGCACAGTGCCGGTGCGCTGCGCTGCAAAGTCCGATGCCTGTGTGCCGGAAATGCGCAGTAGCACCGAGGCGGGCAGTTCATCGACGCCTTCGAGCAGCTCGCAGGCAAGCCCCTGCTGCGCGGCCTCGCGAGCAAAGGCTCGGGCGAGCTCAGCCACAACCCAGCGACATTCGAGCGGCCCGGCG
>JBJTMA010000217.1:0-5349 GCA_046063295.1 Novosphingobium sp.
GACTCTGGGCGGGACTTGCCTCAACGTCGACTGCATCCCGTCCCAGGCGATGCTGCACGCCTCGGAATATTTCGACGCGGCGGCAAATGGCGCGATGGACAAGATGGGCGTGATCGTCGCCCCCACGCTCGATCTCGAGGCGATGCACGCCCAGCGTAAGGACGCGGTCAAGCAGCTGACCGGCGGGATTGAGTTCCTGTTCAAGAAGAACAAGGTCGACTGGCTCAAGGGCTATGCGGCCTTCACCGGCGCCGACACGGTCGAGGTTGGCGGAAAGAGCTACAGCGCCAAGAACATCGTCATCGCCACCGGATCGAACGTCACCCCGCTGCCCGGCGTGACGATCGACCAGAAGGTGGTGGTCGACAGCACCGGCGCGCTCGAGCTGCCCAAGGTGCCCAAGAAGATGGTCGTGATCGGCGGCGGGGTGATCGGGCTTGAACTAGGCTCGGTCTGGCGGCGGCTCGGTGCGGAAGTGACCGTGGTCGAATTCCTCGACCAGCTGCTCCCCGGCATGGACATGGACGTGCGCAAGGAAGCCGCGAAAATCTTCAAGAAGCAGGGCATGGCGATGAAGCTCGGCACCAAGGTGACCGGGGTTGCCGTGAAGGGCGGCAAGGCCACGCTAACGCTCGAACCGGCTGCAGGCGGCGCAAGCGAGACGCTGGAAGCCGATTGCGTACTGGTTTCGATCGGGCGCAGGCCCAACACCGAAGGCCTCGGCCTCGACGCGATCGGGCTCAGCCCGAACGCGCGCGGACAGATCGAGATCGATCACGACTTCCGCACCTCGGTCCCCGGCGTCTGGGCGATCGGCGATGTCGTTCCCGGGCCGATGCTGGCGCACAAGGCCGAGGACGAAGGCATTGCGGTCGCCGAGAACATCGCCGGACAGACCGGCATCGTGAACCACGACGTGATCCCGGGCGTGGTCTACACCTGGCCCGAAATCGCCGGCGTCGGCCTGACCGAAGACCAAGCCAAGGAACGCGGCGAGGTCAAGACCAGCAAGTTCCCGATGCTCGCCAACAGCCGCGCCAAGACCAACCATGAGCCCGACGGCTTCGTGAAGATCATCGCCGATGCCAAGACCGACCGGGTGCTCGGCGTCTGGGCGATCGCCAGCGTTGCCGGCACGATGATCGCCGAGGCCTGCGTGGCGATGGAATTCGGCGCCACGAGCGAAGACATCGCCTACACCTGCCACGCGCACCCGACCCACAGCGAGGCGATCAAGGAAGCCGCGATGGGCGTCACCGGGAAACCGATCCACATTTGATTTCAAGGAATTACCAATGGCCGATAGCGTCACCATCAAACTCACCCAGGACGAACTCGAGATGCTCGTCGACGCGCTCGAGGCCGACATGGAAGGCTATGTCGAGGCCGCCAAGGAAGCGCGGATGCAGAACAACCGCGAGGATATCGTCACCTTCACCGAAGCTTCTGCGCGCATCCAGACGCTGATGGCGAAGCTGCAGGACCTCATCGAAGAGTAAGGCCGCCATGGGGGCAACCAGCCAACGCCTGATGCGGCGCTTCGCGCGCTGGCATATCTGGCTGGGCTGGATCGCGGCCATTCCAATCCTCCTTTGGCTGGCAAGCGGCTTGTTTATGGCCGCGCGGCCGATCGAGGATGTCCGCGGCGAGAATTTGCGCCGCATGCCGAGAGCAATGGCAGCCACCGGGTTGACCCTCCCGCACATCCCCGGCCCGCTGACCCGGCTCCAGCTCAGCGAGCAGCTTGGTCGCCCGGTCTGGCTGGTTACCGATTCCGCGAAAAACCAGGCACGCTTTGCCGGCGAGAGCGGTGCGCCGCTCGGCCCGGTCGGCGCGGTCGAGGCGCAGCGCCTTGCGGCCGCTGCCTTCGTCGGGACCAGCGCGCTTACCGGGGTGCGCAAGTTCGGCGCCGCGCAGGCCCCGCTCGACCTGCGCAAATCGCGCCCTTCATGGCAGGCGAGCTTCGCCGACGGCACCCATGTCTACATCGACGCCGATACCGGCGAGGTCCTGGCACTTCGCACCCGGTTCTGGCGTGCCTATGATTTCATGTGGGGGCTGCACATCATGGACCCCCGCACCCGCGAGAATTCCAGCAATGTGCTGCTCTGGCTGTTTGGAAGCGTGGCGCTTGTCTCGTGCCTGATCGGCGGCGCGTTGTTGTTCCGGCGGCGGAGGGTAGCGCGGTGATCGCGGCCCGGCTCGGCCATGGGCTTACCGCGCTTGGCTTGCCGGTGCTCGCAGGGCTCGCCTTTATGGTGTGGCAAGCAGCTCCCCTGGCGTTCGTGGCTGTAAACGCCGCCGTGCTTGCAGTCTCACTGCCGATCGCGGCGTTCCTACCAATGCCGACAGGAGTCCGGAGTTCGACCTGGGTTGCAATCGCCTCGCTCGCTATTTTCTGGGCTGCGACCTTGGGCGGGGTCAGCCAGGAAGGGGTTCGGCGCTGGCTAAGCGTTGGCCCGATCACCCTTCACGCCGGATACCTGGTGCTGCCCCTGCTGGCGGTTCTGATCGACCGGCTCGCATCTAAATGGGCAGCGACAGCACTTGCGTTCGCTTCGCTCGCTGCGGCGCTGCAGCCCGACCTGGCGACCGATGCGGGCCTCGCCGCGCTCACCTTGGTCAGTGCCGCAAGGCGGAGGGATGCGGTGAATGCCGCAGCGCTGGTTGTCTCGGCCGGATGCCTGATCGCCGCGTTGCAAGTTGAAGTTCGGCTCGCGCCAGTGCGCTTCGTCGAGTTTGTTCCGCAACAGGCATGGGCGGCAACGCCGCTTGCGGGACTCGCCCTCGTTGCCGCGCAGCTCGCCGGGTTGGGAGCTCTCCTGGCCAAAGGGGCACGCGCGACGGGGCTGGCTGCTTTCTTGCTCGGCTGCATGGCGGTGTCATGGCTCTTGCCCTATCCGTCACTCCTGATTGGCTATGGGGCAGCGCCGATCCTGGGCCTTGGCCTTGCCCTGGCGGCGCTGCGATGAGCACACCGATCATCCCCCAGATCCCCGAAGTGCTCGATCTCGCTGCGACCGGGGTCTTTGCCTTGTCCGGCGCGTTACTCGCGGCGCGATTGCGCCAGACGTTCGTCACCATGAGCTTCTTCGCGCTGATCACCGGGGTCGGCGGTGGTACCGTGCGCGACCTGCTGATCGGCGCACCGGTGTTCTGGGCACACGACCGGTGGATCGCCCCGGTCTGCCTGGGTGTCGCACTGCTCGCCTGGTTCACTCCGCGCAAATGGTGGGAGGGAGAGCTGCTCGAATGGGCCGATGCGCTGGGTCTGGCCTTCTACACCGTGCTCGGCAGTGCCAAGGCGCTTGCTTTCGGGATCGCCCCGGTGCCGGCGGTGCTGATGGGAGTGATCACCGGCAGCGCCGGCGGGATCATTCGCGATGTGATTGCCGGACGTCCCTCGATCATCATGCGGCCCGAGCTTTACGTTACTGCCGCTGCGCTGAGTTCGGGGCTGTGCGTACTTGGCCAATCGCTGCACCTGCCGCGCGAACTGGTCTGGTCCGGAGCGGCACTGGCCGGGTTCGTCCTGCGCGGCATGGCGATCTCGCGCGGGCTTGCCCTTCCCGCATACCGCGGCGGCGACTGATTTAGCGCCTTGCGCGCCCCGTCCCCCGCGCTACCTTTGCCTTACAGGGAGAATAGCATGAACGGGGCCGAAGCCTTTATCGAAACGTTGTACGCTGCGGGGGTGGAGGTGTGCTTCGCCAACCCGGGCACTTCGGAAATGCAGCTTGTTGCGGCGGTCGATCGCCAGCACGGTATGCGCGCGATCCTGGGCCTGTTCGAAGGCGTGGTGACCGGCGCTGCGGACGGATACGGCCGCATGGCGGACAAGCCGGCGGTGACGCTGCTCCACCTCGGCCCGGGCCTTGGTAACGGCCTTGCCAACCTGCACAACGCCAAGAAGGCGGGCAGCCCGGTAATCAACATGGTCGGCGACCATGCGACCTATCACAAGCATTTCAATGCTCCGCTAACCTCGGACACCGAAGGCGTCGCGCGGCCGATGTCGGACTGGCTGCGGGTGTCGGGCTCGGAGCGCGACCTCGCCCAGGCCGGGGCCGAAGCCTTCGCCGCCGCGCAAAGCTATCCGGGCAAGATCGCGACGGTGATCGTGCCGGCAAACCACGCCTGGACCGAGGGTTCGTCCGCGGTTGCGCCGCTTAAGCTGCCCGAGCCCGCGCGGACGACAGACGAGGCGATCGCCGCTGCGGCCGCTGCGCTGAAGGATGGCGAGGGGCCCAAGTGCCTGTTCCTGGGCGGACGCGCGCTGCGCGAAGGTGCGCTGCGCGATGCCGGACGGATCGCTGCCGCAACCGGTTGCCGGCTGGTCGCTGAAACCTTCGCCACCCGCCACCAGCGCGGTGCGGGCCGTGTCGCGGTAGAGAAGCTGCCCTATTTCGGCGAGCAGGCCGAGGCATTCCTTGCCGAGTTCAAGACCATCGTCTTTTGCGGAGCCGAACCGCCGGTCTCGTTCTTCGCCTATCCCGGCAAGCCGAGCTGGCTCTCCCCCGAAGGCGCGAAGCTGGTCCGGCTCGCCAGCCTGCGCGAAGATGCCGATCATGCGCTGTCCGGGCTGGCTGAAACTCTCGCTGCTCCTGCAGAACCGGCGCTGGTACAAACGGCGACGTCGTTCGACGCCGCCCCGGGTCAGCTCACCAGTTCGGGCATCGGCGCGATCCTTGCCCGCCAACTCCCTGAGGGGGCGATCGTCTCGGACGAAGGCGCGACCCAAGGCGGGGCCTCGATGCTGATGTGCGCGGGCGCGGCGAAGCATGACTGGCTGCAGCTGACCGGCGGCTCGATTGGCCAGGGCCTGCCGCTTGCGGTTGGCGCTGCGGTCGCCTGCCCGGACCGCAAGGTCATCGCGCTGCAGGCCGACGGCGGCGGGATGTATACACTTCAGGCGCTGTGGACGATGGCGCGCGAACAGCTCGACGTCACCACGATCATTCTCAACAACGGTTCCTACGCGATCCTCAACATCGAACTGATGCGGGTGGGCGTGCAGAACCCGGGGCCCAAGGCGCTGTCGATGCTTGATCTCAAGAACCCGGCGATCAACTGGTCGCAGCTGTCCGAAGGGATGGGCGTGCCGGCGGTGCGGGTCGATACGGCAGAAGGCTTCGATGCCGCGCTGAAGGATGCGCTTGCCGCCAAGGGGCCGCGGTTGATCGAGGCGCTGCTCTAGGATGGGTGACTCGCTCAACCTGCTGCCCGCGACCTACACCGATTTCCGCCGCGACGCGGAGAAGCGCCTGCCGCGCTTCCTGTTCGACTACTATGACGGCGGGTCCGGGGCGGAGGTCACGCTAAGGCGTAACACTGCCGACTGGGAGGCCC
>JBJTMA010000218.1:0-3101 GCA_046063295.1 Novosphingobium sp.
CGATCGACTGCCTCGCGCTGGCCAACGGGGTCGATGCCGACTGGCTCGACCTTAGCTGGGGCGAACGGACCACCGGCGCATTGGGCCGGGTCCGCGTGGTGCTGTATAACCGCCCCGGCACGCTGGCCGAAGCTGCGGGCATCTTCGCCGGCAACCGCGCCAATATCGGCAGCCTCGAAAACACCGGGCGCGACGACCTGTTCTCAACCTACGAGATCGACCTTGAGGTGTCGGACCTTGCGCACCTGACCCGGATCGTATCGGCCCTGCGCGCCAGCGACGCAGTGGCCGAGGCCGAGCGTATTTGATGTCCGGCGGTTGGGGAGCCGGAGGCGAAGCAGAGCCATGACAACAATTACAGGGATCGATCACGTCCAGCTCGCGATCCCCGAGGGCGGTGAAGAGATCGCTCGCCCGTTCTACGCCGGACTGCTCGGCCTCAGCGAAGTGCCCAAACCCGAACCGCTCGCTTCGCGCGGCGGGTGCTGGTTCGAAGCACCTGGGGTGAGCATCCATCTCGGTGTCGAGGCCGACTTCCGCCCGGCGCAGAAGGCCCACCCGGCACTTCTGGTCAGCGACCTGCGCGCATTGGCGGCAAAGCTGGCGGCCGGGGGCGTTCCGCTACGCTGGGACGACGAACTGCCCGACATACTGCGCTGCCACGTCAGCGACCCGTTCGGCAACCGGATCGAACTGATCCAGGCCTAGAGCTCCAGCACCACCTCCACTGCGTCGCCCTCGCCCAGCCCCTCGGCCTTGCGCACGCTGGCCTTGACCGGCAGCAGCCAGCCGAGCTCCTTCGACGGGAAGACCGAGGTCTTGAACGCGCTGTCGCCGATCTGCGCCGAAACCTTGAGCGAGCCGAACCCGCCGATGCTGCGCTCCATCCGCCGCATCAGCGCGGTGCCGGACAGAGCCTCCCCCGCCGCGCCGTCAATCGTGACGAAGTGCCATGAGCCGGTCCCGCTGGACGAGGTCCAGCGCCACAACTTGCCGGTGTGAGTCACGGTTTCGCTCATGCTGTCACTTCGATCCTGACGGTCACTTCATTCCCCTCCGCCAGACCCTCGGCCAGTCGCACCGGTTTGCGCACCGGCAGAAACCACGCCCCATCCTTCTCCGGATAAAGCGATGAGTCCCACCGGGTGGCACCAATGGTCGCCACCACCTTGAACGATCCAAACCGCAACTTCGCCCCCGCCGCCTGCACCGCGAGCTTTTCGGCGACGATCAATCCGGCCTGCTCCCCGGCGAATTCCAGATAGGCCGACTCCATCCCCTCGCTGCCGCGCATTACCTTTAGCGGGGCGGTAAGGGTGAAAGACTCTCCGTTCACTTCACCCGCCGCACCGGCACCGGGATGTTGCACACGTCCGCCCCGCCCGCCGGACGGATGAAGAATGCATCGCGGCGGTTGGCGCGGGCGTCGGCATATTTCGCGAAGCTGCGGCTATCGCTCGAAAGGTATTCGTACGCTGGCAGATCCTTGACTTCGACGCCTGGATGGATCGAGACGATCGCGGTCCGCTCGTCGCCTTGCGCGGGATCGACAAAGCCCAGCGCCCCATGTCCGCGCGGCAGGCTCGACAGATACTCGATCCCCTCGATCACCCGGCCGACCAGCGCGATATTGCGATCGAGATGCCGCGGCGCATGGCCGATCACCACGTAGAGCTCGGCGCCCGACCCGGTATTGGGCGAAAGATCGCGGCCCACGCCGACCATGCCGTAGCAGTGAACTGGCCACTGCTTCGACCAATCGGAAGCAATCGGCCAACCGTCAATCACCCCGGTCCAGTTCGAATAGGGATCGCTCCCACGATTGCTCCAAACCGCTTCGGCTCCGCCAGAAGGCGCGGTTTCCAATTTGCCGTTTGGCAACTGAGAGTAATTGTCCCGCTTGGCTTTGACGGTGTACGCACTCTCCGCCATCGTCGCCATTCCTACCGGCAGCGGCTTCGCCTTGGCCTTGTCGTCGGCATTGGGATCGCCCCACTGGACGACGTAATTGTCCTGCACCCGGTTGACTGCCATCCCGTCCCACCAATGAGCTGCTGCGAGCATCCGGATGTTGCCGATCCACCCTTGCGAGAAGGGCGGCGGCATCAGCTGGATTACCACCCGGCGCGGCTTGCCCTTGGCGTCGGGTGTCAACTCCATCACCAGCAGATCGCTTGCCGGGATTGCAGTCCAGTCGCTCTTGGGCGCGGCGGCAACGATCTCGCTCGGCGCGAGCGGTGAGGGCTGGGCCTTGCCCGTAGCAATCGCGGCCGAAGCCTGGGGTTGGGCGGGCACGGCGGTGAGCAGCAGCGCGAGCGGAGCGGCGGCGAAGAGGAGGTTGCGCATGGGCGGCACAGTGCCACCGGCACCGACGATGTCAAACCGCCTTCACGTGCTCTCCTCCAGCGCGTGCATATCCGCGTCGCTCAGCCCGAAATGGTGCCCCACCTCGTGCACCAGCACATGCGCGACGAGGTGTTCCAACGTCTCGTCACCCCGCGCGATCCATTCATCGAGGATCGGTTCGCGGAACAAGCGAATCCGGTCGGGAAGCGTGCCGCTCGCCATGCTCGATTTCTCACCCAGCGGCACCCCTTCGTAAAGCCCGGTCAGTTCGAACGGGTCCTCGATGCCGAGCGAGGCCAGCGTTTCCGCGTCGGCGAAGTCCTCCACCATCACCACGACATCGCCAAGGTGCTGCCTGAACTGCTCCGGCAGGCGGTTCAGCGCAGCCAGCGCCAGCCCTTCGATCTCGCCCGCGCCGGGCGGTTTTCCAAATGACCTGGTCATACAGCCGAGATAGGGCGCAACCAGCCAAGCGCCAATGCTTGCCCTCCGCCCCGGGCCCCGCTAGGGCGCTGACCTTCCAGTGCATGCGGAGCGGTGGCCGAGTGGTCGAAGGCGCTCGCCTGGAAAGTGAGTATACGTCAAAAGCGTATCGAGGGTTCGAATCCCTCCCGCTCCGCCATCTATATCATCCCAAGAAAGCCCGATTAATCCCTTAAGGTCGCAGATTTCTGCGGTTTTTCGGCCTTGATCGAGTTTTCGATGTTCTTATATTGTTCTCCATAATCTCCCCAAATCCGGCTTGGAGTGTGGGG
>JBJTMA010000219.1:0-6965 GCA_046063295.1 Novosphingobium sp.
CCGCGACGAGACCGGCTCGGAAGCCTGGAACGGCAACAATCTGGTCTGCCAGTCGGTGCGCGCCATCAAGAAGGAATTCCCGGATCTTGGCGTGCTCTGCGATGTCGCGCTCGATCCCTATACCAGCCATGGCCATGACGGACTGATCGAGGATGGCAAGATCCTCAACGACGAGACGGTCGCGGTGCTGGTCAAGCAGGCGCTGACCCAGGCCGAGGCCGGCTGCGACGTGATCGCGCCGTCGGACATGATGGACGGCCGCATCGGCGCGATCCGCGATGCGCTCGAGGAAGAAGGCCACGCCAACGTCCAGATCATGAGCTACGCGGCGAAGTATGCGAGCGCCTTCTACGGCCCGTTCCGCGATGCGGTGGGGTCGCGCGGGCTGCTGAGGGGCGACAAGAAGACCTACCAGATGGATCCCGGCAATGCCGAGGAAGCGCTGCGTGAAGTGGAGCTCGACCTTGCCGAGGGCGCCGACAGTGTGATGGTCAAACCGGGGCTGCCCTATCTCGACATCGTCCGGCGGGTGAAGGAGGTCTTCGAAATCCCCGTCTTCGCATACCAGGTCAGCGGCGAATACGCGATGATCGAAGCCGCCGCCGCGGCCGGCGCTGGAGACCGCGATGCCCTCGTCCTTGAAACCCTCCTGGCCTTCAAGCGCGCCGGATGCTCGGGCGTGCTGAGCTACCACGCGGCGCACGCGGCGCGGCTGCTTGGTAAATGATCGAGACGGCGCGGCTGATCCTTCGTCCGCCGCACTTCGATGATCTTTCCTTCATCCTGGCCCAAATCAATACCGACAGCATGATGCGCCATCTTGGCGGGCAGGCGCGATCTGCTGACCAAGTTGCCGAGGGTCTCGCGCAGGATGTCGCCGCATTTGCCGATGGATCGTACTTTCGCTGGACCGTCTGGCTGAAGGAAAACGAGCTGCGGATCGGACGAGTCGGCCTGTTCGAAGTCCGCGCTGCAGCCGCCCCAGCCGCACTGCGCGGTCAGCGCGAGATCGGCTGGATGCTCGCCGAATCCGTCCAGGGACGCGGCTTCGCCACCGAAGCTGCGCGGGCCGTGCTGGGTCATGGCTTCCGCGAGCTTGACCTGCCGGCGATCCATTCCCAGACGAGTGATTCGAACCTTGCCTCGACCCGGATGATGGAGCGGCTTGGGTTCGAGCGGCGCGCCGAGCTCGACTATGTGGATCCGGACTATCCGTCAGCGGACAATCCCACTACGGTCTATTGCCTGAGACGGGGAGAGTGGGCGTCACGCGATGACGGGGTTCGCGATTGAAACCAAGCGGCTGGTGCTGCGTGAGTGGCGTCGCAGCGATGTCGTCGACCTCCTGGGGCTCCGCTCCGATCCGCGGGTCATGGCAACACTGGGGCCGCTGCAAACAGAACAAGAGTGTCTCGAGACCTTTGAGCGCCAGACCGATCATCAGCGGGCTCACGGTTTCTGCTTCTGGGCGCTTGAAGCGAAGGACAGCGGGCGCTTCATCGGAACCTGCGGACTGGTTCGGGCGGGTGACCATTTGCCTTTTGCGGGACAGATTGAAATTGGCTGGCAGCTGGCTTTCGATCAATGGGGACACGGATTTGCTTCCGAGGCCGCGATGGCTTCGCTCGATTGGGGCTTCGCAGAGCTGGCGGTCGACACGATCTTTGCCATCACATCGACGGGTAACGTGCGCAGCCGTGCCGTAATGGAGCGACTGGGCATGCACTACATTTCCGGCGCCGACTTCGATCATCCAAAGGTCGCGCCAGGCAGCGCGTTGCTGCGTCACGTGACTTATGCAATTTCGCGGCCTGCCTGGGAGGCGAAATGAACAGAGTTGGGCGCGGGACCTTCGTCGCGACGATCCTGCTTGGCAGTTTCCTGCTTTTCCTGATCCAGCCGATGGTCGCACGGATGGCCTTGCCGCGCCTTGGGGGTGCGCCGAATGTCTGGAACAGCGCAATGGTTGTCTACCAGGCGCTGCTCCTGGCGGGCTATGCCTATGCGCACTGGCTTTCCCGCCTGCCACTGCGAAGGCAGGCCGCGATACACCTGCTGCTGTTTGCTCTTGCCGCGCTGACCCTACCGGTAAGCCTCGCCAGTCTCGCGCCGGCCGCACCGGGCAACGAAGTCTGGTGGGTTCCGCTGCTGCTTGCGCTGACGATCGGGCCTGTATTTTTTGCGGTTTCCGCACAGGCCCCGCTGATGCAGCGGTGGTATGCACTGGATCCGCAGGCGGGGCAGCCGTGGGCACTGTACGCTGCGTCGAATCTGGGCAGCTTCGGCGGACTGATCGCCTATCCGCTGGTCGTTGAACCGTGGTTATCACTGCACCAGCAGGCGCTGCTGTGGAGCGGGGGCTATCTGGTCCTCCTGGCATTTGTCGCGCTGTCCGCACGGGCGCGCTGGAGGTCTGGCTCCGCCGGTAGCATGATACCGGAGCCTGCCAGGTCCGGCGAAATTCCGCGCCTCCGGATCGGTCTTTGGGTGGTCTTGGCCGCGGTACCGTCGGGCCTGATGCTGTCGACCACGACGCACCTCACCACCGACATTTTTGCAATGCCGCTGCTCTGGGTGCTGCCGCTCGGGGTCTATCTGCTCAGTTTCAGCGTCGCTTTTGCGGACTGGCGCGCGCCGGCGCGGTGGATTTCGGCCGCTGCTTGGCTCGGCATGCTCACTGTCGGCGGCATGGCGATGGCTTCCTACGGCTGGATGGGTCTGATTCCGCTGGTCTGCAGCGTGATCCTGCTGTTTCTTGTTTGCACTTCGCTGCACGCGCGGCTTTACGACCTGAGGCCCGCGCCCGAGCAGCTTACCAGCTTCTATCTCGCGATGTCGGCCGGCGGGGCGCTGGGCGGGGTATTCACCGCGCTTATCGCGCCTCTCGCGTTCGACTGGGTGTGGGAATACCCGCTTCTGATCGTTGCGGCCGCGCTGCTCCTGCCGCGCGGAGTGCTGCCCGAATGGCACAAGGTGCCCGGTTTCGAAGGCCCGCTGCAGCGCGCGGTCCTTGCCGGGATCCTGATGGTCGGGGCATTGCTGCTGTGGCAGCTCTATCAGGCGAACCTCTATGTGGAATCCCGTCCCTACCGCTGGCCGATGGGCCTGGCCGCAGCGGTTTTGGGATTGGCGCTCGTACCGTGGCGCTGGGCGGTAACGCCGTTTCTCCTTGGCATTATGCTTGCCCAAGGCGGCTATGACACCTTGGTCGATTCCCGAGCCGGCCTGCGCACCCGCAGCTATTTCGGCATCTACACGATTCGCGATCATCCCGAGACCAAGCTGCGGACGATGCTTCACGGCACCACGGTGCATGGAGAACAATCGACCGACCCGATCCGCCGCCGCACTCCGCTTGCCTATTATGGCCCGACTTCGGGTGCGGGATTGGTCTTTGGCAGCGCGCGCGAGGTGCTAGGGCCGAAGGCGCGGATCGGCGTACTGGGGCTGGGTGCGGGCACACTGGCGTGTTTTGCCCAGGGCGACCAAGCCTGGACGGTGTTCGAGATCGACCCGGCGGTGCTGCACCTGTCGCGGAACGGCACGTTTACTTACCTCGATCTTTGCGCTCCCCAGGCCAAGGTGGTGCTGGGCGATGCGAGGCTCGAACTCGCCAAGGTCTCGCGGGGCAGTTTCGACTTGCTCGCGATCGACGCATTTTCGTCCGATTCGGTTCCGATGCATTTGTTCACTCACGAGGCGTTTGGCGTGTATCTCGATGCGCTCAGTCCGCACGGGGTGATGATGGTGCACATTTCGAACAATTTCATCGATCTTGAGCCCGCGCTCGCTGCCGAGCTCAAGGCGCGCGGCCTGTCGGCGGCACTCCGCGATGACAATCCCCCTGACGATACCGATTACTGGGCGACCAGCTGGGTCGCGGTCAGCCGCGATCCGGCGCAGATCGCGCGGATCAGGGCGCTCGATGCCGATGCGCCGTGGCGCGAACTCGGCAAGCCCGCGCCGAGCGTGTGGCGCGATGACTACGCCTCGTTCCTGCCCTATGTGACGTGGCACAACTTCCTGGGAATGCGCTGATGACCGACCGACCCGATACCACCATTGTCAGCATCCACGGCAAGAGTCCGCGGATTCACGACAGTGCTTTCATTGCCCCGGGCTGCCGGATCATTGGCGATGTCGAGATCGGGCCTGATGCCAGCATCTGGTACAACTGCGTGCTGCGCGGCGATGTCAGCCGCATTGTGATCGGCGCGCGCAGCAACGTGCAGGATGGCTCCGTCCTCCACTGCGATCCGGCCCGCCCCGGCGATCCCGATGGTTCGCCGCTGATCATCGGCGAGGACGTGCTGATCGGGCACATGGCGATGGTTCACGGCTGTATTCTCGAAGACCGCGCCGTTGTCGGGCTTGGCGCGATCATCATGAACAAGGCGCGGATCGGCAGCGACGCGATGCTTGCCGCGGGCGCAATGCTGACCGAGGGCAAGGTGATCGAGCCCCGCACATTGTGGGGCGGCCGCCCTGCGCGGTTCATGCGCGAACTCGATGACACGGCAGTTGCCGGGATGCGCATCGGAACCGCGCACTATGTCGAGAACGGCCGGCACCATGCAGCATTGTTCGATGGCGCGCCCCAAGGCTGACCTTCCCCCGCCAGACGCGATCCGCGGCCTAGCCGATGATCAGGGACGGCTGGCACTGCGCGTAACACCGGGTGCCCGTATCGAGGCAATGGAGCTCGGCGAAGGAGTTGTGCTGATCAAGATCCGGGCCAAGCCGCACGACGGCGCGGCCAACGAAGCGGTGCTCGATCTGCTTGCGCAGGCGCTCGGGATAGCGACGTCACGGCTTCGGATGTTGCGCGGCGCAACTGGTCGCGACAAGCTGGTCCAGATCGACTAGCCGCGCGTCGGCAGCAATCGGGCGAGGCCAGCGAGAGCCAGGGCGATTCCGGCAGCTATCCAGAACGTAGCTTGGGGAAGGTTCAGGAAAGTCAGTGCGCCGATCGTGCCACCAGCCGCCAAGGCCAGCCACAAGGCCAACCATTGCCCCCACGGCTCGCTATTGCGGCCGAGGACTCGGGCTGCCAGCCCTTGCCCCATCCGGACCAATGCGCCGGTCATGTAGGTAAGCCCAACGGCCACCTGTCCATCGCGCTGGAAACTGTTGTTGAGCGCGCCCATCGCAGCTGCGAGCGCAAGCAAGGCTGCGCGGTCATGGCCGGCTCCGCCCAGTCCGGCTCCTATGGCGAGAAGGCCAGCGACACCGCCAAGCAATGCCGGCTTGTGGGCTCCATTTAGTCGTCCGGTCAGCAGCGCGCCGCCAAAAACCCCGACAACGAAGCACAAGGCGAGAAGTGCGGGCAGCAATGCCGCCGACAGCTCGCGTGCAAGCTCAACCCCCAGGCGGGTGGTGTTGCCCGACATGAACGAGACGAAATAGCGGTCCGCAGAAAGATAGCCCGAGGCATCGACGAACCCGGCCAGACCCGCGAGAGCCAGCGCAAGCATCCGGCGCTGCGGGTCAAGGTTGTTCATCGCCGCTCAGCCGTTCGTGGCCGGGCTGCCGCTCAGTCGGTCTCGCCGCTTGGTTCGGGCGCGGCCTTTGGTTTGGGTTTGCGCCGTCCCGCCGCCTTGGCTGGTGCTTTCTTGCCCTTGACCAGCTTGGGCGGGGCCGGTGTCAGCTCGAACGCCAGTGCGCCGTCCTTGACCGAAACGTGGACCTCGCCGCCGTGGCGCAGTTTTCCGAACAGCAATTCTTCGGCGAGCGGCTGCTTGACCTTTTCCTGGATCAGCCGCGCCATCGGGCGGGCGCCGTAGAGCCGGTCGTAACCGCGGGCACCCAACCATTCGCGGGCATCACTGTCGAACTGGATGTGGACGTTCTGCTCGGCAAGCTGCAGTTCAAGCTGGAGCACGAACTTCTCGACCACTCGCGCGATCACCTCGCCGCCCAAATAGGCGAAAGGAACGATCGCATCGAGCCGGTTGCGGAATTCTGGCGTGAACATCCGCTTGACCGCTTCGTCGCCTGCGTCTGCCTTCGACACATCACCAAAGCCGATGCCGTTGCGGGCCATGTCAGAGGCGCCCGCGTTGGTGGTCATGATCAACACGACATTGCGGAAATCGACCGTCTTGCCGTGGTGATCGGTAAGCCGGCCGTTATCCATCACCTGGAGCAGGATGTTGAACAGGTCGGGGTGGGCTTTTTCGATTTCGTCGAGCAACAGGACGCAATGCGGTTGCTGGTCGATCGCATCGGTCAGCAGTCCGCCCTGGTCATAGCCGACATAGCCCGGAGGCGCGCCGATCAGGCGGCTGACCGAATGGCGTTCCATATATTCCGACATGTCGAACCGCTGGATCGGAATCCCCAGGATCTGCGCCAGTTGCTTCGAAACTTCGGTTTTGCCGACGCCGGTCGGGCCGGAAAACAGGAACGAGCCGATCGGCTTGTCCGGATCGCGCAGGCCCGCGCGGCTGAGCTTCATTGCACTCGACAGCACTTCGATCGCGTTATCCTGACCGAACACAACGCGCTTGAGATCGCGCTCAAGGTGTTCGAGCGCGGTCCGATCGTCGCTGGAAACCGACTTGGGGGGGATCCGCGCCATGGTCGCGATCACGGCCTCGATCTCGCGCGCGGTGATGTTCTTCTTGCGCTTGCTGGGCGGGACCAGCATCTGCATCGCGCCAAACTCGTCGATCACGTCGATCGCCTTGTCGGGCAGCTTGCGGTCGTTGATGTAGCGCGCCGACAGCTCGACCGCAGTCTTGATCGCGTCGGGGGTGTACTTGACCTTGTGGTGGTCCTCAAACGCGCTGCGCAGCCCCTTGAGGATCTTGATCGTGTCCTCGATCGTCGGTTCGTTGACGTCGATCTTCTGGAACCGGCGCAGCAGGGCGCGGTCCTTTTCGAAGTGGTTGCGGAATTCCTTGTAGGTGGTCGACCCGATGCAGCGGATCGTCCCGCCCGACAGCGCGGGCGTGAGCAGGTTC
>JBJTMA010000220.1:0-15366 GCA_046063295.1 Novosphingobium sp.
TGATCGAGTATACCGGCTCGGCGATCCGCGATCTCAGCATCGAGGGACGGCTGCCCGTCTCCAACATGGCGATCGAACACGGTGCACGCGCCGGGCTGATCGCGCCCGATGAGAAGACCTTCGCCTATGTGAAGGGCCGACCCTACGCGCCGAAGGGCTCCGAATGGGATGAAGCGGTGCAATGGTGGGCCAGCCTCGCCACCGATCCGGGCGCGGTTTACGACAAAGTTATCACGATCGATGCCGCGGATATCGCGCCATCGGTAACTTGGGGCACCAGCCCCGAAGACGTGCTGCCCATCACCGGGGTGGTTCCCGAGCCTGCCAGTTTCGCCGATCCGTCCAAGCAGATCGCGGCGCAGAAATCGCTCGATTACATGGGCCTCGTCCCCGGCCAGAAGCTGCGCGAGGTCGAGGTCCAGAACATATTCATCGGCAGCTGCACCAACAGCCGGATCGAGGACCTGCGCGCGGCTGCGGCAGTGCTCAAGGGGCGGACCAAGGCGGCGAACGTCAAATGGGCGATCGTCGTCCCGGGCTCGGGCCTGGTCAAGCGCCAAGCCGAAGCCGAGGGGCTCGACAAGGTATTCATCGACGCCGGCCTAGAATGGCGCGAGCCGGGCTGTTCGGCGTGCCTCGGCATGAACCCTGACAAGGTGCCGGCAGGCGAGCGCTGCGCCAGCACCAGCAACCGCAACTTCGTCGGCCGTCAGGGTCCGGGTGCGCGCACGCATCTCGTCTCCCCGGCGATGGCTGCGGCGGCGGCGGTCACCGGCAAGCTGACCGACGTGCGGGAACTTCCGGCTCTCTGAGACTTTTCCTCGGCGCGGTGCATCCACCGCGCTGGCTGCTTCGTACCTGCGGTCACGCAAGTGACCGACAGGAGTAGCACCGCCCATGTACCGCGAACAGACCGCCGATCTCGGTCCCGCCCCAGCCGCGAGCCAGCTCAATATCGCTGTCATCGGTAGCGGTATTTCGGGCCTGTCCGCCGCATGGCTGCTCGGCAAGCGCCACCGCGTTACCCTTTTCGAGGCAGACCGGCGGATCGGCGGGCATAGCCATACGGTCGATGCGGGCGGTGTGGAAGTCGATACCGGGTTCATCGTCTTCAACCGCCAGACTTACCCTAACCTCACCGCGCTGCTCGCCCATCTCGGGCTCGAGAGCCAGGAAACCGAGATGTCGTTCGCGGTCTCGCTCGGCAGCGGGCGGCAGGAATATTCGGGCAGCGGCCTCAAGGGGCTGTTCGCGCAGAAGCGCAACGTGCTGCGCCCGCGTTTCTGGAAGATGCTCGGCGAACTGCTGCGCTTCTACCGCGAGGCACCGCACGATCTGGCCGAGCTGCGCGACGAAAACCTTGAGGAATATCTCGATCGCCGGGGCTACGGTAAGGCCTTCCGAATGGATCACCTCTACCCGATGGCCGCGGCGATCTGGTCGAGCCCGGCGGCCGACATGCGCGATTATCCGGCGGCGTCGTTCATCAAGTTCTGCCGCAACCACAATCTGCTGAGCACGGGCAAGCGCCCGCCATGGCATACCGTGGCGGGCGGCAGCCGCTCCTACGTCGAAGCGCTGCTGGCCGACTTTTCCGGCACGGTGCGGACTGGCAGCCCGGTTTCCGCGGTACATCGCGGGCCGGTTGGCGTCAGGGTAGAAACGGCTGGCGGCGCGGAACTGTTCGACCATGTGGTCATCGCCGCACACGCCGACCAGGCGCTGGACATGCTGGCTGATCCCGACGCCGCCGAACAGGATCTTCTCGGCAAGTTCCGCTACTCACGGAACGAAACCGTGCTGCATAGCGACCCCGCGCTGATGCCGCGCCGACGCAAGGTGTGGTCGGCGTGGAACTTCATGGCCGGCCGCGATCCGTCCGCGCCGCCGGCGGTCACGTACTGGATGAACCGGCTTCAGCACCTCGAAACCGGCGTTCCGATGCTGGTCACCCTCAATCCGCAAGTCGCGCCCGATCCCGCGCTGGTTCACTGGCAGGGCACCTATCACCACCCGATCATGGACAGCGCCGCGGTCAACGCGCAGCGCGACCTGTGGTCACTGCAGGGCCGGCGCAACACCTGGTTCTGCGGCGCCTGGTTCGGCGCAGGCTTCCACGAGGATGGGCTGCAGGCCGGGCTCGCGGTCGCCGAGCAGCTTGGCGGAGCCTGCCGGCCCTGGCAGGTCGGGGACCCTTCGGGCCGGATTTTCGTGTGCCCGCAGGTTCACCAGCCGGCATGAGCCAGCAGTCCGCCCTTTATCGCGGTCAGGTCATGCACCGCCGCCTGCGCCCCAAACGGCATCGGCTGTCGTACCGGCTGGCAATGGTGCTGCTCGATCTCGACGAACTCGGCGCCCTCGACCGTCGGCTGCGCTTCTTCTCGCTGCGCCGGTTCAACCTGTTTTCCTTCCACCCCGCCGACCACGGCGACGGCTCGCAAGTGCCGCTGGGCGATCAGGTGGCGAGCTGGCTGGTCGAGGCGGGATTTCGGATCGACGGGCTCAAGGTCAGCCTGCTGACCATGCCGCGTATGCTCGGCTTCGTCTTCAATCCGATCAGTCTCTACTTCTGCCGCGATGGATCGGGGCGGGTCGCGGCGGTAATCTATGAGGTCAACAATACTTTCGGCGAGCGGCACCGCTACCTGATCGAAATGGCCGAGCACTCAGGCCGCGCGATCCAGCACGGCGCGCCCAAGCGTATGCATGTCTCGCCCTTCATGCCGATGGAATTGCACTATGCCTTTCGCCTCATTCCGCCAGGTGAAAGGCTGGCGCTGGGCATCAAAACCAGCGATGCGCAAGGCGTTTTGCTCAGCGCCGTGCTCAATTTGGGGCGCCAGGAACTGACCGATGCAGCACTGCTCCGCACCTTTGCCGCCATGCCGCTGATGACCTTCAAGGTGGTCGCCGGGATCCTGTGGGAAGCGTTCAAACTGTGGGTGAAGCGCGTGCCGGTGTTCCGCAAACCGCCGCGAACCGATGCCGCAACCACGGTTATCCCCGCTCGCTAAGGTTCGGTAACGGTTTGGCCTTATGCTGCAAGCCGAGCTGACTTGGGGAGAGGCAGATGCTCGAAGCTATTCTTGGGGTTTTGTTGCTGGTTGTGATTGTCGCTGTGCGCATCGCGCTTTCGCCGCGCATGCATCAGGCCGTCGACCGCGCGATCAAGGATCACACCATGTCCAACATGTCGGACAACCTCGATCTCTACGAACGGATGAAGGCGGCGCGGGCGCGCGGCGAGGAATTCACGCCGCCGCGTTGATTTAATTGATCGGTTAAATCACGCTTGCCAGTCGTGCCGGGCGCTGTAAGCTCGGCGACATGAACCTTGACTGGAGCCCCGAAGACCGCGCTTTCCGCGATGAGATCCGCGCCTTCATCGACGCTGAACTCACGCCCGAGATGCGCGCCGCCACCGCCAGGATGACCAGCGTCTATGCGCCGGTCGAGCTATCGATGCCCTGGCAGGCAAAGCTCCACGCTCGCGGTTGGGCAGCCCCGGCCTGGCCCAGGGAATACGGCGGCCCCGGCTGGAGTCAGGTGCAGCGCTATATCTTCGCGCGCGAAATGGCAGAAGCCGGCGCCCCGCCACTCTCTCCGATGGGCATCGGGATGTGCGGCCCGGTGCTGATCGGCCACGGCACGCCCGAGCAGAAAGCCCACTGGCTCCCCCGGATGCTCAATGGCGACGACCTGTGGTGCCAGGGCTATTCGGAAACCGAGAGCGGCTCCGACCTTGCTTCGCTGCGGATGAAGGCGGTGCGCGACGGCGACCACTTCGTCTGCACCGGGCACAAGCTGTGGACCACCCACGGCCACAAGGCCAACATGATCTTCTGCCTGGTGCGCACCTCGGTGCTCGACAAGCCGCAGAAAGGCATCACCTTCCTACTGATCGACATGAAGGCGCCGGGGGTGAGCGTACGCCCGATCCTGTCGCTCTCGGGCGAGCATGTGCAGAACCACATCACCTTCGACGAAGTGCGCGTACCGATCGAGAACGTGGTCGGTGAAGTGGATGACGGCTGGACCGTTGCCAAGTACCTTATGGAATTCGAACGCGGCGGCAGCGTCTATTCGCCGTCGATGCGCACGCGGGTCGACCGGCTGAGGCAATTCCTGCGCGAGGAAGGCGCGGAAACGCCGGGAATGTCGCGCCGTCTTTCGCTCATCATGACCGACATCGAGGCGCTCGACGCCTTCGAGCTGCAGTTTATGTCCAGTCTCTCGACCGGCGGCGCCCCGGGGGTCAAGGCCTCGATGCTCAAGGTGCTCGGTACCGAACTGAGCCAACGGCTGACCGAACTCGAACTCGAGGGTGCGGGGCTTTATGCCTCTGCCTGGCAGCCGCACCTGACTACGCCGGGCGGCGACGTTCCAGGCTTCGTGGCCCCCGGCGACAACAGCGGGGTCGGATCGAGCTACACCGCCAAGGCCGTGCCCAAGTATCTCAACGATCGCGCCGGATCGATCTACGCCGGAACCAATGAAATCCAGCGCGGAATTCTGTGGCAGGCAATGGAACGAAGCAGCCGGTGAGCGCGCGCAAGGCGGCCTTCGCGCCGGTGGTCGATGTGCAGACCCGATTGCTGATCCTCGGCAGTCTGCCGGGCGACCAATCGCTCGCCGCGGGGCAATATTACGCAAATTCGCGCAACCGGTTCTGGCATCTGGTCGGCGAAGTGATCGAGCGGCCCGAACTGCCCGAGTTGGACTATGGCGCGCGCCTTGAAGTGCTACTGGGCAATGGTATCGGCCTGTGGGACGCAGTCGCTTCGGCAGAGCGGGACGGAAGCCTCGACAGTTCGATCCGCGCGGTCGAAGCGGCAGGATTGGGGGAACTGATCGGCGTCCTCCCCCAACTTCGCGCAGTCGCCTTCAACGGCAAGACCAGCGCCCGGATCGCGCGTTCGCAACTGAGCGATCGCAAGCTTGACCTGGTCGACCTCCCCTCGAGCAGTCCTGCTCACGCCGCCATGTCCTTCGCCGGAAAGCGTTCGGTCTGGCTGTCTTTGCGACAATTTCTCACCTGACATCCCGCCAGCCCTTGCCTTGCGCGGGCAATGGCGGAATAGGATTCGGCCATGAGCAAGAATTCCGACAAGTCCGATAGCAGCTGGGCCGGCAAGGCCGCCCTGGCTGGCGCAGCGATCGGCTCTGCCGCCCTCGCCGCCGCACTCCTTTACGCCTCGAACCGCAAGGAACGCGCCGAAAAGGCTGCGAAGAGGGCCAAGCCCGAAGACGCGCCGGAAACCGATTGATGGAACCGCTGCGCGAGGTTGACGGGCGGGCGATCCCCTTCGGCGCGGCCAATGTCGATACCGATGTGATAATCCCGGCCAAGTGGCTGAAGACGATCACCCGCGACGGACTGGGCCGCGGCGCTTTCGAAACCTTGCGCGCCGATCCGGACAACCTGTTCGACAGTGAGACCTTCAAGGGCAGCCCGATCCTGATTGCGGGCGATAACTTCGGCTGCGGATCGAGCCGTGAGCACGCCGCCTGGGCCTTGCTCGACCTCGGCATCAAGGCGGTGATCGCGCCTTCGTTCTCCGACATCTTTTCAGGCAACGCGTTCAAGAACGGGATCCTTACCGTGGTCCTGCCGCAGGCCGCGATCGACCGCTTGATGGAAGTGGCGCAAACCGATCCGATCCATATCGATCTCGACCAACAGAGCGTGACCACGCAGTTCCAGGACCGCTTCACCTTCGACATCGACCCGTTTCGCAAGGCCTGCCTGATGGGCGGCCTCGACGAGGTCGGGCTGACGCTTGAACGCGGCGCGGCCATTACCGCTTACGAACAACAAGCCCGGGCAAAGACACCGTGGCTGGCACAGGGAGAATTGGCATGAAGGCACTTCGCAGCCACGCAGTTGGCGGCCCCGAATCGTTGACCCTGGACGAGGTCGAAAGCCCGCAGCCCGGCCCCGGCCAGGTGCGGATCACGGTCAAGGCCTGCGCGATCAACTACCCCGACGTGCTGATCATCAAGGACATGTACCAGTTCAAGCCGCAGCGCCCGTTCGCACCGGGCGGTGAGCTTTCGGGCGTGGTCGATGCCGTGGGTGAAGGCGTGACCCAGTGGAAGATCGGCGACCGCGTGATCGCGATGATGGGCAACGGCGGTCTCGCCGAGGAAGTGCTCGCCCCGGCCGACAAGCTGTTCCCGCTGCCCGATGGCGTGAGCTTCGAGACCGGCGCGTCGCTGCTGATGACTTACGGCACCAACATGCACGGCCTGCTTGATCGCGGGCACCTCAAGGCCGGCGATACGCTGCTGGTGCTCGGTGCTGCGGGCGGCGTCGGCCTTGCCGCGGTGGAGCTGGGCAAGGCTTACAGAGCGAAGGTCGTCGCGGCGGTTTCAAGCGAGGAAAAGGCCGCGGTCGCGCGCGAACACGGCGCCGACGAAACCGTAATCTACCCGGTTGCCCCGCTCGACAAGGACCAGTCGAAGGCGCTGGCCGAAGCCTTCAAGGCGGCCTGCGGGCCTGAAGGCGCCAATGTTGTCTACGATATCGTCGGCGGCGACTACAGCGAACCGGCGGTGCGCTCGATCGCCTGGGAAGGCCGGTTCTGCGTGGTCGGCTTCCCCGCCGGCATCGCCAGGCTGCCGCTCAACCTTACGCTGCTCAAGAGCTGCGACGTGTGCGGCGTGTTCTGGGGCGCCTTCGCCGCGCGCGATCCCAAGGCCAACGCAGTCCACATTGCAACGCTGTTCGACCTGCTCAAGGCGGGCAAGATCAACCCCAAGGTTTCCGCGACCTTCCCGCTCGAAGAGGGCGGCGCGGCGATCACCATGCTTGCGGACCGCAAGGCGATCGGCAAGGTTGTGGTGACCATGAACCAGGGAGACTGATCATGAACGCTGCCCGCCTTGTCCTTGCCGGTGCACTGCTATCGTCAGCCGTTGCGGTCTATGCCAAACCCGCGCCGCACCCCGGTGCACCAAGCGCGGCCGAACTGGTGTCTGCAAGGCAGGCTGCGATGGACTTGTCGGTTTCGACGCTAGCCATGCTCAGCAATGCCAGTGCCAACAACGTTCCGCTCAAGAACCTGGCATTTCCCGCGGGCGGTCTGGCCAAATGGGCTGCGGTGCTGCCATCGCTGTTTTCGGACAACACCAAAGGCACGGCCAGCCGGGCGAAGCCCACCGTGTGGACCGATCGCGCGGGGTTCCAGGCCAAGGCGCAGGTCTATATCGATGCCACCAAGGCGCTTTCAGCCGCTGCCGCAGCCGAGGACAAGCCAGCTTTCGACAGCGCACTTGCCAGCACGAAGGCCGCGTGCAAGGGCTGCCACGATACCTACCAGGCACCGCCGCCGGGCGCCAAACCCGCAGCGTAAGACCGATCAGGAGCTGACATGACCGATTTCAAGGACCGCGAGCGCGCCGAAGAAAGCAAGTTCGCGCACGACGAGGAGATGCATTTCCGCGTCCACGCCCGCCGCAACCGCCTGCTCGGCCAATGGGCTGCCGAGCGCATGGGCCTCTCGCCGGTCGAAGCGGAAGCCTATGCCAAGGGCGTGGTCCAGGCCGATTTCGAGGAATCGGGCGATGAAGATGTGGTGCGCAAGTTGCTCGGCGATCTTGTCCATGCGGGCGTCGATGTCAGCGAAGCCGATGTCCGCACCGCGCTGGCTGCCAAGGCGGTCGAGGCCAAGCGCGCCCTGATGGGCGAATAGCCATGCCCATGCCCGGTGCCGAGATCGAGGCACGCATCCGCGCCGCCCTGCCCGACGCGCAAGTTACCCTCACCGATCTCGCCGGTGACGACAATCACTGGGCCGCGCATGTCGTTTCAGCCGCTTTCGCCGGCAAACCGCGGGTCGCCCAGCACAAGCTGGTCTATGCCGCGATCGGCACCGACATGGGCGGCGCGCTTCACGCCTTGCAACTGACCACCGCCGTTCCCACCTGAACGGCAAGGAGTTTTCTAGCCATGTCAGACGCCCAGACCCGTATCGCCGATATCGTGAACAGCAACGACGTTGTTCTGTTCATGAAGGGTACCCCGCTGTTCCCGCAGTGCGGCTTTTCGAGCAAGGCAGTGGCGATTCTCGATCACCTCGGTGCCACGTATGAGACCGTCGACGTGCTGCAGGACATGGAAGTGCGCCAGGGGATCAAGGCCTATTCGGACTGGCCGACGATCCCGCAGCTATACATCAAGGGCGAATTCGTCGGCGGCAGCGACATCATGATGGAAATGTACGAGGCCGGCGAACTGCAACAGGCGCTGGCAGGAATCAACGCCTAGCCGCCCTGCGCCGCGGCGGGATCGCTTCGCCCAGTAGCTGCGCCACGTCATCTGCCGGAAGCGGATGCCCGGTAAGGTGGCCCTGGAAGTACTTGCAACCGTATTTGACCAGACGCTCCTTCTGCGCCTCGGTCTCTACGCCTTCGGCGATCACGCTCAGGTTCATTGCCCGTGCCAGCTTGAGCATTGAATCGACCAAAGCGCCGGTCTCTCCGGCGTTTTCCAGCGCGTTGACGAACGAGCGATCGATCTTGATGCGGTCCACCGCAAAGCGCTGCAACACCGACAGGCTTGAATAGCCGGTTCCGAAATCGTCCAGCGCAAGCGAGAAGCCTAGCCGCTTCAAGGCCTCGACATTGGCGGCGATATTGGGATCGCTTCCAAGCAGCGCGGTCTCGGTCAGCTCTATTTCATAGCGTGTCGGGTCGATGCCGGCCTGCGCCGCAAGCCGCGTGACCAGAGCGGCAAAGCCCGGCATGCGCAGCTGGACAGCGGAAATGTTCATCGCCACACGGGCCTGCTGCCAGGCATGGGTTTCGCTGAACACCCGGCGCAGCACGAATTCGCCCAGCGCCAGGATCACCCCGGTTTCCTCGGCCAGCGGCACGAATACCCCCGGCGGAACCGCGCCGCGTTCGGCATGATCCCAGCGGAGCAGCGCCTCGACCCCGGTAATGGTCCCGCTGCGATCGACCTGTGGCTGGTAAACCATGTGCAGCGATCCATCCTGCACTGCCCGCCTGAGATCGGCCTCCAGCGAAAGCCGGGTGCGCAGGACCTCGTCCATCTCCGGCTCGAAGAGCGTCATCCGGTTGCGCCCGGCCTCCTTGGAACGATACAGCGCGATGTCCGCCCAGCGCAGGGCTTCGGACGGTTCGACCCCGGCATGATCGATGACCGCGACGCCCAGCGAGCAGCCGACCTCCAGCCAGCCGTATTCGGTTCCGATCCGCTCCGATACCGAGGCGAGCACCCGTGCAGGCAGAACGTCAAGAACGTCCTTGCCGGTCGATTCGTGCAGGATCACGAACTCATCACCGCCGAGGCGGGCGATGAGTTCGGCTTGCGGGCAAGCCTCGCGCAGGCGCGTCGCAACGGCCTGGATCAGCAGGTCGCCAGCGTGGTGCCCAAGGGTATCGTTGACTTCCTTGAAGCGGTCCAGATCGACGCAGATCACCGCCAGCGCATTCGTTTCGGGTCCCCGTTCCGCGAGCAATGCCCGCAGGCGTTCGAACAGGAGCGCGCGGTTAGGAAGCTGGGTCAGCAGGTCATGATAGGCCAGGTGCTTCGATCGCTGTTCACTGGCGATCAGTTCCTGGACCATGGTCGATCCCCGGCGGACCACCGAAATTGCCAAAAGGGCAAGCAGCAACACCCCAACCAGGAGCGGCACTTGCAAGCGTTCGCGCAGCAAGGTTCCGGGTTTCGCCGGTATCCATGACAGCGCGGCCAACGGGCGATGATCAAGACCGTGCAGGACAACCTGCTGGCGATCATCAGGCCTGTAGTCGGTCCGCGCCAGCATGATCCCTTCGAGCAGGTAGCGATCGGCGAACGATTTCAGCATCGCTCCGTCGACCGGCTTGGCGGCAATGGTTATCGGCGCGCGCGGCCCTTTCGGAAGTTTCTTGCCGAAATCCGGCTGCACCAGGGTGGCGGTCACCACGTAGTACTGATCGCCCACTTTGGCGAAGGCATTGGCCTGGATCGGCGGGATGAGGATGTTGTTCTTCCCCGGTCGCGGCTTGATCGCCCCGCGCCTTGATTCCGCACTGCGCAGCCGCGGGGTCAACTGTTCGACGACCGGCCGAAACGCCGCGAAGCTTGAGATGTCCGTACGCTCGCCTTTGACCGCGGCGTATATCGGCTGCTCCGCTGCATTGATCACGTAGACGTGGCTGAAATCATTGAAGGTGTAGAGATAGTTGCCCAGGTTGAAGTCTGCCCACGCGGGATCGAACTTGTTGTCGAGCGCGGCGATCGCAGCGTCCCAATCGACCTGCGTGGCAACCACGGCGTCGAGCTCCTTGCCGACTTCGACCACGCCGCGCTGGACAATCGCGCGTTCGTGTTCGGCGGCAGCCACGTCGAATCGCTCGATCAGGAAGATCGACAGCAACACGACCAGCGCCAGGCCGCCAAACGCCATGGTGACGATCGGCCCGAAGAGTCGGGTCCGCCGCCAGTCATGAATATGGTGGATCGCGCTGCTCAACTTGACCCTTTCCCGCTGCACCGGAAAGCCGGTTCCAGGCACGGGTGCGGGGTATAGTTATCAGGCGTGAAGAAACGCTTTCAGCAGCGTTAGTCAGTAATTGACCAAAGCATTGGAACGCATTGGAAAACAATGCTGAATTGCAATCGATTTTCAGGTGGGGAAGCTCGGGGAGGCGGGACCGCGGAGACCAGGGGGCGGCCCCGCCTCATTTCGAGACTACTTGGGGGTACCGGATACTTTGCATGGCCCGTGCCAGTTTTCGGGATTGGCGCGCACTCAACCGTTTGCATGGTTAAGCTCCGTGCAATCATGCGCCAAGTGTAAGGCTGGCCGACAGTCCATGCCGCGATTAGCGCTTGGCAAAGCGCACCGCCCGCGCCACGCTGGCACGATGGATGTAATCGAAATGTTCGCGCACGACGACGATGCGCCTCCCGCCATTCCGGCAGCCACCCTGGTCATTTTCCGCAACGCGCCTGCTGGCGGGGCACCGCAGGTCCTGATGGTCCAGCGTGCCAAGGAGATGCGCTTTGCCGGCGGCGCTGCAGTGTTCCCGGGCGGCAGGGTCGATGAAGCCGACCGCGTGCTCGCTGCCGATCTGGGCGCCGCTGACGATGAGGCGATCGATGAGCTCTCCGCACGGATCGCCGCGGTACGCGAAACGCTTGAGGAAACGGGGCTTGCGGTAGCGTTTCACCAAAGCCCCACATTGGCCGATGCGCGCCGCGCGCGTGAGGTGCTGCTCGCTCAAGGCGCGCTGGCGCCGATGCTTGCCGAAATGGGCTGGACTCTGGACCTCGAACGGCTGGTCCCGTTCAGCCGGTGGCGGCCCAAACACAAGGAAATCAGGGTGTTCGATACCCGCTTCTACCTGGCAAACCTGGGTACGGGCGCGGTCGACCTCGCGGTTGATGATACCGAAAACACCCACCTGTTCTGGGCCAGCGCCGCTGACGCGCTGGCCATGGCCAACAGCGGTGAAATCAAGGTGATTTTCCCGACCCGGCGCAACCTCGAACGGCTGGCCCAGTTTGCCAGCTTCGATGATGCGCTGGGGCACGTCGAGGCATTCCCGTCTCGGATGATCACACCTTTCATGGAAATGCGCGAAGGGCAGCCGTGGCTGGTGATCCCGTCGGATGCCGGTTACCCGGTTGACGGAGAACTGCTTGAGCAGGCGTCGCGCGGTTGAAAAGGCCCCCGCGCCGTTGAAGGCGCGAGGGCAGGTGACCACCGGCACGGCCGGTGGCTCGGGTCGCAAAAGGGCTATGGGGTTTTACGGGGCCATTGGCCGTGATTTGGATCACGCCAGGTCGAACCTGGATTTGGCGCGCCCGGCAGGAGTCGAACCTGCGGCCTCGAGATTAGAAGTCACGTGCTCTATCCAGCTGAGCTACGGGCGCGCGCCGCGGCTTCCATAGGCAGGCTTTGCAGCCCATGCAAACCGGGTTAAGCCCCTGCTTCATGACCAGCACACTCAGCCACCTTGACGGCAACACCGGGGCCCGCCGCCACTTCCGCTATTTCGACTACATGATGGCGGCTTTCGTCGCGATCCTGCTGCTGTCGAACCTGATCGGGGCGTCCAAGCTTTCGTCGGTGCACATTCCGGGCTTTGCCGCGGCCCTTTCGTGGCTGCCCGAATTCATCCGCCCGGCGAGCGACAATCCGATCTTCGGCGCCGGCATCCTGTTTTTTCCGGTGAGCTATGTGCTGGGCGACGTTCTGACCGAGGTTTACGGCTATGCCAACGCGCGGCGCTGCGTTTGGACAGGCTTTGCCGCGCTGCTCTTCATGGCCTTCATGAGTTTCGTCGTGGTGGCGATGCCACCGGCCGACGGATGGAACGGTCAGGCCGCTTATGAAAGTGTGTTCGGCAGTACCTGGAGGATCGTACTCGCATCGGTGATCGCGTTCTGGGCGGGCGAATTCGTGAACAGCTATGTGCTGGCGAGGATGAAGATCTGGACTGGCGGTAGCAAGCTGTGGACCCGCACCATCGGTTCAACGGTGTTCGGCCAGGCGGTGGACAGCGCGATCTTCTATCCGATCGCGTTCCTGGGCACCTGGACCAATGCACAGGTCCTGACGGTGATGTTCACCAACTGGTTCCTGAAAGTGCTCTGGGAAGTGGTGCTGACCCCTGTGACCTATGCGGTGGTGGGCTATCTGAAGCGCCGCGAGGGGGTTGAGGTGTTCGATACCGGGACCGATTTTTCGCCGTTCGCGAAGAGCCCCTCAATCTGATTGGAGTTCGGTTCAGGCCCCGTCCGAAGACGGGGCCTCACCGCGGTCAATCGGCGATGAGGCCGATCAGGATATAGGCGATCAGCAGCGAACCGAGACCGAACACGGTGCCGAGCGCGAAGCCGATGCGGACGAGATTGACGTCCCAGCCGAAGAAGTTGGCGATGCCGCCGCAGACACCCATGAACTTGGCGTTGCCCTTGTCGAGGCGGAACCCGCGCTGGGGCATGATCGTGCGGTCGTTGCGGTCAATCGAGCTCATGCGACGTCTCCGACGGTGACGGTGGTGTTGGCAGCGTGGGCAACCGACGGGGTGGTAGCGGTTGCGGTCAGCAGGACCAGCGAAAGCATGAAGGCCGAGGCGGCGGCAGCGAGCCGGCTGGTGAAGGTTGAATTGGTCATTGTCAGTCTCCTGTTTGATCGTTTCCTGCCGTGATTGGCAGATGCCAGACTAATTGCATCGACCGTGCCAATTTCAGAAAACGGCAGAAATCCAGGCTTTCGCTGCGATGAACGAATTTCGCCCCGATTGTTCAGAAACAAGAGTTGGTAAATTTTCCCAACATTCGGCAAGCGCGTTTTGCGTGACAGCGCAGGGCAGCGCACGTAACGCCGCTTCATGGCGCTCGATCGCATCAGGCTGACATCCTTTCGCAACCATGCAGGCAGCGCACTGGACCAGACCGCGCGGTTCAACCTGCTGGTAGGAGAGAACGGCGCGGGCAAGACCAACGTTCTTGAAGCCCTGTCATTGCTCGCGCCGGGGCGTGGGTTGCGCCGGGCGCCTCTGGCGGACATTCCGGCGCATGGAAGCGAGAGCGGCTTCGCCGTCAGTGCCGAACTGGGCGGGGATCTGCAGCTTGGCACGGGCGTGCGACCGGAGCGGCCCAGCCGCCGCATCGTCCAGGTCAACGGTGCCGAAGTGGCGGCAGTGCAACTGGGCGAATGGCTGAGCGTGGGCTGGCTGACCCCCGCAATGGACCGCTTGTTCATGGACAGCGCGGGCGCGCGGCGACGGTTCCTGGACCGGCTGGTGCTCGCTGTCGAGCCGGGTCATGCGCGCAGTGCGGCGCGGCTGGAGTCGGGCTTGCGCGAACGCAACCGCCTGCTCGCCGAACCTGCTGAACCCGATCCGCAGTGGCTCGCCGCGATCGAGATTCAAATCGCGGAGGCAGGAGCAGCCGTGGCGCAGGCTCGCGGACGAATGGTGGCCGCGCTTTCAGAGGCGCTTGAGCACCTGCCCGAAGCGCCGTTTGCCCGGCCCGCGCTTGAGTATCGTCCCGGCGGTCCGCTTGAGGGGGACGCGCTGGCGGCGGCCCTAAGCGAAGGCCGCCGCCGCGACCGAGGGGCGCAGCGCACCCTCGTGGGCCCACACCGCGACGAGCTTGGCGTGACCATGGCCGGCAAAGGCGAAGAGGCCGCCGCCTGTTCGACCGGCGAGCAGAAGGCAATGCTGATCGCGATCACGCTCGCGCATGCGGGGCTGCTCTCGCCCGATCGGCCCGGGGTGCTGCTGCTCGACGAGGTTGCCGCGCATCTTGATCCGGTCCGACGCGAGGCTCTGTTCGAGCGGCTGGGCGAAGGCAGTGCGCAGGTCTGGCTGACCGGAACCGAAGAGGCGCCTTTCGAAGGGATACTGGGCGAAGCCGCGGTATGGCGAGTCAGCGCGGGGCGGGCTGAGCGGCAGTCTTAGGCAATGCCGCCGCAACCTGGTCTGCGGTTGCCGCGACCAGCTTGTCGATCCCTTCAAGCGTGGGATGGATATGATCGCCCTGTAGCAATTCCGGATGGCCTTGCAGCGGCGCGAGCCAGAACGGCACCATGGTCGCACCGTATTGCTTGGCCAGCTCGGGATAGATCGGGTTGAATTGATCCGCATACTCCTTGCCGAGGTTCGGCGCGGCGAGCAGCTGGAGCAGCACCACGGGGACCTTGGCCTGCTTAAATTGCGACAGGATCGCCTCGAGATTCTTGCGCGTCTCGACCGGCGGCACCGCGCGCAGCATGTCATTGCCGCCGAGGCTGACGATTGCCAGCGCAGGTTTGGGGTTCATGCCTTTCAGGACGAATTCAATGCGGGCGAGGCCATCGGCAGTGGTGTCGCCCGAAACCCCGGCATTGACGATCCGTACCGGGAGCCGGCGCGCCCTGAGCGCCTTTTCGAGGTGCGCGGGGTAGCTCTGCCCGGGGTTCAGGCCATAGCCAGCGAACAGGCTATCTCCCAGCGCGAGTACCGGCACGGCATCGGCAGCAGGCGCCTCGGCCGCCACGGCGCTCGGCTGCGGGGCTATCGGCGCGACGCTTTCCTTGCAGCCCAGCAACAACAGGGGACTTGCAAGCGCGGCGACGAGCTTCCATTTCATTCTGCAACTCCTTCGTTTCGCTCTAGCTATGGCATCCCCGCGACGTGACAAGCCCCGATAACCACATTGGGCCCGCGATTGCGGCCCATGGTCTTACCCTCAGCCTTGGAACCGACGACAGCGCAGTGCAGGTACTGCGCGGCATCGACCTTACCGTTCCCCACGGACAGACCCTCGCGCTGCTTGGCCCTTCGGGCTCGGGCAAGAGCAGCCTGATGGCGGTGCTCTCGGGGCTCGAACACGCCAGCGGCGGCACGCTGACGGTTGCG
>JBJTMA010000221.1:0-35961 GCA_046063295.1 Novosphingobium sp.
GGCGAAGCTGTAATTCGCCGCCTCGCCCTGTGCCGCGGCGCGCCAGGCGTTGAGCTGGTCGCGGTCTTCGATGACCTTCAACATCGCGGCGTGGACATGGTCGGTATCGATCTTGTCGAGCATGATCCCGGTCTGCGGGGTCACCGCCTCGGCGCAATGACGCGATTGGATCAGCGCGCAGCCGGAAGCTAGCGCCTCGTAAAGGGTGATCCCTGCACCTTCGAAATAGCTGGGCAGCAGGAAGGCATGATGCTCGCTCATGATCCGCGGCACATCGCTGCGGGCGACAGTAGGCAGGTAGGTGACGCGGTCGGCGTAGCGGGCGAAGACTGAGGGCGGGATGCCGTTCGCGCCAACGATAGTCAGTTCGGCCTGCTCGCGCGGGATGCGGGATAGGGCCTCGAGGATCAGGTGAATGCCCTTGCGCGGGATCACCAGCCCGAGGAACAGGAACTTCACCGGCTCGGCCTTGGTCACCGGCTTTGGCGCAGGCGTCGCAGCGAACAGCGCCTCATCGAAGCAATAGTTGAGCACCTTCAGCTTGGCCGAGATGGCCGGATCATTCGCTCCGTCGCGGATGGTTTGTGCAGCGAAGGGCGATCCAACGAGGATCCTGTCAGACACCTCATATTCGCGCTGATCGCGCTCGATATTGGCCTGCGGTTCAGCGCGCTCGGTGGGCACGAACCATTCGCCGTAGCGTTCGGCCACCTCGGCCATCATCGCATTGTATATGCGGAAATCGCCGTTGGTGCGATCCAGAATGCAAGTCCGCCCGCGCGCCTTGGCGAGTTCGAAGCTGCTGAGCGAGCTGCCGTTGAAGCCCCACAGCGCAAACGGCCTGTCGCTCTCGATCGAGCTGGCAAGGTGTCGCACGAACTGGCGGTTGCCGATCCGGTCAATCCGCTGGGCAAGGTCGCGCAGACCAGCACGTGCGACAATCCGTTCGGCCCATTCGGCGAAGCCGACGGTATGGACCAGCCCGGGATCAAGCCCCGGATGGCTGAACCGCCGGAATTCCGCAGCCGCCCGATTGGCCAGCTGCTGCGGAAGCATCCGTTCCAACTTGTACGGCCAACGGTCGGGTTGGTAAAATATTGAAGTACGGTAACTTTCCAGTCGACCCAACTCTTGCAGCGCAAGTGCGGTTTGCCAACTGTGCTGCGTACCAGGGTGAAATACTGAAACCTGCATCCATGCGGCTGATAGCGGCTTAGCTGCACGCAATCATCAACTATCTGCAAGGTCAGCACACCAATACGAAGATTTAGTTTTCCTACAAAGAACCATATGGGTTAATTGGGCGTTCCCGATTCGCGAGGAACGAACATGCCCACACCTATTCAGAACCCTACCGGCTACGCGGTTCCGCGCGCCATAGCATACGCCGATGTTGATGGCTCGATGCTGCAGGTCAGCAATGCGGCTCCGCTGCCGGTGGCCGTAAGCTCCGGCGCCGCCGCGACCACGCCGCTTGCCGGCACTGCCGCAACCACTTCGGTTGTCGGACCCTACCAGCCCGCGATTGGCCGCGCCGTCATGCTGGTCCTGACCGGTACGTGGACCGGCGTGGTCAAGGTTGTGCGATCGGTCGATGGCGGGACTACCAAGCAGCCGCTCACGATCAACGGCAACACCTGGGGTCAGTTTACATCAAACTGCTGTGAAGCGGTCTGGGATGAAAGCGAGAGTGCTGCGCGCTTTTACCTCGACATCACGCTGGCTTCGGGCAGCGTAACTTATCGGGTGGCACAATGAGCGCGGATATCGTCGCCCGCGGCATGGCCGCTGCGCAGGCGCGCTCAGGCAATTCGGCCGCTCTGGTCAACGCCATCCGCAACAACGGTTTCTTCCCTGGACCAGCCAGCAGGCTGGTTGCGAACGATACCCCGGCTATCGTCGTCGGCGGTGCAGGGGTTGGCTCGACGATCAACGCCAACGCGGCGGTAAACCCTGCAGTGCTGGCCAACGACAGCAGAATCAAATGGCTTTCCGGACCGACCACTCCTGATGGTTCGGGAACTTGGTTGCCGCGCGGAGCCTGGTACGGTGCTTCGCGTACAACGCAGTACGCTGCGCTTGAGTTTGTTCATACCGGAACGTCGTTCGAATTCAGCTGTCTCGGATCATTCAATGTCGGATCCAACAACCTCCGCGTCGTGGTCAACGATGCCGCGGTGGCACCATTCACGGTCGCTGCCGGCGATGGGCAATATCACTATGTGAAGTTCACCTTTCCCGTATCGGGTACGCGGCGGATTCGCATCGAAGGCGCCGGCGGAAAGTTTCGCGGCGTAAACGTTGCCAGTCCGTCGGAAATCTCCGGCACCGGTCGCAATTATCCTCTCATAAGCGTGATGGGCGACAGCTTTGCCGAGGGCACCGGTGCTGCCCTTGCCCAGGACGGGGAAGCGATCTCACTGGTACGCGCGCTCGGCGGCAACATCGCGCTAGGCGGGGTTGGTGGTACAGGTATCCTTAATCCCGGCACCGGCGGGAAGGTGGCATGGACTGATGCGACCCGGATGACCGACCTCACGATGGTTGGCGCGATCGATTCGGCGCAAGGTGTATCGACGGTACCCGCGCTTGGCATCGTTATGATGTCAATCAATGACCAAGGGCTGGCATCGTCTGTCTGGTCGCCTTTCGGTTCCAGCTTCCAGGCTGCGGTAAACAATCGCTGCTGGGCGCTGATCGATGGTTGGCAGGCGGCCAATCCCGGCAAGCCGCTGATCTTCTTTGGCCCAACCTGGCCTTCGGGAGATCCCGTTCCCGACATCTTCCGCATTCGCGATGCGACGCAGGAGGCCTGCTGGGGCGCCGCACGGTCGAACGTGTGGTTCATCGATCGCCTGGCCCCTCTTCCGGCTTTGCGCAATGGCGCCAACAGCTTCATCAGCACAACCGGCACGACGACCAACGCATCGGCGTCAATCACTGCAATTCCTTCAACCACGGGTATTGTCCAGGGGGCAGGCGTCGAAGGGAACGGGATTACCGCTGGTGCCCGGGTTGCTTCGATCGTGTCGAGCACGGCGATCACCATCGATCCTCCGGCGACCGCGACCGGTACGGCAGTCGCACTGACGTTTCGCAATACGCAGTCGTCACTTTACGGCTTTGGTTCGGCCGACGGCACGCATCCAGGGCAGGCCGGTCACAATCTCGATGCGCTGTGGATGGCGCGTGAGGCACGGCGCCTGATCCTCACCGAATTCACCTGATCCAGCGACACCCGGAGACCAAATGCATGGCTGATTTCCTGTTTAGCGATTTTCTCAACCAGAACCTGCGCACGGGCACCGATATTGTCCTAACAAGCGGACGTGACGTCATCGGTGTAGCGCCGTGCCGGTATGTCAGCGATGCACTTGCAACCCCCGCGTTGTTCGCCGCTCATCCGAGGTTTGTCGCGCGGTCGAGCAATGCCCGGTATTGGCGTGCCGTCCCCGAAGCGGGCAAGATTGCGGTCGAGGTCGGCGGGGCCAAAGGTGATGGAGTGACCGATGACGGACCAGCGATCCGGGCAGCGCAAGCCTATGCTTCGGCAATCGGGGCCCGCGGCATCGGTTTCGGTTCGGCACGATACCGCGTCGAACCGATCCCGCCCAGTGAGCAGGTAATTCCCGGAGCGATTCCCTGGCAGGTGATAACGTCCAGCGGCTTGCAGGAGTTCGGTGGGGCAAATTTCGTGCGCCAATCGAGCGGGCGGGGTCTCCTTTACCATCCAAGCTTCACGGGACCGGTCGTTGACCTGCCTCTAGCCGCCGATGTCGTTTCGGGAAGCCGGGATTTCACCCTGATGCCAGGGCTGTCGGCCAATCTCGCAGTCGGCGACACAGTGCTGTGGCAGTTGGGCGAGATTCCTTACGACATCCCGGAAACGAACAACTGGTCGTTTGCCACGGTGGAGGCGATCAACGGCGACACAGTAAGACTCGATCGTCCGTCGCCCGCGGCCTTGGCTTTGGGATCGGTTACCGGGGTCAACAAGCGCCTGCGCAAACTCAACGTGCTGCGCGGCCATGTCATCCGTGACCTGACACTCGGCGGCGCTCCTGCAGAAGACGGCATATCGCTCACCTGCGCCGAGCGCGTCAGGATCGAGCGGGTCGGCGGCCGAAATCTCGGCGCGGGAACGGTGGTCGCGCAGTACTGCGATGGGCTGACTATCGAAGATTGCTGGCAAGAGGGGTCTTCGCTTACCCAAGCCAGCTTTGGCCCAGCATTTAACTTCGCCGAGTGCCGCAACGTTATGATGTTCCGGCCGCGTGCCAAGGGAACTCTCAGCCTGGTCAATGCCGAAGCCGGATCCGAGGTGACGGTGATCGGTGGCAGGTTCGAAAATACCGTTACCAACGCGCAAGGCCAGTCGGTGGGGCCGCAGGTGGTGGTGGTCAATGCAGTGGGTCGGGCCAGCGCCACGTTGCACGATCTGACAATCACCGGATTCGGCGGATATCGCCTGGTCGAAACCAGCAATGGACAAGTAGGCTATGACGGCTCTGCCCTGTTCAGCGGAACCTTGCGCCTGAACCATCCGACGCCGCCTTTCAGCGTGCCGTTGAACGGCGTGACCGGCACTCTGGAAATGACGATCGCAGGCGTGCGGGAGATATACAATTTCGAGCGGCTCCGGCACTGGCGCAAACGTTTCGTCCTGCGCGACGGAGAATACCGGTATGCGTTCGGACCGGCCGGCTTGCTTGCACGCGCGCGGGTATACGCGACGCCAGGGGTAAGCGTTGGCGCCGGCGGCCAGCTTACCGGACTTTGGCTTGGCCGGCTGGGGAACAACGGCTCCAATTTGGCCGATGGGGCGACCCGCGAGATCGAGGCAGGGCGGGATGTCAACGTCGCGACATTCGCGGGCGATGTCGGGGGAGCGCAGTGGACGCTGCGAAATCAGCCGCTTTCGCTGCTCTGCACGACATCGGCCACGGCGGGGCTTAATTCGGCGAACGAATTCGTTGAATTCGAGGGCTGGTTTGCCGAGCAACCCGATCTCGACGTCCCACTGAGCGAAGATGCCTATCGGATTTCCGGAACCGAGCAGGACCCGTTCGAGGCTTGGCTGCCGGGCTATGATCTGCCGTCGATCGGCGCCGGTGCCAGCCTTCCCATCCAGGTTCCTATTCCAGATATGCAGCCCACTGACTTTGTCGACTCAGTCCGCTTCTTGGGCGGCTTCGGCGGGCTTGAGCTTCGCGCGGTGGAGCCGCAGGCAGGCGGATTGCGCTTGGTGATTGCCAACCCAGGGTCAACGACGATCGATCGGGCACCGACAGACCTCGGCATTTCCTTCCATCGCGAAGTGTCCGGCAACTAACGGCTGGAATCGCTTTTCCCCTTGCACCCCCGAGGCTTGGGGCTATTCCCCGGCTCCGGCGCATGTCGCCGGAGCCGGAGTTCAGCGAAACAGTCATGGGGGCCTCCAAGTCTCGCCCGATTGCCGTTCTGTTCGCGCAGTTCTCGGCCTATCACATCGACCGCTGCGAGGCTGTGGCACGTCGGTTCGCCGGTCGGGCCGAAGTGCTTGCGGTTGAAGTTGCGACGAGTTCTGCGACCTACGCGTGGGAGGCGTCGGGCACGGTTGCGGGCGCTCGCAAGGTGACGCTTTTCCCCGGCAGCAGCTACGATGCAATCCCTTGGCCGCGCCGATTGTGGCGGCAGCTGAAAACGTTGTGGCGCTGTGACAGCGTGCTCATCGGCATTGGCTATAACGAGCCGGACGTCATCGTTCTGTCGTGGCTCCTTGCGCTGATCGGGATCCAGGTCATTGTCCTGAGCGAGTCGAAATTCGACGACAAACCTCGGCGGGTCGGACTTGAGCTGTTCAAGTCACTTATCCTCGCGCCCTATCGCGGTGCTATTGTTGGCGGCCACCGGCATCTCGCCTATCTTCGCTTTCTTGGGTTTCGGCACCGACCGATGCTTCCGGGTTATGACACCGTGAGCATTGATAGGGTGCGCAGGATGGGCGGGAACATCTCCGCACCCGACGGTGCGCCATTTGCTCAGCGCGATTTCATTTTTGTGGGCCGATTTGTCGACAAGAAGAACCTCATAGAATTGGTCGAAGGCTATGCGCTCTACGTGAAGTCCGCGCAGACCAATCGCCGTCGTCTTGTGTTGATCGGGTCCGGACCGGAAGAAGACGGCATTCGCGCACGCGCAGCCGAACTTGGCGTTGCCGACTGGGTCGATTTTCCCGGCTTCTTGGGAGCAGACGCAGTAGCACAGCGTCTTGCGCTGGGGCTTGCCCTGGTATTGCCCAGCGCTGAAGAACAATGGGGCCTGGTGGTAAACGAAGCTCTGGCCTTCGGCCTGCCTGCAATAATTTCCCCGGCAGTCGGATCGGGCGACTTGCTGGTTCGCAACCTCGTCAATGGCTTCGTCACCGAACTCAATTCGCCTGCAGGGCTTGCCGCAGCGATGAAGGCCTTGGCTGATGACGAACAGTTGTGGCGCCGGATGGTCTCAGCTTCGCACGAACGCGCCTGGCTGGGCGACACGGAGCGGCTTGCCGATGCAGCTGAGCTGATGATCGCGCCCGGGAATGGACAGGCGGAAGAACGCATCGCAACGATGCGGCAATCGCTGGCTTGCCCCTTGCCGCAGCGCTAGGCATAGCCTCCACAAGACTTTCAGTTATTCGGGAATTTTCGCTGATGACCGCCGCACCGCGCCCTGTTCGTTATTCAACCAAGAAACGCGTACTCGTCACCGGTGGCGCGGGGTTCATCGGTTCGCATCTTTGTGCACGGCTGCTCGACGCGGGCGACCAGGTCCTCTGCGTCGATAACTTCTTCACCGGCACCCGCGGCAATGTGAGCGCTCTGCCTGGCCATCCCGACTTCGAGCTGATGCGTCACGATGTAACCTTCCCGCTGTTTGTCGAGGTGGACGAGATCTACAATCTTGCCTGTCCGGCATCGCCGGTGCACTACCAGTTCGACCCGGTGCAGACGACCAAGACCAGTGTGGTCGGCGCTGTCAACATGCTGGGCCTTGCCAAGCGGCTCAGGGTGCCGATCCTCCAGGCGTCGACCAGTGAGGTCTATGGCGATCCGGCGATCCACCCCCAGGTCGAAAGCTACTGGGGCAACGTCAACCCGATCGGCCCACGTAGCTGCTATGACGAAGGCAAGCGCTGCGCCGAAACCCTGTTTTTCGACTATCGCCGCCAGCACAACCTCAAGATCAAGGTGGCGCGGATCTTCAATACCTACGGCCCGCATATGCATCCCAACGACGGCCGGGTGGTCTCGAACTTCATCGTGCAGGCCCTGCGCGGCGAAGACATCACGATTTACGGCGATGGGCAGCAGACCCGCTCGTTCTGCTATGTTGACGATCTGGTGCGCGGCTTGATGGCCTTGATGGGCACAGCCGATAACGTGACCGGTCCGATCAACCTGGGCAACCCGGGCGAATTCACGATGCTCGAACTGGCCCAGCAAGTGATTGCGCTGACCGGAACGAAATCGCAAATCGTCTTTCAGCCGCTGCCCCAGGACGACCCGCGCCAGCGACAGCCGAATATCGATCGCGCCAAGGCCGATCTTGGCTGGGATGTCAGCGTGCCGCTGCGTGATGGCTTGGCCAAGACCATCGATTATTTCCGCGGCGTCGTTGCAGCGGACAACTGACCTTGCCCGACGAGCGCAAGACTGATCTGCAGCACTCCGGCGCGACGCCCGCGCAGTCGGCACAAGCTGACTGGTACCAGTGGATGGATTTCTTCCGCACCGCGGCAGCACTCATTGTCGTGATCAGTCACGCCCGCGATATCGTGATGGCTGATTACGACGGCAGGCTGATATACGCTCCGATTTACGCCGCAACCGGCTTCGGACATTCCGGGGTGATCGTGTTCTTCGCCCTGAGCGGTTTCTGGATCAGCCGTTCGGTGATGGCGCGGCTGGACAGCGATCATTTCTGGCGAGACTATCTGATCGACCGCTTGACCCGCCTCTTGATTGTGCTGGTTCCGGCCCTGGCCATCGGCGGATTGCTCGACTGGATCGGTGCAGTGAATTTCGCCTTTCCGCTCTATTTCGGGGCCAGTGGTTCGCACAGTGTGGTCGCGCCCGTCTTACCGCAGCTTCGCCCTGAAGTGCTGCTTGGCAATCTCGCTTTTCTGCAGACCATCCTGGTGCCAACCTGGGGGTCCAATGGGCCTTTATGGAGCCTTGCGTTCGAATTCTGGTTCTACATTTGGTTTCCGGCGCTTGCACTACTGGTGGTCAAGCGTCGCTTCTCGCTCGCTCTTGGCGGCCTGGCGGTCGCCTGGTTCAACCCGGGCATCGCGTTCGGCTTTGCAAGCTGGTTGGCCGGATTTGCATTGCTTAAGCTTAGCCCGAGAGCCGCTTCAATGCGCATGCCGCCGTGGCAGGTAGCCGTTGGTGCGACGATTTTCCTCGGGGTGCTGCTCCTGTCCGGGGTCGGCAGTGGCGGTATGATCGATCTTGCGCTCGCGCTGGCGTTCGGGGGACTGCTTTTCGTTCTGAGGGCTGGTGCCGTCCGGCTGCCCCGTTGGCTGAAGCCGCTGGCAAGCTATGGCAGCAACTCGAGTTATTCCCTCTATGTCGTGCACTTCCCATTGGTAGCCCTTGTCGGATCGTGGGCAACCGCCGGCGTACGCCAGACTGCATCCTTGCAGGCAGTGGCGCTTATCGTCGCTCTTACCGTTGGCAGCATGGCGGCAGCATTCGTGTTTTCGCGGCTAACTGAGCGCAATACCCAAAAGGCGCGCACCATGCTCCGGCGCGGACTTTCGTGACGGTTGCCTTGTCACGGCGACGCTGCCAAAACGCTTGCTCTGCACGACCCTAACCCGCGCAAAAGGCCCAATCATGTACGCAGCTGCGCTTGCCCTGTCGGTCGTCTGCTTCCTGGGCGTGTTGATCTACTATGTGCGCAGTCCCGCGTTCAGCATGTTTCATCCCCTTACCTTCTACGCGGCGTTTCACGGTTTCATTTTCGTATTCCGCCCGATCGTGGCTCGCATCAACGATTTCAATCTGATCTATCGGGGGTACCAATTCACGCCATCGGCCAGTGATAAACTGACCGTCATCCTGGCATCGAATCTCGGGTTCCTGGCCTTTGCCTTCTTCTGCCTGATGTCAGGCAATGTGGCGATGCGGTTCAAGCAGGACACTTTCGCAGTTGCCGAGCGCGAACGGCTCAAACCACTGCTCTTCTGGGTGCTCGTTATCTGCGTACCACTGGGGCTCTATTCGTTCGCCACGGTCTGGCAAGGCGCCGTGACGACCGGGATCGGATACGACGCGATGATCCAGGACGCTGGGACGGGGGTCTACGTCAACACCAAGGGTAATGGCTATGTTGCAGAGGCGCAGCTGATGCTTGCGACTTGCGGTACCCTGGTCGCCTGGCTGTTCCGTTTCCGCTTGCTTGCGCTCGTCCCCTTGCTCAGCTTCGTTGTGTTCCGTGCCGGCACCGGAGGACGCGGTCCCTTTGTTACGGCCCTGGTAACCGTAGGGCTGTTGTACCTCTACGAAAATCGACGCCGACTGCCGAGCCTCAAGGTTGCGGCACTGCTGCTCGCGATTGTCTTTGCGTTCAACACTGTCGGCACCGATCGCGGTCGTGCGATCCGCAAGATCATCGGCAATGACGTGCAATCCGACGTGTTCTACATGACCCGCGCCAACGAACGCTGGCTTGAGGGGATGGATTTCGGAAACCTCGAATTCTTCGAATACCTGGTCTACGCGATCCCTCAGCGCACGCACACATACGGCTATTTCCTCGATAACTTCCAGGTTGTGACCGAGCCGATCCCGCGCGCGCTATGGAAGAACAAGCCAGTCGGCGCGCCGTTCAATCGCATTTACCTGATGGATTTCGGCCGGCCCATCGGCATGACCCGCTCGTTGCCCGGAGAAGGCTGGTACTCGCTCGGCTGGGCAGGTGTGATCATCTGGTGCGGATTGTGGGGTTACGCTCTAGGCCTAATCTACCGCCGGTTCGTCGAGGGACCGCAGACCACGATCAAGGTTGCGGCCTACATGATCTTCGTACCGATCATGATCATCGCCTTCCGCGATGGCTTGCTGGCGACAGTGTTCCGCCAAGGCCTGTTTTTCCTGGCGCCAGTCGGGCTGTGGTATTGGCTTTCGCGATACGCCGGTGTGCCCAGTGCGGCTGTGATGCGCGCGGTCGCCGTACGGCGGATGCGGCGCCAGCAAACCGCCACCCTCGACGGCGGCAGCGCAAGCATAGACCCGGCATTGGCCGCCCTTCCGCCTGCGGTCCAACGCCGCCGTGCGGCACTCGCCGCCGCAAGGCAGGCATGACCCTGCCTCTTTCGGGCAAACGCATCGGCCTGCTGACCGCTTCAGCCTCGCGCCTCGGCGGCGGCGTGTTCGAAGCTGTGGTCGCCCAGGCAGAGATCATCGCTGCATGTGGCGGTGAGCCGGTCGTTTTCGCGCTTGAGGATGAGCATTCGGCGGCCGATGAGGCGCGCTTTGCCGGCGCTTGCGTGCGCCATTTTCCGATAAGCGGCCCACGCCAGGTCGGCTTCGCGCCAGGTCTGCTCACTGCCTTGCGGGCAGAGTCCCTCGACTGCCTCCACCTCCATGGCATCTGGATGTACCCTTCGCGCAGTGCGGCGCAGTGGGCGCGCGTCACCGGAAAGGGATACATCGTTTCACCCCACGGCATGCTCGATCCGTGGATCACGGCGCGTGGCCGATGGAAGAAAGCCCTGGCAAGGGCCGGCTATGAACGAGCAAGCTGGGGAACGGCGAGCTTTCTTCATGCCCTCACGGCGCGTGAAGCAGCCGATATTGCACGGGAGAGCGGCAGAGAAGACAGCATCGTCATTCCCAACGCGGCGCCTGCGGTTGTCGAGGCCGGTTTGGGCCAACGTCCTCCACATGTGATTTACCTCGGCCGCATTCACTCCAAGAAGAACCTTCTCAACTTGGTCGCCGGATGGAGGTCCGCCACTCTGCCGGCAGAAGCAAGATTGACCATTGCCGGCTGGGGCGACCCCGCAGATGTCGATGCAGTGCAGGCGGCGATTCGCAACGGCAATGGCTCGATCCGGTTTGCTGGCCCAATCTTTGGACAAGCGAAGCAGGCGCTACTTTCCGATGCGCGCTTCATGGTTCTGCCATCGCTGAGCGAAGGGCTGCCGATGGCCGTGCTGGAAGGCTGGGCGGCGGGAACACCCACGGTCATGACGAGCGAGTGCAACCTGCCCGAAGGATTCGCCGCGGGCGCGGCGATGGAATGCGGTGAACACGCACCTGCCATTGCCGCAGCTCTCGAACGCGCCCTCAATCGGGGAGAGTCGGATTGGCTGGCAATGTCGCGCAATGCGCAAGGCCTTGCCGCAGGGCCCTTTTCGGCCGAAACCATCGCCGCGCGCTGGGGAGAGGCCTATCGGCGGGCGATAGCCGAGGGAAGCAGAAGCACATGATGCCGCTTGAAGCCAAGGACACGCGGCCGCTGGAAGGCGGGGCCAGCTTTTCCCTTGGCAACCGGCTGTTTCGCGTGTTGTGGATGGCGACATGGCTGGTTCTTGCCCGTTTCACGCCGCCGCCGCTTCACGGCTGGCGGCGCTTCGTTTTGCGATTATTCGGAGCCGATGTCGGTCGGAACGCGCGGGTGCATGCAAGCGCCTCGATCTGGCTCCCCGCGAACCTGGAGCTTGGCGAACACGTCCTGATCGGGCCTGGCGTGCGGCTGTATAACCAGGGACGGATAACCATCGGTGCGCGGTCGGTCATATCGCAACGCGCACATATTTGCGCCAGCACGCACGACATAACCGACCCGTTGTTCCAGCTTGTGGTCCGACCGGTCACGATCGGCCAGCAGTGCTGGGTTGCAGCCGAAGCCTTTGTTGGGCCCGGGGTGACGATGGGGGATCGTTCGGTTCTGGGCGCGCGCGGCGCCTTGTTCACGTCGGCAGAGCCGGACGGCGTCTACGGCGGGAACCCTGCCGCCTTTATAAAGCTGAGAAATCTGTCCGAAACTTAGGACGCCTTGTTAAGCTCGACCTGCTCCAGCCACACCTGCCCCGATCGCGGCGCTGCCGCAAACGTAAGCCGGTGGAGCGCGCAGCCAGCTTGCGCTTCAACCACCGCCTTCCACAAGCCAGTGGCACGGTCCAGCGTCGGCGCGACCCAATGGGGTACTTCGTTCTGGCAGGCAAGGCCGGCAAGCAGGTGATCACTGGCCTGTCCCTTCTGGCTGCCAGTCCGCCAGGTCAAGACGTAGCGTCCGGGACCGAGGACCAGATTCTGCGCGAGGAAGGGCAGCGTCACATCAGCAAGGCCATCGACCACCAGACGCTTGCCGCGGCCGGTTCCCGCCGGAAGAATCGTCAGCGCAAGTTCGCTGTTGCCGATCAATTGCCAGCTGAACGCGGTCGGTCGGGCAGCGAGGTCAAGCGTTGCCAACTGGCCATCGCCGACAATGGCCGTGCCCGCTTCGGGGCAATGCTGGCGCCAGACAGCGGATCCAGCTGTAGCCTGGTTGACCACCGCAAGCCGGTTGGCGAGCGGCGCGATTCGGGTGCATCCCAGCACGATCCCGCTTCGCGCAGCCTGGCCCAGCACGTCTGCGCGCTGCAGCGCGGCGTCGGCAGGCAGGTTCTCAGTATCGCCGGCATAGAAATCGACCCAGATCGGATTGGCGCGCATGCGGGCGATCATGGCAACCTCCCCTTGCGGGTTGCGCTCCATCGGATCGGTCAGCTGCCGCTGGCGCAACAATTCGGGTTGCTGCCGCAAAAGCGCATCAAGTCGCAGAGCCGCAAGATCGTACTTCCCAGCTGAGAGCGCCTGCCCCATCCAGTAGCTTTGCGTTATGGGGACGCGCCAGCCCAGCTGTCCCGCGACGCGGAACGACCGGTCACCCAAAGCTCGGTCGCCTGATGCAAGCTTGCCAGCGGCGAACAGCGCGGTGCTTTGCGGGTCGGTTGGCGCGTTGCGGATCGCGCGTTCGCCAATCCGCGCGGCATCGACTGCCTTGCCGTTTGCCAGTGCATCCGCGCCTAATGTGCGCAGCGCTTCGGACGCGAACAATGCTGGTACTTTCGCCGCGAGCTGCGGATTGCCCGCGCTCAGCCGATCAGCACCGCTTCCCGCCGCCACCGCTGCGTAGGCAAGCAGTCCACCGACGATCAGTGCCCGGGCAGGAAAGGTCAGCTGCGCTGCCAGCACTTCAGTCCTTAGCCTCGATCGTTTCGTACTGGTAATACTGCTGGCCGTAGTATTCCGAGTGGCGATTTGCGGCCTTCAGCGGGTCGAACTTGGTCAGCAGCGCGCCAAGCAAGACCGGGCGCATCGAACGGAGGCGGCGCAGTGCCGACTTCAGTGCGCCGCGCCGGCTGCGGTCCGCCTCGACCACGATTACAACACCATCGACCAGCGCAGACATCAGAGGAGCATCGGCCAGCCCGAGGATCGGCGGGCTATCGACCACAACCACGTCAAACTGCCGCGCTGCGGCTTCGAGCAATTCTTCCATCCTGACAGTGGAGAGAAGCTCGGTCGGGCTCGGCGGGATCGGACCGGCGGGGAGCAGGGTCAGATTCGCCTGCCTCGAAGCGAGAGTCGTCGATTCAAGCGCATCGGCGGAAGTCAGCAAGGTTGAAAGACCGCGATCGTTGGCGACGTTCATGCGGTTCTGAAGCGATGGCCGGCGCATGTCGGCGTCGATCAGCAGCACCTTGCGGCCCATCCGCGCAAAGCCGGCGGCGATAGCGATGCTCGTCGTCGTCTTGCCTTCTGCGGCTTGCGCGCTGGTGACCAGCATGACCTGAGGCAAGCCTTGCGAGGTTGAATAGAGCAGCGACCCGCGCAGCGAATTGTAGGCCTCCGACATCGGCGATTTTGGGTCAGCCAAAGCAGTTTCCGGGGAATCCTCGTCGGTTTTCGGGATGACCCCAAGCAGCGGCAGGCCCAGCTTGCCTTCGATGTCTTCGGGAACGCGGATCGCATCGTCGAACTGATCACGGAAAAACACCAGCAAACCCGCCAACCCAAGTCCCATGATCAGGCCAAACAGCAGGTTTTTGATGAGGTTCGGCGAAGACGGTCCCTTCGGAACCTCCGCATTGTCGATGATCGAAATGTTGCTGAGGCTCACCCCGGCCATGGCGTTGAGCGTCTTGAAGCGCTCAAGCAGGCCATCGTAAAGCTGGCGGTTGGTGTCCGCTTCACGCGCCAGCAGATTGTACTGCACCGACTTGTCCTGTTCGGAGAGGGTCGCGGACTTGAGCTGATTGACCTTTCCGCTGAGCGCTTGTTCGGTCGCAAGTGCACTTAGGTATTCCTGGCGCACCGAATTGCGGACGTTGCCGGCGATCGAGTTGAGTTGCTGATTGATCGCATTCAGCTGTGCCTGCTTGGATTTGACGCTGGGGTAATCGTCGAGATGGCGCGCGCGATCCTGGCTCAGGTCGGCTTCCACCGATGCCCGCTGCGAGAGCAGGGTAACAACCGTGGGGTTTGCGAGAACGACCGGGGAGGTCAGCAGCGGCCCCGAAGAAACCGCCCGCCAGCGACCTTCGGCCTCGATCCGCCGCGTCGTGGCATCGTTTGCCGCCTGATTGAGCTGCTGCATGCTTGACGACGTGACCGAGTTGCCGCGGTCGGTACGGGTGGATCCATCGGCGCCCTGCGTCGTGCTGGAGCCGGTATTGATCAGCCCGTTCTCGCGCGCATAGGTGTTGACTGCGCGTTCTGATGCTTCAAGCTTTGCCTTGGCCTGATCGAGCTGGTCCTGCAGGAAGTTACGCGCGTAGGATGAACTGTCGTACTTCTGCTGCAGATTGTAGCGGATGAATTCATCAGCATAGGCGTTGGCAATCTGGGCCGAAAGGTCCGCGTCAGCCGACACGTACGAAATGGTCACGATCCTGGAATCGCGCGGCAGGTTCACGCTGAGATTACTCTCAAGCAAGGCGATTGCCGTATCGCGCTGGGCATCGGCTGGAGTACCCGCAGGCGCCGGCTCAAGGCCCTGTGCGCGGGCCAGTCGCGGGTTGCCGATCAGATTTAGCTTCTGGGCAACGCGTAGTGCCAGACCCCGGCTTTGCAGAACGTCGACCTGAGTCTTGAGGAAACGGTCAACATCGTAGTTGAAATCACCCGTCTCGCTGGGGTCCTCTTCCTTGGAACCCAGGACGCGGCCAGTCGAGTTGCTGATCTGGATACTGGAGAAGGCAGTATACCGCTTCGTCTGAAGCAAGGTCGCGACCAGGGCCAAACCAAGCGCAGCCGCTACTATCAGCAAGATCAGCCAAAGGTTCGATCGGACCGATGAGAGCACCTGGCGGAAGTCGAACCCCTTGGGCGCGAGGGCGCGACTGTCGAATTCATCGTGCAGGTCGTAAGCAGCGGCCCCATGAAAAGGCGACCCGGTGGCTGGCACTTGAGTGGACACGGGGCAGTTTTCCCTTCGCTCGGCGCTTACTTGAACACGTAGAACAGGTTTAACAGGGGGACGGCTTGCAGGAACTGCTTCCACGATTCCTTGAGTCCCGACCGCCCGACCACAACAGTGTCACCGGGCAAGATCATCGGGTCGGCCGCACGACCTTCGCGAATATCGCTGATGTTGAAGCGCGCGCCCAGGCGTTGCCCGTTCTGCACCCGGAAGACCATCACCTCATCGAGCTTGGCAGTATCTGTAGTGCTTTTTGCCTGGGCAATCGCGCTCAGCAAGGTCGTGCCTGGAACCGCGTCGAAAATCCCGGGTTCGCGGACGTCGCCTTCGACCGCAAAGGTCATGCGCCGGCGTTCGGAGACTCCGACCGAAACCTGCGGGCTGCGGATGTAGCGCGCGCCGAGGCGCTGGGTAAGATCGTCGCGAACCTCACTGGTCGTACGCCCGGCGACCAGAACCTCTCCAGCGAGCGGCACCTGGATCGCGCCCTTGCCATCGACGATGTACGCGTCCGAAGTGAGCTCGGGTTCGCCCATCACGCGGATCGAAAGATGATCGCCGGTGCGAATGATGTCGTCGCCAAGGACGTCGCCCTTGCCGCTCATTGCCGTATAGGCAGCTTCGCCGACCGGCAGCGGTATCGACCTGCTATGGGCGCAACCACCAAGCGCAAATACAGAAAATGCCAGAGCCATCAGGGCCCAGAACCTGATCATGGTTACCTCGTCTTTCCTGCACTGCGCGCATTTCGGGTGGCTTCGCCGCTCTGTCGCGGGCCAAGCAAAAGCCCCGCGCAGACCGCGCCAAGGCATGCCAATGCCATGGAACGAAACGGATAATCAACCAGCGAATGTATGGCGAGGATCGCTAGCGCGGCTGCAGCAAATATCGCCATTGCCGCTGGGAGGCCGGTTTCACTCTTCAACTTTCCGCGCAAGGCCCCGATTAGAAGCCACGAGATTGCAGAAAGCGCCCCCAATCCCACGACGCCAGTTTCGCAGGCGAGCTCAAGGAAATCGTTGTGCGCGCGATTGGGAAGCGATGGCCAGATCGATTCTATCCGTTCGTCAGCAATGAATGCCGGGACGAAATCGCCCATTCCGACGCCGAAAGGGAAATATTTTTGGGCAATGTATGCGCTGTCGACCCACAGTTGAGGACGCAGCTCTCCACCGAAGTCAAATCTCGCCAGCACCGCACCGATAGCCGGGTTGTTACGCAGCACAAACAAAGCCAGCAATGCGACAACCAACAGCGATCCTACAGCATAAGCGAACCTGCGCATCGAAAACTGGATCCATGGCCTCAGGATCCACAAACTCGCTGCAAGCGCGATCGGCATGAGAAAAATGCCCATACGCGAGGCGGTGAGTACTATTCCCAATGCCACGACTGCCATCGCCGCTCCGGCAATGCCCAGGACGGGGCCTGCCCGGTTCGGGACCACCCGCTGTTCGACCAGATCGATCACGACGAGCGGGATAGCCATAAGGCCGATGAGCAGAAGATCAGCCGTGCTGTTGTGGTTGGCCTGGAATCCAACCAGCATCGGCACGGTCACGCCGTACAGGTGGAAGGGGCTGTCTTCCCCTGACGACAGCTGCAGCGCGCCGAGCAGCAAGGTCGCCAGGGTCATCAGCGCAATTATGCGGATAAGCCATTGCTTGCCGCGGCGTCCCAGGGCCGCAGTCAACGCCAACATAAGGAGTGGCGGACCGAGCGAAAGGAGCGAGGCCATCGTTCGGCTGGGCGCAAGTGACCATGGCCGCCAGGTATCGTCTGCAGCCACCAGGGCCAGCGCCTTCACTTGAAGTTCACGCCCCGGAAGTGACTGCCAGATCAACGGTGGAAGCGGGATCAACTGGATCAGCGGCACGCCAATCACAAGCGCGACAATGACCCAGGCCGCCCGTGGTACGCGTCGCAGCTCAAGCGGTGCCAATGGCACAAACAGCGCGGCCAGCACGAGCAAAGCCGCAGTGAACTCAAGCACCATTTCAGGCAGCGGTGCCGGCGATCCCCCACCGCCAAGCGCGATCGCCAAGGCCAGGAAACCCGCAGCCGCCAAAGACCCAGGTTGAGCACCTTGAAGCGATGAATTCAGGATGAAACGGTCTTTCAGGCTATCCTCACCACAAAGGGCCACTGCCTGCATACAAAACTACGGGCAATGGACGACCATTGCCCGTAGCAAATTCTTCAGCAATCGACAGCAGCGACGTTCGCTTAGCCGCGGCTGTTCGATCCAAGAGCAACGGCCAGGCCCGCAGCGCCGACGACGCCGACCAACACCGGAACGATGATGCTGCCACCGCCGCCAGCAGTGGCGGTTTCGCTGACAGTACGACCGACAGTCGGCGAATCGGCGCAAGTGCGATCGCGCAGGATGCCGGTTACTACGTCTTCCGCATTACCGTTCGCTCCGACTGGTCCAGTGACGACAGTGCAAACGCAGCTGTTATCTGCAAGAACAGACTTCGTGGTGTTTACCGTGCCGCTATCGCCATTGCGAATCACGTCAACGCGGCACTGACCGGCAGCACCACCACCTTCGCCATCGGCCACAACTGACGATTGGGTCGGCATAGCTTCGAATGAACGAATTCCGGAGGTCCCGGCGACACCAGCCCCAACGAGAGCGACGGAAGCAGCAGCGGCAAGCAATTGGGAAGTCACAGGTGATCTCCTAAGGACATTTACGGGCCGGTTACCACATGCTCATCAAATGAGTCCAGCGGCATTCTGTTCTAAAACTCATAAATTCAGCGCGTTGCACTTTTGCTGCAGTGCGCCAGATTATCTGAACGCCCTGAAACCATGATGGTTCCCAGAAAGCGTTGTTCACCAAAGATTTTTAGCAAACCTAGCCCGCGGTGTCAGTAAGCGCGGTGGTGGACCAACACAGCCAAAGTGCTGAAGACGATCTGTATGTCGCGCTGGAGCGACCAACCATCGAGGTATTCCAGATCCGCCTCAAGGCGATCGGTCAGGTCCGCTTCGTGATGGGTGGCGCCGCGAAACCCGCGAATCTGGGCAAGACCGGTTAGTCCAGGTTTAAGTGCGTGACGTTCCCAGTAACGCTCGTCCACTTCCCAGAACAATTTGTCGCCTGCCTGCGAACCCAAGGCATGAGGACGAGGGCCGACAATCGACATTTCGCCTTTGAGCACGTTGATTAATTGCGGAAGCTCATCGATGCTGGTGCGACGGATAAATCGGCCCACGCGGGTTATTCGGGCATCATCGCGCGCAGTCGAACTGGACCCGTCATGATCGGTCCTACCGACCGCCATCGAGCGGAACTTGTACATCTGGAAAAACCTGTTCGCCCTGCCTACACGGCGCTGAACGAACAAGACAGGGCTGCCGTCTTCCAACAGAATCGCCGCAGCGACCAGAACCAGCAATGGACTTAGGACCAGCAGTGCAGAGCCTGCCAATGCGGTATCGAACAGCCGTTTCGCGACCCGCGCCCGCATACCCAAGGGGCCGATCGAGACGCGCAGGAAGCCGCGGCCGCCTACCGTCCTCGCTCCGTGGGCGCCAAGTTCGGCCACGGCATCATCCACCACTTCGCCGTCGATACTGGTTCCCTTGAGCAGGCGCGCCCAGGCAGCCCGGCGTTCAGGTGGGCAGGTGACCACAACCCTGTCAATTGCGAACAGCACGTTGCCGATCCGGTTCAGTGCTTGAGGGTCGTTCAAGGCCGGGACCAGGCGTTGCTGTGCTGCATTGACCAGAATTGCGCCGGGGAGCTCGATTGGCGGACCGCCATCGTCGATGAGCAATTCATTGATAATCCGGTTGCCGCAGCGCCACTTCACGAACGAGCGCATTTGCAGACGCACCCAGCACAGCAGGACCGTGGAGAGAATGCAGCCTGCTGTGAATAATACCCGCGAAAAGGTCGTGCTGCTCTTTGTGTAATAGGCGATGAAGACAACTGCACCAGCAGAGATGCCAAGCGCGCTCATGGCGCGCAGCATTCCGGCCTGAGACGATTGCAGCGTGGCGAGCGAATAAGCGCCATTATAAAGCGCAATGGTCAGGAATACCGGCAACAGGAGCTGGGCAAGCAAGGCCGCCTGGTTAAGACCGGTCATGTTGAGATAGACGAAGCCAACCAGGCAGAATGCAGCAAATATGGCGATGATGTCGCCCACCATCAAGCCAAGGTAGGTCTGGAGACGGCGACGCTCCAGCGGCTGTGTCCGACTGATCTCGGTACCGCTTTCGAGCGCAAGGCCAGCGGGTAGAACCGCAGCTGAAGTTGCAGAGGGATTCATCAGGCAGCGACCACTCCACCTTGGCGCAACGCGCGTCACGTGCGCGCTTCCTTGCCCAAGCCGGGGCGGTTCGACAAGCTCCGACCTGTCAGGACGTGCTAGGATCGCTGCGCAGCGAAGCGAGCGATCTCACTAAGCCCCTGCGCCAAAAGCAGTTCTGCCGTCTGGCTGTTGCCAAGCAAGGCGCGATGCAGCGCGGTGAGGCGCGATACCAGCCTGGCCAGGCGTTTGCCGCGCCAGCGCTTGAGTTGTTCGGTGATGTCGCGCCGGTCCTTCCAGAACACGCGCCGCGCTTGCACCTCGGCGTCCATCAGGCCGGGAATGTCTCCGCGGGGGCCAAGCTTGGCGGCAAGCTGGGCAAGCTGAGCCGTGCGGCGTTCGAAGGCGAGTAGCAGTCCGACCGGGTTCAGTCCCTGTTCGCGCAGTCGCCGCAATTCGCTGGGCAGCTTCGCGAGTTCTCCGCCGAGTACGACATTGACCAGCTCGCTAAACCCGTCGTCTTCGCACCGCGCGCCGATCGCATCGAGCGCAGCCGCATCGGCGCGGCGCGGAGCAGCTGGAGACGCATCGAGATAAAGCGCGAGCTTGGTCACTTCCGACTGGGCAAGCCTGATGTCGAGCGCGGCGCCGCGGGCGATGCGCTCGGCCAGATCGCCGCCCAGCTGGACCCCGGCGGCATCGCCCATGTCGCGCACCGTACCCGTCACGCTGCGCAGGTCGGGCGGGTAGAACATTGCGACCAGCGCATCGGGACGTGGGGCAAGCAGCTTGGCGGTACGCGACTTGTCGGTCGCTCCGGTTGCAACGATTAGCACCGGGCAGGCCTCGCCTTCGCCATCGAGCAGGTTCGCAACGGCATCGTGCGCCTCGTCGCCCGAAGCGCGAACCCAGATGTGGCGCTTGTCGCCGAACAGGGAGATCGAGCGGGCTTCGTCGCCAAGACGCACGGGGTCCTTGCGCAGGTCTGCACCGCTGATCTCGATCCGTTCGCCCGGATCGACGAGGTAGCCAGCGATGGTGTGCGCGGCCTCGTTCGCGCCCGCCTCATCGGGGCCACAGAAAAAGAACACCGACGCGGCGCGGGCGGCCTTTGCCGCTTGGCCCTTGAAGTCCTTCTGGCTGGCCTTCACTTGGCGGAAAGTTCGCCGCTGCGCAGCTTGAGCGCCACGCGCACGACAATACGATCGGCGACTTCCTTGGACAGGTTCTCTAGCGCCGTCTGTTCGGCAGCGATCGTTGCGTACTCACTGCTGACCACATCGATCCCGGCGTCGGACCCGGCGGTTTCGTCAAGAACGATCTTGCCGGTCGCAAGATCGACCAACTGATAGCGCGCGCGCAGCGTGCGACGTTCGCGGGCCACGGTATCGTCGCTCAGCAGGCCCAGCCCTTCCAGTTTGTCATCGAGCCTGACGTCGAGACGGTAGCGCGCGGTGCTGCCTTTGCCGCTGCCCAGCCGGTCGACCAGTGCGTTTCGCATCAGCCAGCCGGACTTGCCTTCGATTGGCGAAACTTCGACCGAATTCAGGCCTTGCGCAACCGCGCCACCCGCACCGCCTGCATACATCGGATGCAGCCCGCATGCGCCAAGCAACAGCAACAAGGGCAGCGCAAGACGCTTCATGCGACCAGGTTCACCAGTCGGTCGGGCACGACGATCACTTTGCGAACTTCCTTGCCATCGAGCGCACGCTGCACCTTGTCCGAGGCGAGGGCAAGCGCTTCGAGTTCTTCGCGCGGCAGGCCCTTGGCAACCGTGATCGTATCGCGGAGCTTGCCCAGGACCTGGATCGCAACGGTCACCTCGTCCTCCACCAACAGCGCAGGGTCGTGCGCGGGCCAGGCTGCATTGGCAATCAACCCGGCTTCGCCGAGTGCTGCCCAGGCCTCTTCGGCAAGGTGCGGCATAGCGGGTGCGACCAACAGGAGCAGCGCGCGGATCGCAGCCGAGCGGCTGGCCGAAGGCGCGGCTTTTTCGGTGGCGCTGGTCAGCTCGTAAATACGCGCGACCGCCTTGTTGAAGCTCAATGCTTCGATGTCGGAAGCCGCCAGCGCGATCGTCTGGTCGCGTTTGCGATCGAGCGCCTTGTCGTCACCGGTCGCGGCCGGATCGTATTGCCCGGCAAGCCGCCACAGCCGCTGGACGAACCGCGCGCACCCTTCGATTCCGGCTTCGGACCACGGCAGGTCGCGCTCGGGCGGGCTGTCTGACAGCATGAACCAGCGCACCGCGTCTGCACCGTAGCGGGCGATGATGTCGTCGGGGTCGACCACGTTCTTCTTCGACTTCGACATCTTGATGACGCGACCGATCTCGACCGGTTGTCCATCGGCCTTGAGCGAAGCAGACGTCCCGCCGCGCTCGACGTCGGCTGGGAGGAAATAGACCGGCTGGCCATTCGCGGGATCGATCCGCGAATAGGTCTCGTGAGTTACCATCCCTTGCGTGAACAGGCTGGCGAACGGCTCCTTGACCGAAATCATCCCGATATGGGCAAGCGCCCGGGTCCAGAAACGGGCGTAAAGCAGGTGCAGGATCGCGTGCTCGATCCCGCCAATGTATTGTTCGACCGGCAGCCACTGCGACACGACGTTGGGGTTGAAGGGCCGGTCATCAGGCTGGCTGGCGAAGCGCAGGAAATACCATGAGCTGTCGACGAAGGTATCGAGCGTGTCGGTCTCGCGCCGCGCGGGCTTGCCGCAGCTCGGGCAGTCGACATGCTTCCAGGTGGGATGCCGCTCAAGCGGGTTGCCGGGCGTCTTGAAGTCGACGTCCTCGGGAAGCACCACGGGAAGCTGGTCCTTGGGCACCGGTACCACGCCGCAGCTTTCGCAGTGGATGAACGGGATCGGGGTGCCCCAGTAGCGTTGGCGCGAAACGCCCCAGTCGCGCAGCCGCCAGACAGTGGTGCCCTTGCCCCAGCCTTCGCTCTCGGCGCGGCGGATCACTTCGGCTTTGGCGCTTTCGACATCCATCCCGTCGAGGAACCGCGAATTCACGATCGTGCCGGGCCCGGTATAGGCCTCATCTCCTTCGAACACCGGTTCGGTGGCGAAACCGTCGGCGACCACGCGGGTTACCGGAAGCTGATACTTACGGGCGAAATCGATGTCGCGCTGGTCGTGGGCCGGGCAGCCGAACACCGCGCCGGTGCCGTAATCCATCAGGACGAAATTGGCGATGTAGAGCGGCAGCGCCTGGTCCTGGAACGGATGCTTGAGGCGGATCCCGGTATCGAAGCCGAGCTTCTCCTGCGTCTCGATCTCGGCGGCGGTAGTCCCGCCCTTGCGGCACTCCTCGATGAATGCCACAACTTCGGCATTGTCCGCTGCCAGCGCTTGCGCGATTGGGTGCTCGGCCGCGATCGCGACGAAGCTGGCGCCAAAGATCGTATCGGGGCGGGTGGTGAACACCTCGACCTCGGTAATCTTGTCCGCAGACCAGAACTTGAACTGCAGGCCTTGCGATTTACCGATCCAGTTTTCCTGCATCAGCCGGACCTTGTCGGGCCAGTTCTCCAGCGTATCCAAGCCTTCGAGCAGTTCCTCGGCAAAGTCTGTGATCTTGAGGAACCACTGGCTGAGCTTGCGCTTTTCGACCAGCGCACCAGAGCGCCAGCCGCGCCCGTCGATCACTTGTTCGTTGGCCAGCACGGTCATGTCGACCGGGTCCCAGTTGACCGCCGATTCCTTGCGGTAGACCAGGCCCGCCGCGTAAAGATCGAGGAACAGTGCCTGCTCGTGGCCGTAATATTCCGGCTCGCAGGTCGCCAGTTCGCGGCTCCAGTCAAGTGCGAAGCCAAGTCGCTTCAGCTGCGCCTTCATGTTGGCGATATTGGCCCGCGTCCAGCCGCCGGGGTGGACGCCCTGTTCCATCGCCGCATTTTCGGCCGGCATACCGAATGCATCCCAGCCCATCGGATGGAGCACTTCGTGGCCCTTCATCCGCTTGTACCGTGCGAGGACGTCTCCCATCGTGTAGTTGCGCACGTGACCGACGTGGATCTTGCCTGAGGGGTAGGGAAACATCTCAAGCACAAAGGAGCGCGGCTTCGACGAATTATCGTCGGCGCGGAAGGTCTGCTGCTCATCCCACACATGCTGCCAGCGCGAGTCGGCGCTGGCGGAATCGAAACGTTCGCTGGTCATGGGCACCCTCTAGCCGCTTGAGGCGGCTTGTCGAGTGGGCAGGAAGCACTTGTCTGGCACGGACCTGCCATCCGTCATGCCGCCGTTGCAAGCTGATCGCGGATGCGGTCAGCGCACCACGAGAATTGGCTTACTTGACCCCGGAAGCCTGGCGGCGCAGGTCGCGGGCGCGGGTCAGGATCACATCTTCCAGCTTCTGCACCGTGGCGGCCTGGACCGGCGCATCGACCCATACGCCATTGGCGTTGGTCTGCCGGCTGGCGGCCACGCGCAGCGCGTCAGCGCGCAGGTCCTGATCCAGGATGGTGACGGTAACCTTCATCCGCTCGTTGGGGTTGTTCGGGTTGGCGTACCAGTCAGTCACGATAACGCCGCCGGCGCTGTCGGTCTGGACAAGGCCCATGAAGGTTACCGCGTCGAGGCTGGCGCGCCACAGGTACGAGTTAACCCCGATGGTGGTCACCCGCGATGCCGCAAGGTCGGCCTTGGGCCGCTTGCCGCCGTGGCCACAAGCCGCGAGCGAGACAGCGGCGAGAGCGACGAGCCCGGCACGGCCGATGAAGCGAATCTTGCTGGTGCGGGCTGAGTTGGAGGAAATCATTGCGTTATCCGGATCCTGTCGCTCGAAAAAGTGAGGCGTGCCTGCACGCGCCGAGCCTCTATAACCGAGGCGGACGGAGCGGCAAGCCCTGCCAGCGGCTCTTTGCCCGCCTAGCCGGTGAATGCCTGCTGAATGATGCCCCCCACACTTGCAGGTTCAGATTAAATTCAGCCGCCCTGGCTCATTCGCGCCTTGCCAAATTGGAGCCAAATGCGCGATCATGCGTTGGTTCCAAGCAACGGAGTCGGGAACAGGGAAATGACCCAGCTGGTAGCATCGAAGCGCAAGCGCGGCAGCTCTGCTGGCGCCATCGCTCTGTGCGCCACCGTCTGTGCGCTCGCGCTTCCCAGCGCTGTACTGGCGTTCACCAGCCGATATGACGGACCGCAGGTCGTCGCGTCGGGTGCTTCCTCCGGTTTCGTCCCCGCCGAAGTCGATCCGCGGCTGGCCCGGTCGATTACCGTACGTGCCCTTACCAAAGGCCGATCGTTCCGCTTCACGCCCGCCGCTGTGCCCAGTGGCTTGGACCGCTCTGTGGTCACCGTCGCGGTCCGGCTCAATGGTACCGGCACGCCTTCCCTGGCGATCCGCAACCCGATCATGGCGGATGCCGCTGGTGGCTCGTCGCTGCGGATTGCACCGACGGCTTATAGCTTGGGAGCTGCCCGCGGGTACAAGAGCTTTGCGCAGAACGCGGTACCTTCGGCCCCCATCCGCCAGCTCGATGCGCCTGATCTGGCAAGTTACCAGCCCAAGCCAGGCATCGCCCCAAGCAATCCGCGTTTCGCACCGGCGATTGCGCTTGATGAACGTGAGAAGACCGGACGCAGCCCGCGCACCTTCGAACAGTCCGACCAGCAGGTCGATCTTGGCGGCAGCTACCGCGTGACTCGCAATCTCAATGTGACGGCAGGGGTGCGCTATTCCTCTGACCGCGACCGGTTAAGGCCGCTTACCGATGGCCGGCAGGATAGCCAGGCGGTCTACGTCGGAACCCAGTTCCGCTTCTAAGCAATCCATCGCCTAGTTTACGTATGCGGCATCCTTGCGCGAGCAGTGGTGCTGCGCCTAAGCATGCCGTAACGGAAAAGGCTTCGGGAAAGGCAGATCTATGGCGCGTGTAGCAATCGTGACTGGCGGGACGAGGGGTATCGGGCAAGCGATCTGCCAGCGATTGAAGCGCCAGGGCCATACCGTAATCGCCAACTATGCCGGCAACGAAGAGAAGGCCAGGACGTTCACCGCTGAAACAGGCATTCCCGCGATCCGGTGGGACGTGGGCGATCACGAAGCCTGCATCCACAATTGCAACGACATTTCCGCCGAATACGGTCCGGTCGACATTGTCATAAATAATGCCGGTGTCACCCGCGACGGGGTGCTGCACAAGATGAGCTTCGAGGACTGGAACGAGGTGATGCGGATCAACCTCGGCGGATGCTTTAATATGGCAAAAGCGACCTTTCCCGGCATGCGCGAACGGGGTTGGGGCCGCATCGTCAACATTGGCTCGATCAACGGTCAAGCCGGGCAGTATGGGCAGGTCAACTATGCCGCCGCCAAATCGGGGATCCACGGTTTCACCAAGGCGCTGGCGCAGGAAGGCGCCAAGTACGGCGTCACAGTTAACGCGATAGCGCCGGGCTATATCGATACTGACATGGTCGCCGCCGTCCCCGCCCCTGTGCTGGAAAAGATCGTCGCCAAGATTCCTGTTGGCCGCCTCGGGATGGCGGAGGAAATCGCGCGCGGCGTGGCATTCCTGACCAGCGACAACGGCGGGTTCGTTACCGGTTCGACGATGAGCATCAACGGCGGACAGCACATGTACTGACCCCCGCCTTCGCGGGGGCAGACGGGCAGCGGGTACCGCAGTCCGCCGCCCTTCAGCCAACTATTCGACGTAGATTCCGGAAACCTTCCAGGCGCCGTCTTCCTTGACCAGGGTCAGCAGTTCGGTGCCCTCTGGCTTGTTGGCGTAAGTGGCGCGGAACTTCACTACGACGTTGCCGTTTGGCGGCGCGGGGGTTTCATCGGCCGAAATCAGCTTGCGGCTGCGCGCCGGACCGAATTTGCCGTGAACGCCGAGTGCTGCACTGGTCCAGCCTTCAAGGGTGTTGGCGGTACGAAATGCGTTGGTGGTAAGCTCATAGCTCGCGTTCCAGTCCTTGGCATCGACCAATTCGAGCCAGTGCTGCGCTGCAGCGGCCGCTTCGCTTTCAGTAGCGTTTTGCGCTGAAGCGGCTGCAGCTGCGACTACAGGTTGAGCGACCTGGCTGGGCCCGTTCAACGAGGTCAACGCGGCAAGGGTGATGGCAAACAGCATGGCAATTCCTCCGATTATCCAACCCGGCCGACGGATGGCGACGACCTCCGAGGGTTGGTGCGAAGTCACTGCACCTGCCGCAGGCTGGACCGCATCCCCCAATTCGTCGTCCCCCAGAATTTCGGGGTGCGCGTCTTCAACTTCACGCAGCTGTCGCGCGGCCTCGCGGCTGCTCGATGTTTCCATCTTGCGCCGCGCGTCGCGCAGCCGTTCGTTGACCGTATGCACGGACAGCCCGAGGTGGCGGGCCATGCTTTTTGCATCGTAGCCGCTGAGCAGCAGCCGCAGGGTCTGCTTCTCTTTTTCGCTCAGTGCCTGGTAGCCGTGAACCATGAGGTGGATGTAAGTGGTGCGGAGATTGCGGGCCACCCCAAATTATTCGTATCCCTCGGTCATGACCACGCCTTACCATCCGCCAGTCAAGCGCTCGATCGAGATTGCCGGACACAAGACCTCGATCAGTCTGGAGCCGCTGTACTGGGCGCTGCTCAAGCAAGCAGCTGAGGCGGAGGCACTGCCGCTCAATGCGCTTGTGGCCCGGATAGATGCCGAGCGTATCCAGGCGCCAAGTCCTCCGGGTCTGGCGGGGGCGGTCCGCTTGTGGCTGGTCGGCTGGTTGGCGGCCCGGCTGGGATAGGCTGGGCGCACAGCCGCAACCATTCGGCGCATGGGGCGTTGGTGCAGCACTTATTCTAAGTCAGACACCAACAAGGAGAACCCCATGCGTACCTTCCTTCTGGCGCTTGGCGCCGCAGCGATGGCCGTGCCGATTTCGGCCCCCCTGCCGGTCGTCGGTGCCGCTCAGGCCGATGCCAAGACCAAGCGCTACAAGAGCCGCGCCTATTATCGCAGCTGTCGCTATTCGCATGGCACGACCGGGCTGATCGCGGGTGGTGCGACCGGTGCAGTGGTCGGCTCCAAGGTGATCGGTGGCGGCATTGTCGGAACGGCTGCTGGCGCTGTGGGGGGAGCCTTTGCCGGCCGTGCAATCGACCGCACGATCAGCGCGAAGAAGCGCTGCCGCAATTATCGCCGCTAGGGCGGGTGAGCCCAAGTCTGGCCAGCCCTGCCTACTTAACGCAGCGCTACCGGGCTGGTGGATCGCGCGGCCCTGCGGCCGGCGCCGCGCTGGCCGCAGAACTGCTGCTGGCGACGGTATTGATTTATGGACTGGCCGGACCGGTTGTGGGTCTACCGCAGCCTCCGGCCAGTCTTGTTTCGATGCGCCTCGACAATCCGCCGAAACCTGAAGAGCATCATCTCAAAGCCAGCAATCCCGCGCAAAACGGGCGCGCTGCACCGCCGTCGCTCAAGGCAGAGGCGGCTTCGGTCAAAATTCCGCAGCAAGTCATAGTCCCGCCCAAACCGCTACCGGCTGCGCCGGTGCCGGCTCAATCGATGGGCCTGAAGCCGGGTGCGGCAGCGGTGCTCGGTCCTGGCACCGGCCTGGCGGGTCAGGGTACCGGGACCGGCTCGGGAAATGGCGGAAACGGGACAGGCTCAGGCAGCGGCGCTGGTGAAGGCGGCGGCAGCGATGCCGAATGGACCGGGGGCAAGATCAAGAACAGCGACTATCCCAAGGCGGTACGCGAGGCACACATCAGCGGCACCACCGAAACCGTGGTCTCGGTCGGTGCCAACGGCCGCCCCACCGCCTGCCGCGTGACCCGCACAAGCGGGAGCAGAGAGCTAGATACGACAACCTGCACACTGATCATGAAGCGTTTCAAGTTCAGGCCCGCGCGTAACGCAGGCGGTCAGGCGATCGATTCGAGGATCGAATACGAACAGGAGTGGGATGCCCCGCCGCCGCCGCCCGAAGAGTAACTGTCAGCGCTTGCCCATCGGCGGCGGGTCGCTCGCCGGAAAGCTTTCATCGCTTTCCTCATCGACCTTGTCCCAATGCGGCGGATCGCTGCGCATCGCCTCAGGGCCGGCATTCCGGACCCCGGCAAAGCCTGGAACCGAGCTTTCACCTGCCGCAAATGCAGCAGGTTCGCGCCGCTGCTTGTTATTGGCGTAGCGATACAAGGCGTAACCGGCAGCGGCCATTGCCGCCAATTTGAACAATGCCATTGGTCTTGAACTCCCGATTGAAGGTCACCCCATCAATGCGCGAGCTGCAGCTTGGTTCTTGGCCGAACCGGTCAGTCTCCGCCAACCCGTTCGATTGCTGCGCCGACCAGCGCCAGTTTCTCTTCCAGCCGTTCGTAACCGCGATCGAGGTGGTACAGGCGGTGGACCTGCGTTTCGCCTTCTGCGGCCAGTCCAGCGATAACCAAGCTCATCGAGGCGCGCAGGTCGGTTGCCATCACTTCAGCCCCGGTCAGCTTGCTCACCCCGTGAACTACCGCGGTGCGACCCTTGGTTTCGATATGGGCGCCCATGCGGTTGAGTTCGGGCACATGCATGTAGCGGTTTTCGAAAATGGTTTCGGTAAGCACCGATGAGCCGTCAGCCAGGCATAGCATTGCCATCAGCTGCGCCTGCATGTCGGTGGCGAAGCCGGGATAGGGGGCGGTCGCCAGGGTAACCGCCTTCAATTTGCCGTCGGCGGCAATCTGAATGCCGTCCTTGCGCGGCTCCACATGGACACCGGCATCGCGCAGTGCCTGCAGCGTTGCGTCCATCTCGTCGGCAACGGCATGCTTGAGAAATACTTCGCCGCCGGTGATTGCAGCGGCGCAGGCATAGGATCCGGCTTCGATCCGGTCAGACATTACGCGGTATGTCGCGCCGTGAAGCCGAGGAACGCCATGGATGGTAAGATCGCTGGTTCCGATCCCCTCAATTTGCGCCCCCATTGCCACCAGCAGGTTGCACAGGTCGACGATCTCTGGCTCGCGCGCGGCGTTGTGGAGCACGGTGCGGCCATTGCACAGCACCGCAGTCATCACCGCGTTCTCGGTCGCACCAACCGAAACCACCGGGAACGAGTAACGCCCGCCGGGCAGGCCGCCATCCGGGGCAATCGCCTTTACATAGCCTGCGGCGAGTTCGATCGTCGCGCCCATCGCTTCGAGCACCTTGAGGTGCAAGTCGATCGGGCGGTTGCCGATCGCGCAGCCGCCGGGCAGCGAAACGGTCGCCTCGCCCATCCGCGCCAGCATCGGCCCGAGCACCAGGATCGAGGCGCGCATCTTGCGCACAAGTTCATAGGGCGCGACCGTCGAGGTGATCCGAGGCGCTTCCAGGGTCATGACCCGTCCGAAATCGGTCGGCCGGCTGCCCGCGATCGAGGTCGAGATGCCAAACTGGTTCATCAGGTGCTGGAACCCGTCGATATCTGCCAGCCGCGGCAGGTTGCGCAGAGTCAGCGGCTCATCGGTAAGCAGCGCGCAGGGCAGCAGCGTAAGCGCCGCGTTCTTCGCGCCCGAGATCGGGATGGTGCCGGAGAGGCGCTTGCTGCCTTCGATGATGATCTTGTCCATAAGCGCCGATTTAACGGGAAACTGCGGCGCGGCAAGCGGCGCGGTTGACGTTGTAACATTGGCCTGCGATTTCTCCCCCATGAGTGCGCGCAAACCAATCCGCAAAGCCGTTTTTCCCGTCGCTGGCATGGGGACACGGTTTCTTCCCGCGACCAAGGCAGTGCCGAAGGAGATGCTTCCAATCATCGACCGGCCGCTGATCCAGTATGCGGTCGATGAAGCGCGCGAGGCGGGGATCGAGCAACTGATCTTCGTCACCGGGCGCGGCAAGACCGCCATCGTCGAGCATTTCGATACCGCTTACGAGCTCGAGGCGACGATGTCGGATCGGCACAAGTCGCTCGATATCCTTGAACCGACCCGCATCCTTCCAGGAAATCTGGTCACGGTGCGCCAGCAGGTTCCCATGGGGCTGGGACACGCGATCTGGTGCGCACGCTCGATTGTCGGCGACGAACCGTTCGCGATTTTTCTCCCTGACGAGCTCATGATCGGTGAGCCCGGCTGCATGAAGCAGATGGTCGAAGCTTACAATGAGGTCGGCGGAAACCTCATTTCAGTGCTTGAGGTACCCGAGGAAGAAGTATCGAGCTACGGCGTCATCTCGCCGGGCAGGCGCAATTTCGGACCGGGCAATGCGTTGACCGAAGTCACGGGCCTGGTGGAAAAACCCAAACGGGAAGATGCTCCCTCCAACCTGATCATATCGGGCCGCTATATCCTCCAACCCGAAGTAATGCGCGTGCTCGAAGGGCAGCAAGCGGGAGCCGGTGGAGAAATCCAGCTGACCGACGCCATGGCGCAGATGATCGGCCAGCAGCCGTTTCACGCAGTCACTTTTGCGGGCAAGCGCTATGACTGCGGCAGCAAGACGGGGTTTATCGAGGCCACGCTGGCGATCGCGCTGGAACGCGAAGACATGGCCGCCGATGTGCGCGCCATGGCGAAGCGGTTGCTGGCTTAACCGGCGATTGGCAAGCTGAGAGTGACTTGGAGTCCGCGCGGGATCGCCTCGCTCAGCGTCATTGACCCGCCGTGCAAACCCGCCGTGGTCGAAACCAGCGCCATGCCGAGCCCGGCGCCCGATCGCGTTCGCGCCGGGTCCAGCCGCCCGAACCGGCGGACGGCTTCATCCCTGTCCCTTTCGGGAATGCCCGGGCCATCGTCAGCGACGCCGAGCAGCACCGTACCTTCGCGCGATTGCGTCAGGTCCAGGCGAATTGAGGTTCCGCCCTCGGCATATTTGAGCGCATTGTCGATGAGGTTCGACACGGCCCGGAACAGCAGTTCGCGGTGAGCCAAAACCTGCAGGGAAGGTGGCGCGCTAACCTCGATCTGGTAGCCTTCGTCTTCTGCAAGCGGGCCATAGACCTCGGCAAGATCGACGAGCATTGCTGCAAGGTCGAAGCGCGTGAACTGGCTGCGCCCGATTCCGGCTTCGCTGCGACTAATCTCCAATGCGGTGTCGAGCAGACGCTGCAATCCGTCGGTCTCGTCAATCGCATCGGCCAGCGCGGTGCGCGATGACGGCTCCTGTGCGGCTTCGAATGAACGCTCAAGCGACGAGCGAATGCGCGCTACTGGCGATCGCAGGTCATGCGCCATCGAATCGGTGACCGCACGCAGTTCGCCGACCAGCGCTTCGATCCGCTCCAGCATCGCGTTGATCGCTATGCCCAGCCGGTCGAAGGCATCGCCATCCGAATTGAGCGAGATGCGGGTGTGCAGCCTGCCGCTCGCGATATCGCGCGCTGCCGCACTGAAGTGATCGATCCGCCGTTCAAGCACGCGCAGAATTAGCCACGATGCCAATGCGGCGATGACGAGCCCGGCCAGCATCGCATAAGCGAACGACTGGGCGCTGGCACGGGTGAGCTGGGCTTGGTCCTGCATCACCTCGCCAGTCAACAATGTCAGCCCGTTGGGGAGCTCTGCGATGAGATAGCCGGTGGTTTCGGGATGATCGGCACCGATGCGGGTCAGTTGCGCCACCGACCAGCGGCCGTTTGGGTTAGCCGCGGCTGGCCAACTCGCAAGGTTGCCGGCCAGCCGTGCGCCGTCGGCGCCGCGAAGCAGAACCACAAAGTGACTGTCTTCAATCGCGCCGAGCCGATCACCGATCGCGCGGACAACTGCCGGAGTGCCGCCGTCACGGTACTGGTCGCGCAGGTCGCTTGCGGCGACTTCGGCCGCCACTCTCGCTTCGCTTTCCAGCGTCTGCCGGGTCAGCGCGTACATTGCGCCCAATCCAAGCGCGAGGGTAGCGATCTGCGTCAGGGCAAGCGTAACTGCCAGCCGCCATGTGGTCGAACCCAGCAGTCGGTTCTTGCCCGGGGATGCTGTCACTCGGGCACGCCCAACATGTAGCCGGCGCCGCGAACGGTGTGGAGCAGGGGCTGGCCGAAGCCGTCATCGATCTTGCGGCGCAGGCGGCTGACGTGAACGTCGACCACATTGGTGCCGGGATCGAAGTGGTATTCCCACACCCCTTCAAGCATCATCGTTCGGGTGACCACCTGGTCCTTGTGACGCAGAAGGTATTCAAGCAGGCGGAATTCGCGCGGCTGCAGTTCGATGCGCTGGCCCGCGCGCGTCACCCGCCTGGTAAGCAGGTTCACTTCCAGATCTGCGCAATCGAGCGTGACCTGGGCCGGGGCGCTGCCATGATTCGAACGGGCGACCAGCAGCTTCAACCGGGCCAGCAGTTCGGAAAAGGCGAAGGGCTTTGCAAGATAATCGTCCGCGCCCGAGGTGAGCCCCTCTACGCGTGCATCGACGGTGCCAAGCGACGAAAGGATCAGCACCGGCGTCGTGACCTGCGCGGCGCGCATCGCGGCAAGCACGGTCATTCCATCCATTCCCGGCAGCATGCGGTCGAGCACAACCGCGCTGTAGGTCCCATCCGTCGCCAGGAACAATCCATCGCGTCCGTCCGATGCCCGGTCGGTAAGATAGCCCGCGTCACCCAGCCCCTTGCACAGGTAATCGGCAGTGCGTTCGTCGTCTTCTATTACCAGGATCTTCTGTGACATCTTAGTCCAGCCCAATCGTTTGTCAGCCGCGATAACATCAAGCGCTTCCGGGGCGCTGTCGGCAAGATGAAACTTTTGTCATCGCCCCAGGGCACAGATGAAGCCTTTGTAACTTGGCGGTCACCGCGCGGTGCGGTGGCGCTGCCTAGACTGGCCCATCGAACGCACCTGGTGAAAGGACCGCACGATGTTCCGTTTCAATTTGCCCCTTACCGCTGCTGTGGCCGCAAGCCTGGCGCTTGCAGTTGGCACCCCGGCGTTCGCCGCAACTTCAGCCAAGCCCGCGCCTGCCGCCAAACCTGCTGCGAAGCCGGCTTCCAGAATGGTCGCTCTGACCAAGCCAGCGCCCAAGCCGCACGCCGTGCCGCATGTCGCTCGCGCTCATCCGGCAGGAGGCCGAATGGTCCAGGCGCGCCTCGCGAACGGGAAGGTCGTCACCTACGACTGCGGCCTTCCCGGCAACCAGACCAAGCAGGCCTGTAAGCGCTAAGGCCCCAGCGCGAAACAGGTCGGCGGCGGCCCGGCTTTACCGTGGACCCAGCCGGGCCGCCCTCAATTTCAGGGGATGTCATCAAGACGCAACGTCGCAAGCGCAAGAGGACGACATGAACCGCACAAGCCAAACGTTCGACTGGACCGCCTGGTACGCCAAGATCCCGGGCATTCCGCTTGACTGGGGTAAGCCTTCGCAGGCCCCGCTAAGGAACGCGATTGCGCTGCCGCGCCGACCGCGCCGGCGGCTACACCTGGCGCACTAGGCCGAAGCGCTAAACCGGATGGGCAGGGATTTGAGTCCGCCCACGAAGGTGCTCTTGGCGCGCTTCGGCTCGCCCGCCAGTTCCACGCTGTCAATCCGGTCGAGCAGCGCCTCGAACAGGATCCGCATCTCCAGCCGGGCGAGGTGCAGGCCAAGGCATTGATGTGCGCCGGCCCCGAACGCAACGTGCCGGTTGCCGGGGCGAGCGGCATCGAACTTGCGCGGATCTTCGAACTGCGCCGGGTCATGGTTGGCGGCGACGTAGTTGATCATCAACCATTCGCCGGCCTTGACCGGCACTCCGTCAACCTCGCAGTCCTGCGAAGCGGTGCGCATGAAGTGCTGCACCGGACTGGTCCAGCGGATTGCTTCCTCGACGATTCCCGGGACCAGGCTGCGGTCGGCTTTCACCTTGGCGAACTGATCGGGGTCGCGGGCAAGGGCAAGCATTGCTCCGGCGGTCGAGGCGCTGGTTGTGTCGTGGCCGGCGGCGGCGACGATAATGTAGTATCCCGCAAGGTCACGCGCGCTCAGCGGCTCGCCATCAATCTTTCCGTTGGCAAGGACCGAGGCGACATCGCCGGTCGGCTCGGCGCGGCGTTGCGCGGCCAGGCCCTCGAAATAGGCCTCGAAATCCTTCACCGCGCCAGTGACGATCTGGAGGATCTGCTCGGGAGTCAGATTGGCGAGGCCGGACTTGTTGAGGTCTTCGTCCTGCCCGCCGAACATCTGCTGGGTCAGGAAGAGCATGCGCGGTTCGTCTTCCTCAGGCACGCCGAGGATCTGCATGACTACGTGGAGCGGATAGGGCGCTGAAACGAGCTGAACGAAGTCGGCCTCGGGCCCTGCCGCGATCAATCTGTCGACCGTGCGCTTGGCCAGCTCGCGGATCGCGGCTTCGATGTTGCGCAGGTTCTTGGGCATGAACCATTCTTGCGTCAACCGCCGCAGCTTGGGATGCTTGGGCGCGTCGAGCACCACCAGGCTGGAAACCAGATTGGGGCTCTCCTCGCCCTGCTGCGCGGTAACCTGCCGGGCAAAGGCTTCGCCGGTCTTGTTGGTAAACACCGTCGCGCGCGGAGCGTTGAGGAAACCGGCGTTGTCCTTGCTGATCTGCATCACCGCGTCATAGCCAGTGACTAGAAGGAACGGGTCGTGATCCCCGCTGGGGCTTTCGATCCGGGTCAGCGGGCTTTGTGCGCGCAGTTCATCGAACAGGTCGAGTAGCGGGTCCCAGTCGGCGTAGCTCTTGGGGTCGATCACTGCGACGGCCACTTCGGGCAAGGCGAGCGGGGCGTTCATGCGGCGGCTCCTGGTGCCTGGGCCTTTTCATAATCTTCCTTGTACTCGTCGCGCAGCAGCCGCTTGTAGAGCTTGCCGGTGAGTTCGCGCGGCAGCTGTTCGCGGAAATCGATCTGGCGCGGCATCTTCACGCGGCTGAGTTGCGGGGCGAGGTAGGCAGTTAGTTCGTCCGCGAAGGCCGGTCCCGCATCGGCCATGTCCATCGGCTGGACCACGGCCACAACCTTTTCGCCCATGTCGGGATCGGGCGCGCCGATCACCGCGGCGTCAGCCACCTTCGGGTGCAGCACCAGCAGGTTCTCAATCTCCTGCGGGTAGATGTTCACCCCGCCCGAGATGATCATGAACGCCAAGCGGTCGGTCAGGTAGAGGAAGCCGTCGTCGTCGAGGTAGCCCAGGTCGCCGACCGTCGTCCAGTTGTCGTGCTCCGGGTGCTGCGTCGCGCGGGTCCGCTCCGGGTCGTTGTGGTAGCTGAAGTTGCGCTCCTCGCGCTCGAAGTAGACGGTGCCGATCTCCTCGGTACCGAGCACCTCACCCCCGGGGCCGCAGATGTGCGGGATCCCCAGCAGCGGCTTCCCGACGGTGCCCGGGTGCGCCAGCCAGTCCTCCGGCCCGACGTACGTCGCCCCGATCGCC
>JBJTMA010000030.1:0-2863 GCA_046063295.1 Novosphingobium sp.
TGGGTGCGTCCGCTGTCGGGCATCGTCGCGATCCTTGGCGAGGACCTGATCGATTGCGAGGTTGGCGGCGTCCGATCGGGCTATGCCACCAAGGGCCACCGCTTCCACTGCGCGAACGAGATCACGATCGGATCGGCCTCCGACTATGCGGAAAAGCTGCGCGCCTGCCATGTCATCGTCGATCACGAGGAACGCCAGGACCTGATCCGCGAAAAGGCGATCGCCGCCGCGCACGCCGCCGGGCTGGTGATGGTCGCCGACGAAGGCCTGGTGGTCGAGAACGCCGGGCTGACCGAATGGCCGGTGCCGCTGCTCGGCCGCTTCGACGAGGAATACCTCAGCGTGCCGCCCGAAGTGATCCAGCTCACCGCGCGGACCAACCAGAAGTACTTCATCTGCCGCGAGCGCACCCCCGAGGGCGCCGAGGAGGGCAAGCTTGCCAACGCCTTTATCTGCACCGCCAACGTAGTCGCGAATGACGGCGGGGCAGGAATCGTCGACGGCAACCGCAAGGTTCTCGCCGCGCGGCTCTCCGATGCGCGCTTCTTCTGGGAGCAGGATCGCAAGAAGACGCTGAGCGAGCACGCCGAGGGTCTGTCGCGGATCACCTTCCACGAGAAGCTGGGGACGGTGGCGGACAAGGTTGAGCGGGTGGCGAAGCTGGCCGAATGGCTGGCGAGCGAAGGCATTGTCCCGAACTGCGACCCCGAGCTGGCGCGCCAGGCAGCCGAGCTGTGCAAGGCCGATCTCGTCACCGAAATGGTCGGCGAGTTCCCCGAACTGCAAGGCCTGATCGGCGGCTACTACGCCGCAGACGAGGGCCTGCCTGCACCGGTCGCCGAAGCGATCCGCGATCACTACAAGCCAGTCGGGCAGGGCGACGATGTGCCGACTGCACCGGTGACGGTGGCGGTGAGTTTGGCGGATAAGCTGGATACTCTTTCGAGCTTCTTTGAGATCGACGAGCGCCCCACGGGTTCAAAAGATCCGTTTGCACTTCGTCGGGCCGCCCTCGCGATAATAGCCATTATAACGAATCTTCAAATTCGCGCTCCGATCTTTCTTTTCGCAGAAGTCGCAAAGCAATCGCTTGATGATTTCAACCGCAAACTCGCGTCGGATGACGGAAAGTATTTTGCGGTGATGAAATCTGACCCTGAGGCGAAACCAGAGCCTGTCAACATTCGGCTTGCAGCATCAGCTTTTGATGAGGTGCCGGGCGCGGTCCTGTCGTTTCTTATTGATCGCCTCAAAGTCCAGCAACGCGAAGCCGGGGTCCGTCACGACCTGATCGACGCGGTCTTCGCGCTTGGCGGGGAGGACGATCTCGTTCGCCTGCTCGCGCGGGTCCATGCACTCCAGGCATTCATCGGCAGCGAAGACGGGACTAACCTCCTCGCCGGGTACAAACGCGCGGCGAACATCCTGAAGAAGGAAGACTTTACCGGCGGCGAGGCGAAATCGCTTTCCTACACCCCCGAGCCTGCGGAAAAGGCGCTGATGGATGCGCTTGATATCGCTGGGCCTAAGGCCGCTGCCGCCGTTGCTGAAGAGGACTTCGCCGGGGCGATGGCCGCGCTGGCGACCCTGCGCGCTCCGATCGACGCCTTCTTCGACGATGTCACGGTCAACGATTCGGATCCGGCCAAGCGTGAGGCGCGTTTGGGCCTGCTGGCCCGCTTCCGCGACGCCGTTCATTCGGTCGCCGATTTCTCGAAGATCGAGGGGTAACGATTTTTTCCCTTTGGACCTTGTCCAGTGTGTCCATTCGTTCAGCTAACCGAGGTGCAGAGTGAACAAACAGGTCTACACCTTCGGCGGCAATGCAACCTCTGACGATCCGCGCGCCAAGGACAAAACCATTGTTGGCGGCAAGGGTGCAAACCTTGCGGAAATGGCCGGGATCGGCCTGCCGGTGCCGCCGGGTTTCACCATCACTACTGAAGAATGCGTCCGGTACCTCAAGGAAGGCGGCGATTTCGCGGAAGGCGTGAAGGCCGAAGTGGCGTCAGCGCTCGGCCACATCGAAAATGCAGTCGGCAAGAAGTTCGGCGATGCCGCCGACCCGCTGCTGGTTTCGGTCCGCTCCGGTGCTCGCGTATCGATGCCGGGCATGATGGATACCGTGCTCAACCTCGGCCTCAACGATGCCACGGTCGAAGGGCTCGCCGCCACTTCGGGTGATGCACGTTTTGCCTGGGATAGCTATCGCCGCTTCATCCAGATGTATTCCGATGTGGTGCTCGGCATGAACCATCACCTGTTCGAGGATGCGCTGGAAATCGCCAAGGAAGACATGGGCTTCTTCGCCGATGTCGAGATGCAGGCTGAAGATTGGCAAAAGCTGGTTGGTGAATACAAGACGATCGTCTCCAGCGAACTCGGCCGCGAGTTTCCGCAAGACGTCAACGAACAGCTGTGGGGCGCGATTCGTGCGGTGTTCGATTCGTGGGATTCGGACCGCGCCAAGGTCTATCGCCGCCTCAACGATATCCCGGGCGACTGGGGCACCGCGGTCAACGTCCAGGCGATGGTCTTCGGCAACATGGGCGATACCAGCGCCACCGGCGTCGCCTTCACCCGCGATCCGGCGACCGGGGAGAAAGCCTATTACGGCGAATGGCTGGTCAACGCGCAGGGCGAGGACGTGGTCGCGGGTATCCGCACGCCGCAATACCTGACGCTGGCCTCGCGGGAGCGGGCCGGGGCCAAGCCGCTCAGCATGGAAGAGGCGATGCCCGCTGCCTATGGCGAGCTGGCGCGCGTGTTCGACCTGCTCGAGACGCACTACCGCGACATGCAGGACATCGAGTTCACCGTCGAGCGCGGCAAGCTGTGGATGCTCCAGACCCGCAGCGGCAAG
>JBJTMA010000222.1:0-4542 GCA_046063295.1 Novosphingobium sp.
GCGAGCCGAGGGACCGCGGTTGAATGCACCCGGACGGAAGCCCTGGCTGAACAACCCGTAGACCATCGTGTGTTCGCTCGGCTTCCAGGTGATCACGCCCTTGCTCTTGAACCCGTGGAAGGTGGTCTTGAGGTTGAGCGCATCGAGGTTCGAACCGGTCACGCAGACCAGAACCTGATAGCATGCCGAAGTGAACGAGCCGTAGACCGAGCCGGTCTCATATTCCTTGTAGTTGTAATAGCGGGTGCCGGCTGTGATCGTCAGGTTCGGCAGGAGGTCGAAATCGAGCGATCCGAAGGCTGCGTACTGCTTGTAGCCGCGCTGGATGTCTTCGCCGAAGGCCACCGCCGGACCGCGCGGTCCGGGGACGTTCAGCGTTGCAGCCGGGTTGGGAGCGACAAGTCCCAGGCAGACGCTGGTCAGCGTCGACGGGGTGCACTGCGGAATGGTCTTGTAATCCCAGTCCTGGTTATCCTGGATCTTGAAGTTTTCGTAGAACCCACCGACGATCAGGCGAATGCGCTTGTCAGCCGGTGTGCTGATGCGGAATTCGTGGCTTTCGTGAGTGTTACGAACCTTGTCGGTCCAGTAGCTGGTGGGTTCGTGGCAGAACGGAGGGCCACCAAAGGTGCCGAAGTAGTAATTCGCGGCGCCGGTGCATTGGTAGAAGATGCCATAGGTCGCGCGGGCGTAGTTGGTTTAGTCACCCTGCTGCGAGATGTGCCGGGTCAGGTAGGCGCCGGTGTAGATCACATCGAGATCGGCAACCTTGCCCTTGAGGGTCCATGCGGTGTTCGAGAAATCGTCCTTGGTATACTGCGGCACGAACAGGGTCGAAGACAGGCCGGTGAGCGGCTCATAGTCGTAGGAATAGGTCTGGACCGCAAAGGTGCCCTTGGATTCCAGCTTCTGGTACGACTGTGAAACCAGCAGGTCCCAATCGGGCGCAAACTGCCAATCTACCGATACGCGGCCACCGGTGTAGTCGACCGGGTTGAAGTTATCCTCAACCTGCGCGGCGTTGTTGTACAGACCGTTGTTGGTCTGCTGCGCCGGGGTCAGCTGGTTGCCGTTGCCGTTGTAGGCAAGGTAATACGAACCAAGGTCGGTCGGCCGGCGGGTAAAGGTCGAATACTTGTTGTCGATATAGCCGCCATGGTGATCTTCATAGATCACCGCACGGATCGCAAGCTTGTCATCGATGATCGGCACGTTGACCATCGCGTTGAACGAGCCGTTCGCGGCGCCGCCCGCGGTACCACCGAAGCTTCCTTCAATCCGCGCCTCGAACTTGCTCAGCTTGGGCTTGTTGGTGATGTAGCGTACCACGCCGGCCTGGGCCCCGCCGCCGAAGAGCGTGCCCTGCGGTCCTTCAAGCACTTCGACGCGTTCAAGGTCGGCCGCGTAAACGTCAACGTTGCGCGCGGGGAACTGCATCGACTGATCATCGAGATAGAGCGCGACGTTGGGGAAGCCGCTGATCGTCGCCGAAGACTGCGCACCGGCAAAACCAGCCGACAGGCCGCGCATGAAGATCGCGCCCGAGCCGGGACCGTTGTTCGAGAACGTGACGTTGGGGGTGTACTTGATCAGATCGGTGAACGTGGTGACGTTGAGCTTGGCGAGCGTTTCGGTTCCGAAGGCCTGCAGGGTCATCGGCACGTCCTGCTGCGACTGATCGCGGCGGGTTGCGGTGACGACGATGTCCGAATCGTTCTTGGGTGCCACGGCGTCATCCCCGGCAGGGGTCGACTGAGCGAGGGCTGGTACGGCTCCCATCGCCAGAAGCGATACGGCAACAAGCCCACTCGACAATTTCAATGCTGTTTTCACGGCTACCCTCCCTCAAGCAGCCACTGGCTGCGAATATGCCACCCTGAAGGGACGGCTGCGAAGCCAGCCCCCCATTTCATAAGCCCCATGCGATCAAGCGTCTTCGCGCCTTGTGTCGCACACTTGGAAATGTCCGACCGATCGTAAAATGCCTTTTTTCGATAAGGTCACAACTTCCCGGTCCAACGATCACACACTTTGCACGCGAGTATCAATCCTGCTTATGGTTCGCGAGGTTGCAGGATGCTGGTTGTCCACCGTCTTTGCGTCAGAATGAAGACGGGGCATCAATCAGCGGTATCGCGGGGTCTCGACGATCGTCCGTTGCGCGTGGCGCGCATTCGCACTTCGCGCTGCAATTTTTGTTTGATAGACACGCTCTCTCACGGGAGGGTTCGATGCAGTTGCAAAACCTGCGCTACTTTGTTGCGCTTGCCCGGATGCGGCACTTTGCGGGCGCGGCTGAAAGCTGCGGCGTTTCGCAGCCCACCCTGTCTGCCGGACTTGTTGCGCTTGAACAGGAACTGGGCAAGCGGCTGGTCGAGCGGGACCGCAGGTTCATCGGCCTGACCCCGCAAGGCGAAGCCATCCTGCCATGGGCCGAGCAGGCGCTAGGCGCGATCCGCGGCCTCGGACAGGCAGCCGAAGCGAGCGCGCAGGCGCTGAGCGGGGAATTCCGCCTGTTCGTCATCCCCTCGGCGCAGCCGCTCGTCGGCCCCTTTGGCGATGCCCTGTTGCGCGGACAACCGGGACTTACGCTCAACGTAACCGCGGGAACGTCGCGTGAAATAGAGCACGCACTGCACGCCAATGCGGTCGATGCGGGGCTGACTTATCTCGATCACGAACCGCCCACGAACATGCTCTCCGCACCTCTGCACAACGAGCAGTACCGCCTGATCGTGCGCCGCGGCAGTCCGTTGGAAACCGCTGGGCCCTTGGGCTGGAGGGAGGTTTCAGGCCTCCCGCTATGCCTGCTGCACCAGGGGATGCAGTACCGCCGGATCCTTGACGCGCAATTCGCGCGCCACGGGCTGTCGGTAAGCCCGCGATCGATCGCCGACAATTACGTCTCACTGTTCTCGCTGGTGCGTTCGGGCCACTTCGTATCGATCGTTCCCGATGCCTACGCGGGCCTGATGGCCGGGGTCGACTGGTGCCGGTTCATACCGATCAAGCCGGAAGCCGGGCTGCGCCGGCTTGGCCTGGTGGTCGTCAATCGCAACCCGTTGGGGGCAATGGCCCGCGCGGGCCTGACGGTTGCGCAGCAGTTCGATCCTGCCGGTTTGATAGATGAATTCTATCAAACATAGGCATTTCTCGATTTGACCCCATCGCGCGCACGACGCAATGCTGCGTCATGAGCGAGATCAGGATTGCCGAAATCATCGCTGCCCATGCCGGACGCAGAGGGCCGTTGCTGCCGATCCTGCGCGATGTGCAGGCGGCGCTGGGCTGCATCGATCACCGCGCCGAAGCCCAGATCGCTTCCGCGCTCAACCTCAGCCGCGCCGAGGTGCATGGCGTCGTCAGCTTCTATCACGACTTCACCCCTGCCCCCGATCACCGCCCGAAGGTGGAGCTATGCCGTGCTGAAGCCTGCAAGGCGCGCGGCGTCGAAGCTCTTGTGCCCGCTGCCGAAGGCGCCGCGGGCGAACGGGTCAATCTGGCGGCGGTCTATTGCCTCGGCCTGTGCGCCAGGGGCCCAAATGCCCGGATCGGCGAAGAAGTTCATTCCGCGCTCGATGAAGCTGCGCTGGTAAGATTGGTCCAATCGGCATGACGGTGGTGCGCATTTCCGACGACGCGCAGGCGGTAGCGCTGGGCGCCAATCGGCTCGCGGCGGCGTTCGAAGCGGCCGGCTGCACGGTGCAGCGGGTTTCGTCCTGGGGAATGCACTGGCTTGAGCCGCTGGTCGAGATCGACGGTGCGGGCTTCGGGCCTGCAACGCCTGACGACGTTCCGGCGATCCTTGGCGGGACCAGTGACAAGGCAATCGGGCCGATTGCCGATCACCCATTCATCACGGGCCAGCAGCGACTGACCTTTGCGCGCGCGGGCAAGACGCGCCCGCTCAGCCTGGACGACTATGCAGCGACCGGTGGCTGGGCCGGGCTCGACCGGGCGCGGGCGATGGACCCCGCCGATGTCGTTGCCGAGGTGATCGAAAGCGGCCTGCGCGGCCGCGGCGGCGCGGGCTTCCCCGCCGGGATCAAATGGCGCACCGTGCTCGAAGCGGCAGGGGCGACCAAATTCATCGTCTGCAACGCCGATGAAGGCGATAGCGGCACTTTCGCCGACCGGATGCTGATGGAGGGCGATCCGCTCCAGCTGATCGAAGGTATGGCCATCGCCGCGCACGCTGTCGGTGCGGGCGAAGGCTTCATTTACGTCCGTAGCGAATATCCGCATGCGATCGCCAAGCTCAACGCAGCGATTGCCCTTGCCGCGAGCAAGATCGCCCCGTTCCGGCTCGAAGTGCGGGTTGGCGCCGGCGCCTATGTCTGCGGCGAAGAGACCTCGCTGCTCAATTCGATCGAAGGCAAGCGCGGCGAAGTGCGTGCCAAACCGCCGCTGCCAGCACTCGAAGGCCTGTTCGGCTGCCCCACGGTGGTCAACAACGTGCTCACCCTGGCCGCCGTGCCGCATATCCTGACCGACGGCGGCGCAAGCCTTTATGCCCGCCTCGGGGTCGACCGTTCGAAGGGC
>JBJTMA010000223.1:0-3235 GCA_046063295.1 Novosphingobium sp.
TCATTGCCAAGGCTGATGCCCTGCGCGCGCAGGGCCCGCTGGCTCTGATGTCAAGCGACCTCGACCTGCTTAAGGCCGAAGGCAAGGCGGCTGGCGAATCCTATCGCGCGCGGCTGATCAAGGAACGCAGCACCGGCAAGCCATCAAGCTGCCCGCCTGATAATGCGCAAATCGTACCGGAAGAATTGCTCTCGTTCCTCAAATCGAGCTATCCGGCCAATGCCCGGGCACGGGTCACCATCCGTCAGGGCGTGGCCGATTATTTCATTCGCAAATACCCCTGCCGCCGGCGCTGACAGCAAAAAGGCCTGCCTCCGAGCCGGAAGCAGGCCTTTTTTTGCATCTACCGGAGCTGATGATCAGCCGTCGTAATCGCCGCCGATCGAGGTGTTGCGAACCGGCGCGGCAGCAGTGATGCGCAGCGCTTCGGCCGACTGGCTGAGCGAGCCGACATCATCCACTTCGTCATCGTCTTCGGGCAGCACGCGCTGCAGCGAGGTGACAACCGATTCCTTCAGATTGGCGGGGCGCACAGTCTCCTCGGCGATCTCTCGCAGCGCGACCACGGGGTTCTTGTCACGGTCACGTTCGAGCGTGATTTCCGCCCCGCCTGAAATCTCGCGCGCGCGCTGGGCGGCAAGCAGGACCAGGTCGAACCGGTTGGGGATCTTGTCGACGCAATCTTCAACGGTAACGCGCGCCATGGGGCACTCCAGAAATCAGCAAATAGCAGGAAAGCGCCGCGCCTAGAGGTTCACCGCGTAGGAGTCAAGATTTTCGCAGGGCTTTGCGCCCATGTCCGGGCGTGGCAAGGAACCGGACCATGCCGCCATCCGCGCCTCAGCCCCGCAACTATCGTCCAGAGATCGACGGGCTTCGGGCAGTGGCGGTGATCGGCGTCATGCTGTTTCACGCTGGGGTACCCGAACTGGCCGGTGGCTATCTGGGGGTCGATATCTTCTTCGTGATCAGCGGCTACCTGATCACCGGTATCGTCGCGCAAGGCGGCGGGCACCTTTCGCTCGGCAGCTTCTACATGCGGCGAATCCGGCGGATCGTTCCTGCCCTGCTGCTCACCTTCGCGCTTGTCACGCCGTTCGCCTGGGCACTTCTGCTGCCTGACGGGCTGGAAAACTACGGGCAGTCGCTGTTCGCCAGTGCGGCGATGGCCAACAACTTGCTACTTTACCTGACCGGCGGCTACTGGGACATCGCGGCCGAACTCAAGCCGCTGATGCATACATGGTCGCTGGGCGTGGAAGAGCAGTACTACCTGCTGCTGGTCCCAGCGATGCTGTGGCTGGCACGGCGCGGGTCGGCGTCGCTGCTGCGCCGCGCGCTCGCCGGCCTGGCACTCGGCAGTCTCGCTCTTGCGGTGTGGCTCGGGACGATCAATCCGGCGCTCGATTTTCTCATTCTTCCGACGCGAGCGTGGGAACTTGCGTTGGGCGGTATGGTCGCGCTTGCCCAGCGGCGGCCCTCGGCAGCTGCCGCAAGCCTGGGCCTTGCCGCAGCGATCGTGCCGATGACGCTATACGGCATCGACCAGTCCGCGCCTGGTCTCGCGACATTGGCACCGGTGGGTGGCAGCGCTCTGTTCCTCTGGACTGCGACGAGCACCGCTGGCCCGGGCCGGCTGCTCGCCGCACGGCTCCCGGTGGCGATCGGCCTTGCCAGTTACAGCGCTTACCTGTTCCACCAGCCGCTTTTCGCGCTGCTTCGCGCGGTGAGCTTCAGCGAGCCCGCGCCGTGGCGCCTGGCGCTGTGGCTTCCGCCCGTGCTCGCCGCGGCCTGGATGTCGTGGCGCTGGATCGAAAGCCCGGCGCGCGACCCGCAGCGCTTCGGTGATCGCGCAGTGTTGATAGCCTGCGGGACCGGCACCGCAGTTGCAACGGCGCTGGGGCTGGTGCTGCACCTCCACGCCGGCTTCGCCAGCCGCTGGCCCGAACTGGCCGGGGTCGGACCGGGCGGCAACATTGCCTATGTCGATGGCGTGCGCCGTCTTGCCGCGACCCGGCTCGATCCAGCCCAGCGCGAAACCAACGTGATCGTGATCGGGCACAGCCAGGCGCGTGACTTCATCAACATGGGTCTTGCAAGCGGAAAGCTGAGCGAGACGCAGATCCGCTATGTCGAAGTCAACCTCTGCACGTCGGTGCTGCCGCTTGATGCCGGGGCCGCAGCACGGGAAGCTGACTGGGTGGTGTTTTCAATCGGGCTGAACGGAGTTTCGGCGCGGTGCCTGATGGGCTGGTCGGAGCAGCTGCGCGCCGCCGGGGTCAGCCATGTGCTGGTGCTCGGTCCCAAGCAATTCGGATTTTCCAATGCGGCGGCGATGCGTCTGCCTGCGGCGGAACGTTATGCGCTGAAGGTGCCGCCGCGTCCGCGCGAGCTTGACGCCGATGCCGAAGTGCGCGCCGTCGTCCCCCCGGCGCAATTCATCGATCTCTTCGCGCTGCTCGGCGATGACCGGGGCCGGATGCCGGTATTCACCCCTGACCGCCGCTTCATCACGCAGGATGGACGCCACCTTACCCCCGGTGGTGCGAAATGGCTGGGGGAGGTGGTGTTCGCTCAGCCGCAGCTTAGCCGACTGAAACGCCGCTAATCGTCGTAGCTGTGCGCGCCGAGCGCATCGTCGGCAAGGTCGCTGAACCGGGTGATGCGGCTTTCGAAACGCAGCCGCACCTTGCCGGTGGAACCGTGGCGCTGCTTGGCGACGATCAGTTCGGCGAGGCCGAACACACGCTCCATCTCCTGCTGCCAGGCGGCGTGAACCTCGTGCGCCTTGGCGTCGTCGTCGGCCTGCGGGACCTTGGGTTCCTTGGCAGCGATGTAATAGTCCTCGCGAAACACGAACCAGACCATGTCCGCATCCTGCTCGATCGAGCCCGATTCGCGCAGGTCCGAAAGCTGCGGGCGCTTGTCCTCGCGCTGTTCGACCGCGCGGCTGAGCTGCGACAGCGCGATCACCGGGACGCCGAGTTCCTTGGCCAGCGTCTTCAAGCCGCGGCTGATCTCGGAGATTTCGTTGACGCGGTTGTCGGTGCTGCGGCCCGAACCCTGCAGGAGCTGTAGGTAATCGACCACCACCAGCCCGATGTTGTGCCGTCGTTTCAGCCGCCGCGCGCGGGGACGCAGCGCGGCGATCGACAGCGCCGGGGTATCGTCGATGTACAGCGGCAGCTCGGCCAGCCGCTGGCTGGCGAACGAGAGCTGCTGGAAATCGTCGCGG
>JBJTMA010000224.1:0-9360 GCA_046063295.1 Novosphingobium sp.
AGCCCGAGCGCGCGCCCGATCGGTTCGAAGATCGCCTTGAAGAACTTGTTGAGCGCAACCAGCCAGCCCGGCGGTTGAACATCGGGAAGCTTCACTTCGACCGGGGCATACTGGATCGACGGATCGGCATGGACCTTTTGCCACGCCGCTGCCGCGTCCTGCGCTGCCTGCGCCCCCTGAATCTGCTGCTCCGCCACTACGCAACAGGTGGCACGGCGCAAGGTGCGGAGCAAGCCGGAGAAATGAGTAATCGCGCCGAAGCCGAACCAATTGCGCGAATTGCGCAACCTATCCGCGCGGACGTTCCTGCGGATAGGTGCCAAGCACGCGCAGTTCCTTGCAGTGGAACGCCAGTTCTTCAAGCGCACGGTCCACCGCGGGATCGCCCGGCGCACCAACGATATCGGCATAGAAAGTGGTCGCGGCGAAGCTGGCGCCCTTCTGGTAACTTTCCAGCTTGGTCATGTTGACCCCGTTGGTGGCGAAGCCGCCCATCGCTTTATAAAGCGCGGCCGGGATGTTCTTCACCTCGAATACGAAGGTGGTCATCTTGGGTCCCGAGCCAAGGCTGGCCGGGTCGAGCGCTTCGGCGGCAAGCACCACGAAGCGGGTCATGTTATCCGCCGCGTCCTCGACGTTGTCCTCGATCACCTTGAGGCCATAAAGGTCGGCGGCGATCTTCGGCGCGATCGCCGCCAGCGCCGGATCGCCCTGTTCGGCGACATAGGCCGCCGCGCCGGCGGTATCGGCGTAGGACAGCGGCACGATCCCCCGTTCGCGCAGGAAGAAGCGTGACTGGCCGAGCGCCTGCGGATGCGAATAGGCCGCCGTGAACGGACCATCGCCCAGGGCCATCAGCGCATGGTGGATCGGCATGAAGTGTTCACCGACGATCCTGAGATCGCTTTCGGGCAGCAGGAAATGAATGTCGGCAACCCGCCCGTGCTGCGAATTCTCGATCGGGATGATCGCGCGCCCGGCCCGGCCGTCCTTCACCGCCTCGAGCGCGTCTTCAAAGCTGAAGCACGGCAGCGGCAGGCAATCCGGGTCCCACTCCAGCGCGGCGCGGTGGCCATTGCACCCCGGCGCGCCCTGGAACGACACCGCGCGCGACGGATCGGCGGCCGCGGCCTGGGCCATAAGCTCGACACGGGCGAGTGCTGGGGCGGGGTAACTCTGCATGCGCGCGCCCTAGGGACCGCAGTCCCGCCGATCAATAGCCTTGGGCGTTTCCGACCGGCAGCCGCGGGTCGATCGCGCCGAAATAGCGCGCCCGGTTCCCGGTTGCCGGGTTGGGCTTGATCTTGAGCGACGGCCCTCCCACCAGGATCGCGGCAATCTGGTTCCAGTAGCTCATCTGCTCAAGCTTGTGCCCCTTGGCGGTCAGGGCGGCCATGGTGTCGGCGCTGAGCGAATCCTTTTCGTAAAAGATCACATCGGGCAGCCACTGCGCATGGATCCGCGGGGCATCGACCGCTTCGGTGAGGGTCATGTCGTAATCGATCACGTTCATCATGACCTGCAGCACCCCGGTCGGGATATGGCTGCCGCCGGGCGTGCCGATCACCATGGCAAGCTGGCCGTTTCTGGTGACGATGGTCGGCGTCATCGATGACAGCGGCCGCTTGCCCGGGGCGATCGCGTTGTTGGTGCCTTCGACCAGGCCATACATGTTGGGAAAGCCGGGCTTGGCCGAGAAATCGTCCATCTCGTCGTTGAGCATGATGCCGGTGCCCTCGGCGGTGACCCGCGCCCCGAACCAGTCGTTGAGGGTATAGGTCAGCGAAACCGCGTTGCCCGCGGCGTCGACCACCGAGAAGTGCGTGGTGCTTTGCCCTTCCTTGCCTTGCCCGGGCCCGGGCAGGCTCGACGATGGCGTGGCCTTGTCTGCAGAAATCCCGGCGCGCAGCCGGGCCGTGTAGGCCGGGCTGATCAGCGTGTCGGTATCGGCCTTGACGTAACCCGGGTCGCCCAGCTGGGTATTGCGATCGTGGAATGCGCGGCGCAGCGCCTCGGTGGTGTAGTGCACCCCTTGCGCAGAATGGAACCCGAGGCTGCCCAGCGGATAGCCTTCGAGGATGCCCAGCGTCTCGCACACCACCACGCCGCCCGAACTCGGCGGCGGCGCGGAGATCACGTGGAAGCCGCGGTAATCGCATTCGATCAGCTTGCGCTCGACCGCCTTGTAGGCGGCAAAGTCGGCAGCGGTGATGATCCCGCCATGGCGCTGGCTCGACGCTGCGATCTTCATGGCGATCGGGCCGCGATAAAAGGCATCCGCCCCGCCCACGGAGATCGCCTGCAGCGTCCGGCCGAGATCGGCCTGGATCCAGCGCTGTCCGGCCTTCCACGGCTTGCCCTTGTTCAGGAAGATCGCCGCGCTGGCCGGATCCTTGGCAAAGTCGTCGGCACCATCGGCCAGCATGTCGGCATCGCCCTGATCAAGCACGAAGCCCTTGCTGGCGAGCCCGATTGCGGCGGCCATGAGCGGCGCCCGGCCACGTGTGCCGAACCTGGTCCGCGCCAGTTCCAGACCGGCAACCGTCCCCGGGATTCCCACCGCGAGATGCCCGCGGGTGGACAGCAGCGGGATAACGTTGCAGGCCTTGTCCTGGTACATGGTCGCGCTGGCCCTGCCCGGCGCGGTTTCCCTGAAATCGATGAAGGTGCTGCGGCCATCGGCCATGCGGATCGTCATGAACCCGCCGCCGCCGATATTGCCCGCCTCGGGGAAGGTCACCGCCAGCGCATAGGCGACCGCGACCGCGGCATCGACCGCATTGCCGCCGCTCTTGAGCACGTCGATCCCGGCCTGGGTGGCCAGGCGGTGGGCAGAAACCACCATCCCGTGTTCGGCGGCAACCGGGGCCGGCGCAGCAGCCTGGACCTGCCCGCCGACCAAGGCCAGCGATACCAGCGAAGCCGCGGCGATCTTGAGTGCACGCATCAGTTCAGTCCCCTTACCCACTTGTCCCAGCCCAGCCCTGCCACAAAAGGAAAGGGCGGGAAAGCCGAAGCCTCCCCGCCCGATCCAGTGTCCGGCAGAGCCGTCTTCAGATCAATACTTGACCTGCAGACGCACGTACCAGAACCCGCCGTTGAAGCCGAACGGGCCGCCGTTACGCGGATAGATCTGCCCGTCGGCCGTGCTGTTGGTCAGCAGGTAGATCGGGTTCGAGGCGGTTGCCTGGATCCGGTTCGGCTTGGTGTTGAACAGATCGTTCGCACCGACGGTCAGCGTGTAGTTCGAAGTGAACGCATAGCTGACGTCAAGGTCGGTGATCATGCGCGATCCGAACACCTGGCCAGGGTAGTCGGTCTCGTTCTGCCACGAACCGTAGTAGTTCTCACGGGCATTGATCGTCCACGGGCCGCTCGTCCAGTTGGCCGAGAGGTTGGTCCGGTGGTTCGGGGCGAGGTGGCGAATGTTCACCAGCTGCGCCGGGCCGATCAGCGCCGGATCGAACTTGGTCACCCGGCTGAGGTTGTAGTTGTAGGCCGCAGTCAGGTTCAGCTTACCGCCCAAGGCTTCGGTGCGGTAGGTGGCGACCACGTCGACGCCGTCGGTCGAGGTGTTGAAGGCGTTGGTGAAGTAGTTCACCACGCCACCCACGCCCACAGCGTTCAGCGCCGGCAGGCTCACCACGTTCGCCGCCGTAACGGTGAAGTTCTGCGAGATGCCGATGCGGTCACGGACCTTGATCGAGTAACCGTCAACCGTCAGCGTGAACTGCGGGGTCGGGTTGAACACGAAGCCGAGACCATAGTTGGTCGACTTGGCCGGCTTCAGCGGAACCGCGCCGTAGAACTGCGCGATCGAGCTCGAAGTCGGATAGGTACCGGTCTGGACCTGGTTGCCTGCCACGAAGTTGGTGGTCAGGATCGACACGTTGTTCTGCCCCGGCGAAGGAGCGTGGAAGCCGGTGCCGACCGTACCGCGCAGCGCGAAGGTGTCGGTCAGGTGCAGGATGGCGTTGGCCTTGCCCACCCATGCGTCACCAAAGCTGTCATAGTGTTCCCAGCGGCCGGCGAGGCCGACGCTGAGCGCCTTGGTCAGGTCGGTTTCGAGGCCGACATATGCGCCATAGCTGTTCTGCTTGAACTTGCCGGCAAACTGCGGGCTGGTGCCGCCGTAACCGCTCGCACCCGGGGGCATCGTGACGGTCGAATCGAAGGCATAAACGCCCGGTGCAGTTTCGACGTAGAGGTTCTGCGAAGCATAGGGGCCAGCGCCATACGACTGCGGATCACCCGCGGTCTGTTCATAGCCTTCATGGCGGTATTCCGCGCCCCATGACAGCGTCACCGGGCTCGCCAGACCAGCTTCGACTTCATAAGTCATGTCGAGGTTGGCGTCCATTTCGGTCTGGATCAGCTTGCCGAACTTGAACGAGGTCTGCGTTGCCGAACCGTACGAGGGGCTCAGCGAGTTGTACATCGACAGATCGAGCGAGCTGCGGCTCAATGAACCCGACAGGTCGTAGTGCAGCGCACCGGCATCGCCTTTGTAACCGGCCACGCCATAGGCCTGATCGACCACGCCAACGAAGCGCGGCGTGAAGCCGGCCGGGTACAGCGTGCTGAAGTTGTAGGTCTGTTGGGTGTTGGCGAGGTTCGACTTGACGAAACCGCCGGTGGGGCAGGTGGCTACTGCCGGGCACGCGGTCAGGTAGATCGGATGCGCGAAAGCGGCATTGCGATTGACCGTGGCAGTACCTGAGGTGGTGCCGTTGAAGATCGCGAAACCGCCGAGGCTGATCGGTGAACGATAGTTGAAGCTTTCGTTCGCACGGCTGTGCGCCACGTTGACGAACAGATAGAGCTGGCTGTTGTCGGTAACGTCATAGGCCGAGTTGAGCAGCGCACGGTAACCGTGCACCGGCGACGAACCCCAGTTCTGCACCGGCATCGGATAGTTGGGCAGCTGCGAAGCGAGCGACGGGTTGAGCGCGGCAAAGCGTACCGCGATCGGGCGGGTTGCGCCGCGGCTGGTCTGGCCGTCGTCGAAATATTCGCCCGACAGGTTGATGAACCCGCGATCGCCCAGCTTCACACCGACGTTGCCGGCGATGTCGTAGCTCTTGCCGTCACCGTGATCGTAGTACTGGCCGTAACGGGCCTGCAGTTCGAGCCCGGCATTGTCGCGCAGGCCGTAGTTCAGCACCCCGCCGATGGCGTCCGAACCGTACTGGGCGGTCGCGCCGTCACGCAGAACTTGCAGGTTCTTGATCGCGATCGCCGGGATCACCGAGATGTCCGACGCGTGGCTGCCGAACGACAGCGCGGTATCGCCGCCGGTGTAGACCTGGACCAGCGGCGAGCGGTTGAAGCGCTTGCCGTTGAGCATGACGAGGATTTCGTCACCCGGCAGGCCGCGCAGCGACGGCGCGCGCACGAAGCTCGACGCGTCCGAAATCGTATTCTGACCGACGTAGAACGAAGGCACGACGTTGCGCACCGCGTCCATCAGGTTCGAGGTGCCCTGCGAGGTCAGGTCCTGCGCACCGATCACGTCAACCGGCGAGGCCGAATTGACCGCGCTGCGGTCTTCGCGGCGCGTGCCGATGACCACGATCTGGTCAGCATTGTCGCTGGCAGTGGTATCGTCGTCGGCAGGCTTGCTTTGAGCGAGCGCGGGATCGGCGAAGAAAATTGCGAGGGTGGCCGCGGTTGCGGCAAGGGCCGCCTTCCGGCCGAGGCGGCTTGCGTTGGTTCGCATTTGGAACTCCGTTTTTTTGGTTACCCCCCCAGCTCCCGTTTACGGATATGCTGCGGTACGCTCATGGCTATTCGCTGCACTGCACAAGTCAACGATTGCAGATTGGAATCTAATCGATTGTTGCGGATGTGTGTCTTTGGCGCACTATCTGGCCGGTTCGCCGCAACCTACAGTTCCGAAGATTTCATCGCGAAAATAGGCGTATGCGGCTCGTGCGCGGCCATGCGCGTTAGCAACAGGTCCAGCTCGCTCTCCGCGATGATGATCCCCTGATGCGCCGGCCGCACGAAGCCTACCGCAATCATGTGCTGGTTGAACGCGATCAGGTGATCGTAAAAGCCGAATGCGTTGAGCAGGCCCACGGGTTTCGCATGATAGCCCAGCTGCGCCCAGCTGACCGCCTCCCACAGCTCGTCCATCGTGCCGACCCCGCCGGGAATTGTCAGGAAGCCATCGGACAGGCGCGTGAAGGCGGCCTTGCGCTCGTGCATGTCCTTGACCACGTGAAGCTCGGTGCAATCGCGATTGGCCACTTCGCCGCCGCGTCCGTCGGTTGCGGCCAGGGCTTCGGGGATTACGCCGATGACTTCGCCTCCGGCCTCCAGCGCGCCGCGCGCAACCGCCCCCATCAGGCCCAGACGTCCACCGCCGTAGACCACTCCGATCCCCCGCCGGGAAAGCTCCCGCCCCACCCGTTCGGCGAGTTCGATATAGCGCGGGTCCGCAGGGCTGGCTGACCCGCAGTAGACGGCAAGACGCTTCATTGGTGGTTTCGCTTCATGGATGATCCCGGACGAGCTGCAAGGCGGCGGCCTTAGCACCGGCGAGAACGCCTGCAAGCCCCGCGCCGGGTTGGGTTGCCGCGCCCACCAGGTAGAAGTTCGCCAGTTTCGGATCGCGATGCGCCGGGCGCCGGATGCTTTGCAGCATCGTCGGCTCAAGGCTCCAGCCGCTGCCCAGGTGCAGGCCCAGGTCAAGCGCAAGGTCGCGCGGCGTGGTCACCGTCTGCGCGACGATCCGGTCCCGGATATCGGGGATCAGCCTGCGCCCCACCTCATCGATCACGCGGCCCGCGACCAGCGGCGCGAGCGCATCCCAATCGACCGGCAGCTTGCCGAGATGAGCCACCGGCAGCACGGCACGAAACAGGCTGGTACCCGCCGGGGCAAGGCCCGGATCGGTGATGCTTGGATGGCTGAGCAGGATCAGTCCGTCCTGCGGCAGCACCCCGACGTCGAACACGTCGCCCAGCAGCTCGCGGTAGCGCGAGGCGAACAGCACCGCGTTGTGGGGTATCCCGGGCCAGCTCCCGGCAAGGGCAAAGTGCACGGTGATTGCCGAAGGGGCGAAGCGCTGGTGCGACAACCGCCGCAGCGCCTGGGCCCCGCGCGGGCTGCGCGCCAGAAGGTCTCGATAGGTGTGGACGATGTCGGCATTGCTCGCCACCGCGGCGAAATGTTCGCGCCAGCCGCTCTGGGTGATGACCGCGCTGACCCGGTTGCCGACCAATTCGAGTTCGGTGACCGGATCGTGCATGCGAACGATCCCGCCCATTGCCGAGAAGCGGTCAAGCAGCCGCTCCATCAGCATGGCCACCCCGCCAAGCGGCCACCACGCCGGGCGACCGGGCGCCGGCTGGCCGAGCAGGGTCAGCGCGCTGCTGGCGAAGGGATTGGCGCCGCTCAGCAGGGCGGGGAAGGATAAGGCTTCGCGCAGCGGTTCACTTTCGATGAGGTTCGCAACGTGGCTCCAGACGCTGCGCCAGCCCTGCACGCGAAGCACCGGCTGCACCGCCGACAGCAGGCCCATCGGTCCTTCGAGCGGCACTTCGGCCAGCCGCTGCCAGGCATCGGCGCGCGCCGCTTCGTACCAGCGCTGCAGATCTTCGAACCCTGCGATGTCGTTTGGAGCCAGCCGGCCAAGCTGCCGCGCCTGCTCGGCGGCTTCGGAAACGAGATCGAATGCCCCCCGGTCACGCCAGTAGAAACGCCAGGCGGGCGCGATTTCGCGCAGGTCCGCAAGCGCGGACAATTCGCACCCCGCTGCCGCGGCCAGGTCTCGCCACGGACCAAGATCGCCCAGTTCGCCCGGGCCTTCCTCGAACGACATGCCGCCCGACACCACACGGCGGATCAGCCCTCCCGGCGCCGCGCGGGCCTCGACCAGCGTAACGGCGTAGCCCTGCCCTTGCAGTCGCAGCGCAAGCGCGAGTCCGCCAAGCCCGGCGCCGATCACGCAGACGCTGCGCGGCGAGGCGGCGGCAGGATTCTTGGCTTTGCGGGCGGCCATGGCGCGCGGACTTTACGCTGCACGATCCTGAGCGCAACGATCTTGGCGAAGGCAATGGATTGCGGCATGAGTGCGCCCGATGACCGACGCCGCATTCACGATCCGTCCGGCCCGCGCCAGCGACGCTCCCGTGTTGGCCGAGATTTATGCCTACCATGTCCTCAACGGCACCGCGACCTTCGAGATTGAGCCGCCCGACGCTCCCGAAATGGCGGCTCGGCTGGCAAAGGTAACATCGTCGGGCGCACCGTGGCTGGTAGCCGAAACGGCAGAAGGGAAGCTGTTGGGCTACGCCTATGCCGCCCAGTTCCGCGATCGGCCCGCCTACCGGATGACCTGCGAGGACAGCGTCTATATCCGTCACGATTGCCGCGGACAGGGCCTTGGCAAGGCGCTCCTCGGTGCAGTCATAGAAGCGGCGACCAAGCACGGGTTCCGTCAGATGATCGCGGTGGCCGGCGGGGGCGAGCCGGGTTCGGTAGCGCTGCATGCATCGCTCGGCTTCGAACATATCGGCCGGGTGCGCAGCAGCGGCCGCAAGTTCGGAACTTGGCTCGATACCGTATACATGCAGCGCGCGCTCGGCCTGGGTGACAGCGCGCCACCCGAAGAGGAACCGATTTGACCAGCTTGCTCCCGAACCGCCGCGGCCTGATCCTTACGTTGGCGATGTGGCTGGCGGTCGGCGCCACGCTGCTCGCGATGGGGCGCAGGGCGATCTGCGCCTGCGGATCGGTCAAACTGTGGTGGGCACGGTCCAATCCGCCGAGAACAGCCAGCACATCGCCGACTGGTACAGCTTCAGCCACGTAATCCACGGCCTGCTGTTCTATTTCTTCGCGCACCTTCTGTGGCGGCGCTGGAAGCTGTTCGGCGGCAAACCCGCGAGCTGGGCGCTGCCGATCGCGGTGGCGTTCGAATCGTTCTGGGAGCTGCTCGAAAATTCGCCACTGATCATCGACCGTTACCGCGCGGTGACGGTCAGCTGGGGTTACGAAGGGGACAGCGTGGTCAATTCACTGTCCGACATCGGCTTCATGGCGCTCGGCTTCTGGCTGGCGAGCAAGCTGCCGGCATGGGTCAGCGTCACGCTGGCGCTGTTCCTTGAGCTGTTCACCCTCTACTTCATCCGCGACAACCTGACGCTCAACGTGGTCATGCTGGTCTGGCCGTTGGAAGCGATCCGGCAATGGCAGGCGGGGGCTTGATCCCGGTCAAATACCCTCTTCACAAAGTCCTCTATTGAGCGTTTAATCGTTCAATTAAGAGCCGAGAGGAGAGTCGCCGATGAGCGCCGCAACCGCACCCGTGACGCAGGGCGCCACCCATTTCGACGTCCTGATCGTCGGCGC
>JBJTMA010000031.1:0-20321 GCA_046063295.1 Novosphingobium sp.
CCAACCTCGGCCAGGGCGACGCGCAGTACTTCCTGGTGGTGCAGTAGCACTGCCGGGGCATCGGGGCGGGCCCAGGCAGCCCGGCGAATCAGACCGGCTCGGCGCCCGATCCGCGCCCGCCGCGCAGGTGGTATTCCAGCGTCCCCCGGCTGACCACGTTGTCGACATCGATCACCGCGGTGTTGGCATAGGTGAAGCCCGGGCTGAGCGAGCGGTACAGTCGGTCGAAATCGCGATCGACGGTCTCGTGATAGAGCTGCTCGAAGCTTTCGATCACGAAGTAGGTCGGCTGCAGATCGTCGATGAAGTAGTCGGTGCGCATCACCCGGTCGACGTTGAGCATGATCCGGTTGGGGCTCTCCGCCTCGAGGCTGTAGACCGCCTCGGTCGGGCCCGAGAGGATCCCGGCGCCATAGACCCTGAGGCCTTCCTTCTCCTGGATCAGCCCGAACTCCACCGTGTACCAGTAAAGCGCGCCGAGCGACTTGAGCCGGTTGTGGCGCATCGCCTTCCATCCGGCGCGGCCGTATTCCTGCATGTAATCGGCATAGACCGGATCAGCGAGCATCGGCACGTGCCCGAACACGTCGTGGAAAACGTCGGGTTCCTGAATGTAGTCGAACTCGGCGCGGCTGCGGATGAAGTTGCCTGCCGGGAAGCGCCGGTTGGCGAGATGCCAAAAGAATACGTGATCGGGGATCAGCATCGGCACGGGAACCACGCTCCACCCGGTGAGCGCACCCAGCTCGGCGCTCAGCCGGTCAAAACGGGGGACCCCACCCGAACCGAGATGCAGCTTCTGCAATCCGGCCATGAACGCGCTGGCAGCCCGCCCGGGCAGGATGTCCATCTGCCGTGCATAGAGATCGTTCCAAATCGCGTCTTCGTCGGCGGAATAGTCGCGCTGTGCCGGTTCGAGCCAGTCTTCGCCGACATGTGCCGGGCGCTGAAGCGGCGCCGTGAAGACCCCGCTGCCGATATCGGGCAAGCGGGTGAAGTCGGTTTGGTCGAGAAGGCTGGCGTCGGACATCGTTTCAACTGCAACCATATCATTGCGGGACTGTTGCGGCAATGCCGCGGCTTGTGCGCGGCCGCAGTCGAGCGCAAACTGCGGGCATGAAACCTCTCAAGAAAAAGAAATACGCCAAGCTTTACAAGCCGCTTGAGGCTGAGCTGGTGGCCATGGCCCGATGGGTGGCCAAGACCGGCGCCCGGGTCGTCATCCTCTTCGAAGGTCGCGATACGGCGGGGAAAGGGGGCTCGATCGATGCCGTCCACGGGCCTCTCAACCCCCGGCAATGCCGGGTCGTGGCGCTGCCCAAGCCGACCGATGCCGAACAGACGCAATGGTATTTCCAGCGCTACGTTGCGCACTTGCCTTCTGCGGGCCAGATCGTGCTGTTCGACCGTTCTTGGTACAACCGTGCCGGGGTCGAAAAGGTCATGGGCTATGCCACCGCCGAGCAGGTAGAGGCTTTTCTGCGCGCTGTCCCCAGGTTCGAGCAGTTGCTTGTCGATGACGGGATCCTTCTGTTCAAATACTGGCTGTGCACCGACCAGGCCGAGCAGGAAGAACGCTTCGAAGAGCGCCGCGACGACCCGCTCAAGCGCTGGAAGCTCTCGCCGATCGATGCCGCCGCGCGCGAGAAGTATGACGAGTACACGTCCGCTCGCGAAGCGATGCTGAAGGTCACGCACACCCAGGCAGCCCCCTGGACGCTGGTCGATTTCAATGACCAGCGGCGCGGCCGGCTGACCCTGATCCGCAACCTTCTCGATCGGCTTCCGGACACCAGGGTGCCCGATGCGGACGTAGTCTTGCCGCCGCTGGGACATGCACCGCGCCACGAAGAGTATGGAGTGATCGAGCCGATCGCCGCCTTTGATCCCAAAGCGGGCAAGGAGAAGTAACGCGCGGGGCTGCCCGCGCGCTTGACTTTGCGCCGTTTCTGCCGCAATGGCCGCGACCTTGAGGGCGGCATTGCGTGCCGCCTGTCCCATTTTTAGCGGGTCTCGGCCCGAATCGGAAAGCTACAGGATACGCCATGGCGAAGCCCGCAACCGTCAAGATCCGCCTGGTGTCGAGCGCTGACACCGGCTTCTTCTATGTGACCAAGAAGAACCCGCGCAACCAGACCGAGAAGATGAGCTTCCGCAAGTATGACCCGGTGGCGCGCAAGCACGTCGAGTTCAAGGAAGCCAAGATCAAGTAATTTGCGGAGGCGGGATTTCCCGCACCTGCGATCGATCGGCCCGCTCCCGCAAGGGACGCGGGCCGCTTTCGTTGTGCCGCAGCCTTAACCCCGGGAACCGCAAGGGTTCATTGCGAGTTCAAGCCCCTCAAGCTAGCAGGACTGCCATGACCATGAAGATTCCATCCCGTTCGCTCGGCCTGGCCGCAGCCTCCGCTGCCGCCGCGCTCGCAGTCCCCGCCGCTTTGGTAGCGCCGTCTGCCGCGACCGCTCAGGCACAGCCTTCCGATCTTTCCTCGGCCGTCACCGCGCTGCGTGCGATCAGCACCATGCGCGCTGACTTCATCCAGGCGGATCCACGCGGCAACCGGGTCAAAGGGGTGCTTACTCTGAAACGCCCGGGCCGCATCCGCTTCCAGTACGAAAAGGGCGTGCCCATGCTGATCGTTTCTGACGGCAGCGCGCTGACTTTCATCGACTACGGCGTGAAGCAGGTCCAGCGCTGGCCAATCAAGAACAGCCCGCTTGGCGCCCTGCTCGATCCCAATCGCGACGTGATGCAGTACGGCAAGCTGGTCCCGTCGAGCAGCAGCCAGGTTGTTAGCGTCGAAGTCCGCGACAGGAAACATCCGGAATACGGCGTGATCACGCTGGTGTTCACGCGCAAGGCCGGTGCGCCCGGGGGGCTTGAACTGGCGAGCTGGGCGACGCTCGATTCGCAGAACACGCGAACCATCGTAACCTTGTCGAATCAGCAGTACGGCGTGGCGGTGCCCGACAACACGTTCCGCTACAACGATCCGCGCGGTAACGGAAAGAAGTAGCGCCGTTCATCGACGGGGAAAGGCAACTGGTCGTGGACCGTGCCGGAGATGCGACAATTTGCGACAAGCCTGACGCGATTGTTCATGGCCCCGCAAGGCGAAACGGCCTAAAACAGTCCTCGACAGCGCGGCTTGAGGCGGGTTTCCCCCCTGTTGCCCAAGCCTCCTGAACGGCCGTTCTGTCGAGCGTGACGAACGCACAAAGGAACCCTCGGTCCAATGCCCCCGGACCGAGGGTTTTCCTTTGCCTTGTTGCCGTGCGAACCCTTCGCACCTAAAGCCCCTCACATGGTTTCGATCGCTACGTGGAACATCAATTCGGTTCGGCTGCGCATGGATCAGGTCGCGCGGCTTTTGACCGATCAGGCGCCCGATGTCCTGTGTCTGCAGGAGATCAAGACAGTCGAAGAGCTGTTTCCCCACCAGGCCTTCGAGGACCTTGGTTACACGTATCGCGCGGTGCACGGCCAGAAGGGCTATCACGGTGTTGCGACCGTAAGCCGCATCCCCATGCGCGAATTCTCGCGGCATGACTGGCAGGCAAATGGCGAAGCACGCCATGTCGGGGTGGAGCTGCTCGGCCCTGGGCAAGGTCTGGTGCTTGAAAATGTCTACATCCCCGCAGGCGGGGACATTCCGGATCGCGAAGCGAACGCGAAGTTCGGACAGAAGCTCGACTTTCTCGAACGCATGACCCGCTGGTCCGACGCGCTCGACCGGCCGACCTTGCTCGTGGGGGATTTCAACGTGGCCCCGCTCGACTGTGACGTCTACGATCACAAGGCGCTCTTGAAGGTAGTCAGCCACACCCCGCTAGAGGTCGAGACGCTTCAGCGCCTGACCGACGCCCACGGCTGGGTGGATCTTGGGCGCAAGCACATTCCTGCGCCCGAACGCAATTACTCGTGGTGGTCCTATCGCACCTATTGGCAGGGCAAGGACCGGGGGCGGCGGCTCGATCACATGTGGGCCTCGCCCGAGCTTGGTGCGCAATCGAAATCGCACCGTGTGGTCGAGGAAACGAGGCAGTGGGAACAGTGCTCCGACCACGTGCCGCTGATCACCGAGTTCGATCTGTGAGCACAGGCGCCAGGCGTGCCGCGCTAGCGGTCGACGCGCTGCGCCACGGCTGGGGCATTGCAGTGGGAGAGCTGAAGCTGCTGCCCGCCGAAACCGGATTTGGTTCCGGCATTGCTGCGCCGCGGATGTTGATTTCCAGTGCGCGCGCGGCGACGCTCAAGCTGGCCAACCAGCGCGAAGCCGCCGCGCCCGAAGCGCCGGTGCTGCTGCGCGGGGCCGAACCGTTTGACCTTGGCGCCGCCCGGGCCTTGGCTGATCCGGCGCTTGACCTGACCTGGCCACTAAAGGGTCCGTTCCTTGCCGAGGCCATTCCCGATCAAGATTGGGCGCGCACTGCCATGGAGCTGGCCCGGATTGCCGGGATCCTGCCTGCCTTCCTGGTCGATCCGGCCCCAGCGGGTGAACTTCAGGCGGTTTCACCCGATGATCTGGCGGCTTTCCAGGATAGCTCGCGGCTGTTCATCGCCGCACGTGCCCGCTTGCCGGTAAGCGTGACCGATAGCGCCGAGATCATCGCCTTCCGCTCGCCCGATGACCTGCGCGAACATGCCGCGCTCGTGCTCGGGCGGCAGAGTTCTGATCGGGTGCCGCTGGTTCGACTGCACTCGGAATGCCTGACGGGTGACGTATTTGGCAGCCTCAAGTGCGATTGCGGGCCGCAGCTCGATGCCGCACTCGCCGCGATGGCCGGGGAGGCGCAGGCGGGAGGTTGGGGTGTACTGCTCTACATGCGGCAGGAAGGCCGCGGGATCGGCCTGATAAACAAGCTGCGCGCCTACCAGCTGCAGGACCAGGGCTTCGATACCGTCGATGCCAACACCCGGCTGGGCCTGCCCAACGAGGCGCGCGATTTCGCCGTGGCGGCGCGAATGCTTGAACTGATCGGTGCGGGGCCGGTGCGGCTGATGACCAACAATCCGGCCAAGGTCGAAGCGCTAGCCGGGGCAGGGGTGACAATCGCCGAGCGCGTGCCGCACCAGCTCCCAGCGAACCCGCACAACGCACGCTACCTCGACACCAAGCGCGACCGTTCCGGGCACCTGCTCGGTTAGCGGCGTTCCTTGACCGTGAGTTTGGGATCGAGCTTGTTGCGGCCGATCTGGATCGGATCGCCCGACCAATCGGCGACGAACACGCTGGGCCACGGCACATTGGGGGCGAAGCGCGCGTCGTTGTCCTCGATCACCAGCCCGGCCGAGCTGTTGGCCTTGCCTTCTGCGCCGAGCGCGATGAAGGCCGAATGGTTTTCCTTGTTTGAGCCCTGGACGAACCAGTTGCCCGCGATCCTTCCGGTCGCACCGCCCGGCAGGTCAATCATGTAATTCGTCTGGTGGCCGGCTGAATCGTCGAAGCTGCACTCCTCGATGTCGATGTGCGCCGCGCGGCTCTTAAGGTAGTGACCGCCGCGACCTGCCTCAAAGCGGCTGCGGGTCACCTTGGTCGAACCGTAATCACCTACATAGATAGAATGGGCGCAGCCGCCCGCACCCTCGCAGGTACCGAGGCGGGTGAAGGTCGACTTGTCGACCGTAATGCGTCCGTCAGGATCGGGGCCGGTCAAAATGCCTTGCTGGCTGTCGCGGAACCATGATTGTGTGACGGTGAGGTCGCCATGCTCGAGCCGTATGCCCGCTCCGTTGAAGTCAGGCACGCGCATGTGCGTGAAGACCAGGCCCTCGACGCTAGCCGAGGTTCCGCGAAGCACCAGCGCGGCCTTGCCCTCGCAGGTGACCCCGTCGAATATGGCCTGCCCGGGCGCACCGGCGACATAGGCGATCTGGCCCGCGGTCTGCACCGCGCAATCCTGATGAACGCCGCTCGCGACGCGGATCGTACCGGTGCCCCCGCCGATCGCGCTGACCGCATCCTGAAGCCGGCTGAATTGGCGGCCGCTTTCGACCACGGTGTAGGCCGCGCCGTCCTGCGCCTGGCTTGAGATCACTGAAAATGCGAGGGCGATGGCGGCGAGGGGCAGGGCGGCAAGCTTGGTCATGGCTGCCTCTTACCATCGGCTGCTTAAGAAGGCTTTGCCCGGATCGGACCCGTCCCGCGCGGGGACACGGCGCAGCGCAAATGTTTCAGTCGCGCTCGCCCCAGCGCCACCGCCAGCCGCCGCGAGTGTGCCGACGGCACGCTTCACCGAACGAAAGGGTCGCGCCGACGAACATGACCAGTCCGAATGCCTCCACCGCCGGCGAACCTGCGGCGACCAGCCACGCCAGGATAAAGATCAGCGAAATGTACCCGCCAAGCAGCGCCCATCCTTGCCAGGTGATCGGCCAGCCCGAGCCATAGCCATAGCGCTTGGGCTTGAACCATGCGGCATTGTCGGGCGAATTGGCCATCGACTTTCTCCCGGCTCAACGCCTGCCGCGCCGCTTCTGCTCGTCGAGCTCGCGCTTCAGGCTGAGGAGCTCATTCATATCTACCATTTCGCTGCGCGCCATCATCCAGCGGATCATGATGACGGCCCAGACGAGCGTCAGGGCGACATAGCCGCCGGTCAGCCAGGCAAAGGTTGCGCCTGACATCGGCTGGATGATTGTCATCACCCACAGGGCGCTGAACACCAACAGGGCAAGCATCCACAGACCAAACGCGCGCCATCCGGCGGCGCCGCGCGGCACGATCTTGATGCCGCCGCCGCCGCGATAGCAGAGAAACGGTTTTTCTTTTTCCGACATCGACTAGTCTTCCTTCCTCGGCCGCCCGCGCTTGGCGGGTTCGCTGGCCGCGACCTTTACCCCACGCCGGGACAGTGCCTCGCGAAGCAGCACTTCAACTTCGGCATTGACCGAGCGGAAGTCGCCCGCTGCCGCCCGCTCCAGCGCCTGGTATAGCGCTGGATCGAGACGGAGCGGAAACGACTTCTTGCCCGGAGCCGACATGACTTACTGGTACAGCGATCCGGCGTTGACCACCGGCTGGGTGTCACGTTCGCCGCACAGCACCACCATCAGGTTTGAAACCATCGCGGCGCGGCGCTCGTCGTCGAGTTCGACCACGTTCTTCTCGCTGAGCATGCCCAAGGCCATCTCGACCATGCCGACCGCGCCTTCGACCAGGGTCTTGCGCGCGGCGACCACGGCTTCGGCCTGCTGGCGGCGGAGCATCGCGCCGGCGATTTCCTGCGCGTAGGCAAGGTGCGTGAAGCCGCACTCGTCGACGGTGATCCCCGCCATCTTGAGCCGCGCGATCAGCTCCTTGCGCAGCTCGACCCCGACCTCGTCGTGATTGCCGCGCAGGGTCACCTCGGCATGGGTGAAGTCGTCATACGGATAGCGCGAGCCGATCGTGCGCACAGCGGCCTCGATCTGGACCATGACGAAGGCCTTGTAATCGTCGACGTCGTAGAGCGCCTGCGCGGTATCGACCACGCGCCACACCACCTGCGCCGCCATCTCGATCGGGTTGCCGCGCAGGTCGTTGACCTTGATCTTGTCCGAAACGAGGTTGTTGGCGCGGACCGAGATCTTGGTCTTGCCCATCCACGGCCAGACCCAGCGCAGCCCGGTGTTGCGGTCGGAGCCGCGGTACGAACCGAACAGCGTGATCGCCGCGGCCTGGTTGGGCTGGATCATGTAAAAACCCGACGCGAGCACGACCAGAGCAACCGCGCTCAGCCCGGTGCCGACGACGAAGCCGAACACAGCGCTTTCTTCGGGCTGGCTCCCGGCGAAATGGATGATCCGGTAAATCGTCAGCGCCAGCAGCGCGAGGAAGGCTACGAAGATCAGGTAACCACTGGTGCTCCAGGCACTGCGTTCCTGGCTTGATGCCATGACGGGATGCGAATCGGACATTTGTATTCCCCTTAAATCTGATATCACATTAATATCAAATTCAGTGGGATTGGCAAGAGCCCTTGGACAGGTGCGCTTGACCGCCAACTTCGCCGCTGCCACGTGCCGAGGTGAAGCTATTGGAAAGTCTGACTATGTCGCTTGCTACGCTTGTGTTTCTTGCCGCCGCCGGCACACCACCGCCTGCAACCCAGACCTGCGCGGATGGCTCGGTCATTCTTGCTACCGAGGAGTGCACCCGCGCGCCGGGTTACGAAACGCGTCCGACGCAGGTCTGTCCGGACGGTTCGGTGATCCTGGCAAAGTCCACCTGTCCACCGGCGCCGTTTCAGCCGCAGCTGGTGTGCAAACAGGCTGCCGCCACCAATTCAGCTGACTACCCGGCCGAGGTCCAACTAGGCATGAGCCCTGGGCGCCGTTTTGTGCTGATGCTCGGCAAGACCGAATATGCGTTCAAGGAAAAGCCGGCGGATGCCCCAAGGGGAACCCCGGACGAATTCAGGGCACCATCGGGCATTGGTTATCGTTTTACCGTCGGGACGATTACCGATGCCATGCGGCAGACCGGGCGCTTTCCGGTGCTTATCCAGCGCAGTGCGGGCAAGACTCCGGTGTGGTTGCCGGGCAAGAATTACGTGTGCAATGCCTTCGACCCGCGCCCGCCGCGTGGTTCGGATGACGAAGACGATGGCTGGTAAAATGCGATGAACCGTTTCGCGGACCCTTGATTGGACGCGATGCGAACCCCACTATGACTGGTGCAGGACCGGGCCCCTCTGGCGCGGCATGCCGGCCTTAATGGCGGCAAGCCTCGTGATGTCGGACTGCATCGGGTGTCGCCGATGCCATGGTCCGGGTCCCAACCCCCTCGGAAATCGGCCGGCTCGGCGCACCCGATCGAACGTTTGGATCGTTTGATTAGGGAGTGAAATGCCATGTCCGATCGCGTCTTTCGCCTGCTGGAACGTCACCAGCGGCTCGACGAGCAATTGCGCCGCCAACAGGCGACACGCTGGCCCGATCCGTTTGCGGTTGCGAAGCTCAAGAAGCTGAAGCTGGCGCTCAAGGACCGGATCGCGCGGCTGTCGCGTCGGCCGGTCACAAGCTGATCGCGGCGTGAGCGGGCGGCGGCGCCGCTGCCCGCTCAATGCTGCCGGATCACGTTCAGGAATGCATCGCCGTGCGCTTCGAGCTTGCGTGCGCCGATCCCGCTGATTTCGCCCAGCGCGGCGAGCGATGACGGACGGCGCGAGGCCATTTCGCGCAGCGTGGAATCGTGGAACACCACATAAGGCGGCACCCCCGCTTCGCTGGCGATTTCGCGGCGCAACTAACGCAGCGCATCGAACAGCGGATCGCCGACCGGATTGGCGGCACCGTTCGCAGCGCGGCGACTGCGCTTCTCTGGCTTCGCCTGCAGGGCAATCATGACAACCTGATCGCCCTTCAGGATGTCGCGGGCGTCGCCGCCCAGCGCGAGCCCGCCATGCTCGGTCGGGATGAGACTGCCACGAGCCTGCAAGGCGCGAGCGAGCGGACGGAGCAGGTGCGCCTCGTCGGCGCCGACGATGCCGAACACGCTCAGACGGTCGTGGCCGCGCTGGATCACGCGTTCATCGCCGTGTCCGGTCAGCACCTTTTCGAGATGGCCGAAACCGAATGCCTGCCCGGTGCGGTAGGCGGCAGAGAGCAGCTTGCGTGCCAATTCGGTCGCATCCACGACGCCCGGCGCTTCCAGGCAATTATCGCAGTTGCCGCAGTTCTGCGGTGGATCCTCGCCGAAGTGCCGCAGCAGCAGTGCACGGCGACATCCTGCGGTCTCGACAAGTCCGGCCAGCGAATCGAGCCGCGCGCGTTCGCCCAGACGGCGGTGCTCATCGACCTCGCCCAGCCGTTGACGTGCGCGGGCGAAGTCGTCCGCCGCCCACAGCATCAGCGCGGTCGAGGCATCGCCGTCGCGGCCCGCCCGGCCCGTCTCCTGATAGTAGGCTTCGATCGATTTCGGCACTCCGGCGTGGGCGACGAAGCGCACGTCGGGCTTGTCGATGCCCATGCCGAAGGCGATCGTAGCCACGATCACCATATCCTCGCTTGCCACGAAAGCAGCCTGGTTAGCGGCTCTCTCCTGCGGATCGAGCCCGGCGTGATAGGGCAGCACCTGCCGGCCCGTTGCTGCGGTGAGCTTTTCGGCAAGGTCTTCGACCTTCTTTCGGGTCGGCGCATAGACGATCCCCGGGCCGGGCTGCTGCCCCATCAGATTTGCGATCTGGCGCACCGGATTCTCGCGGTGGCGCACGACATAGCGGATGTTAGGCCGATCGAACCCGGCGACGATGAGGCCGTCTTCAGGGATGCCGAGCTGGGCCAGGATGTCGGCGCGGGTGTGCGCATCCGCCGTCGCTGTGAGCGCCAGGCGCGGCACACCGGGAAACTGGTCGAGCAGCGGGCGCAGCAGTCGGTAATCGGGGCGGAAGTCGTGGCCCCATTCGGAAACGCAGTGCGCTTCGTCGATCGCGAACAGGTTGACCTGTGCCTTGCCGAGCAGCTCCCGGAAATGGCCCTGGCTGGCGCGTTCGGGGGCGACGTAGAGCAGGTCGAGTTCACCCGCCCGGAACGCGTCGATCGCCGCCTCGCGCGCCTCTTCACCGTCGGCGCTGGTCAGGCTGGCGGCGCGGATGCCGTTGGCGGCGGCGCTGCGCAGCTGGTCGTGCATCAGCGCGATCAGCGGCGAAATGACCACGCAGGTGCCTTCGAGCATGACTGCCGGAAGCTGGTAGGTGAGCGACTTGCCTGCCCCGGTCGGCATCACCGCAAGGGTGGATTGCCCTGCCAGCACACGGTCCACCACCTTGTCCTGCACCCCCCGCAAGGCATTGAAGCCAAAGGTGCTGTGCAGCGTGTCGAGGATGCCGGGCGCGTTCACCGCATTGCGCCTAGCCGTGCCGGACGGTCAGCGAAAGGGAACCTTGGCTGATCTGTCCACAACGGCTTCTTCCGCGGCGGTGAAAGCGCTGCGCTTGCCCTTGCTGTCGTCGGCCACTGCGCTGGTAAAGAAAGCGAGCCCGCGGCCGGTGACCGGATCGACCCACAGACCAGCCTTGAGCCCATAGGCATCTCCCGAATGGCCGATCCGCTCGATGGTGTCGCCAAACAGGTTGTCGTGACAGCCGGTCCCGCCCCCACCGATCCGGTGGAGCGCCAGGCCATAGGTACAGAAAAAACCGCTGGCGGTGCCGTCTTCCCCAAGACCGTTGCTACCATCAAAGCGCCATTCGGGCTCGGTCATCTCGGCGAAGGCCTTGTGGCTGACGAAGCCCCTGCCGCCCCGGGCAAGCAGCTGGCCGACCTTCGCCATGCCGCGCATCGAAATCCTGAGGCCGCCCTGCGGCGAAAATAGTGCGCCGTTGCTGCCGGGCACGTAACGCGAAAGATCGCAGCTGTCGCCCGGGTTGGTCACCACCGGGCAGCCGGGTAGCACGCCCTTGAGTTCATCCTTTGCGGCCTCGCCGCTCGCCCGGTAAAGCACAACTGCGCGCGCCGCCATTGCCGGCGAACAACCCGACCAGTTGAAACAGGCCTCGAGCTTGAGCGGCCTCAGCACCAGCCGCGCCATCAGCCGGTCAAAGCGTTCGCCGGTCACGCGCTCCATTACGCTCGCCACAACCGGGAAGTTGAGGTTGGTATAGTGGAACCAGCCCGAACCAGGCGCATGGACCGTGTCCCACAGCGCCGGTTCGGTCAGCCGCGTCTGCAGCGTTTCGCCCAGCGGAATGATGTAGCGATCTTCGCCATCGAGCAGGCTCGACTGGTGCGACAAAAGCAATCGCAGCGTGATCTTCGTGCCGGGAAATGCCGGATTGCGCAGACGGTAACCGAGATAGTCCGAAACGTCGCGGTCGAGGTCGAGCTTGCCCTGATCGACCAGCCGCATCACGCCCAGCGTGGTAACGAGCTTGGAGATCGAAGCGATGCGCACGGGGTCGTCCGCTGTAGCCATGCGGTGTGTGGCGCGATCGGCTTCACCTTCCGCCAGGACTGGGCGGATGCGGGTTCGGTCGAACGCGACCGCGACTGTGGCTGGCTGAGCTGAAGCTACGCTTGGGATTAGCGAGGCGAGGAAAGCGAGGGCAATGCGCATCTGGCGATCCTAGGATGCCGAACGGCGCTTTGCCAGACTCGGCTACGGATGTTAGGCTTGGCCCGGGCCGCGGAGTAGGGAGACTGGTATGTCCTATTCAGGCGAATGTTTCTGCGGAGCGGTAAAGCTGGAAGCCACGGGAGAACCCGAAGGCATGGGTTACTGCCATTGTACTTCCTGCCGGTCTTGGTCGGGCGGGCCCGTCAATGCCTTCACGCTGTGGCAGCCGGGTATGGTCACGGTGATCCAGGGCAAGGAACATCTGGCGACCTACAACAAGACCGAGGGCAGCACGCGCACCTATTGCAGCCAATGCGGCGGTCACCTCTTGACCGACCATCCCGGTCTTGGCGTGGTCGATGTGTTTTCGGCAACGCTGCCGGGCCTGACGTTCCAGCCCGGCCTACACATCAACTATTCCGAGACCGTGCTGCCGATGAAGGACGGACTGCCGAAGTTCGCCGACTTCCCCGGGGCGTTCGGCGGCTCGGACCAGCAGGTGCCCGAATAGTTCAGTCGAGGTTCGGCCGCAGCCAGCGCTCGGCCTCGGCTACCGAGATGCCGCGCCGGGCAGCATAGTCCTCCAGCTGGTCGCGGCCGATCCGGGCGACGCCGAAGTACTGGCTTTCGGGGTGCCCGAAGTAGAAGCCCGATACTGCCGAGGTGGGCAGCATTGCCTGGCTTTCGGTCAGCGTGATCCCGGCGGTTTCCTGGGCCTTCAGGAGCTCGAACAGGATCGGCTTCAACGAGTGATCTGGGCACGCCGGATAACCCGGAGCAGGTCGAATGCCCCGGTATTCCTCCTTGATCAGCGCTTCGTTGGTGAGCTGTTCGCCAGGCGCATAGCCCCACAGCGTGGTGCGGACGTGCTGGTGGAGCCGCTCGGCAAAGGCTTCGGCGAAACGGTCCGCCAGCGCCTTCAGCAGAATGTCGCTGTAATCGTCGCGCTCGGCGCGGAAACGCTCGATATGCGGCTCTATCCCGTGGATGCCCACCGCGAAGCCGCCGATCCAATCGCCCGCCGGATCGATGAAATCGGCGAGGCACATGTTCGCGCGGTCGCGGCTTTTCTTGATCTGTTGGCGCAGGAACGGGATGCGAACCGGCGGGATATCGCCTTCGAGATGGAGCACCACGTCGTCGCCCTCGCGCGAGCACGGCCACAGTCCGACTACGCCCTTCGCGGTGAGCCACTTCTCGCCGATAATCTTGTCGAGCATCGCGTCCGCGTCGGCCTTGAGGCTGCGTGCGGTCACACCGACCACTTCGTCGTCGAGGATCGAAGGATAGGTGCCGTGAAGTTCCCACGCGCGGAAAAACGGCGTCCAGTCGATCACCTCCCGCAAGTCCGCCAAGCTCCAGTCGGGGAAGCTGTGCAGGCCCGGATGCTCGGGCGGGGCCGGCTTATCGGACAGGAACGCGTCGTAATAATTGGCGCGCGCTTCCTCGAGGCTGAGCAGCACAGACTGCGCCTTGCCCTCGCGTGCCTCGCGGACCTTTCGGTATTCCTCGGCGGTCGCGGCCACCAGCGGCTCGCACTGGGTGTCGGATAGCAGCTGGCTCGCCGTCCCGACCGCGCGGCTCGCGTCGAGCACGTGGAGCACCGGGCCGTCGTAAGCCGGATCGATCCGCAGCGCCGTGTGGACCTTGCTGGTGGTCGCCCCGCCGATCAGCAGCGGCAACTTGAGTCCCGCACGCTGCATTTCCTCGGCAACGGTAACCATCTCGTCCAGGGAGGGCGTGATCAGCCCCGATAGCCCGATCATGTCGGCCTCTTCTGCGGCAGCGGTTTCGAGGATCTTGGGCCAGGGCACCATCACGCCGAGATCGATCACTTCGTAGCCGTTGCACTGGAGGACGACCCCGACGATGTTCTTGCCGATATCGTGAACGTCGCCCTTGACCGTGGCCATCACGATCCGGCCCTTGGCCTTGGCACCTTCCTCTTTCTCCGCTTCGATGAACGGGATCAAGTGCGCGACCGCCTTCTTCATCACTCGGGCGGACTTGACGACCTGCGGCAGGAACATCTTGCCCGCGCCGAACAGGTCGCCGACGGTGTTCATGCCCTCCATCAGGGGACCTTCGATCACCTCGATCGGGCGACCACCGCGCGCGGCGATGGCCAGGCGGGCTTCCTCGGTATCGTCGACCACGTGGCTGTCGATGCCCTTGACCAGCGCGTGCTCGAGGCGGCGGACGACGTCCCAGCCCCGCCATTCCTCGGCCTGCTTCTCGGCCTCGGGCGAGGTGCCCTTGAAGCGCTCGGCGGCCTCGACCAGCCGGTCGGTGGCGTCGGGGCGGCGGTTGAGCACCACGTCCTCGCACAGCTCGCGCAAAGCCGGGTCGATCGTGTCGTAAACATCGAGCTGGCCGGCGTTGACGATCGCCATGTCCATACCTGCGGGAATCGCATGGTAGAGGAACACCGAATGCATTGCCCGGCGCACCGGCTCGTTGCCGCGGAACGAGAAGGAGAGGTTCGATAGCCCGCCCGAGATGTGGACGTGCGGGCAATTGGCGCGGATTTCGCGCGCGGCCTCGATGAAGTCGACCCCATAATTGTTGTGCTCTTCGATCCCGGTCGCCACCGCGAAGATGTTGGGATCGAAAATAATGTCCTCGGGCGGGAAGCCGATTCCAGTGAGCAGCTCGTAGGCGCGGGTGCAGATTTCGACCTTGCGCGCCTTGGTATCGGCCTGCCCGGCCGTATCGAACGCCATCACCACCACCGCCGCGCCATAGGCCATGCACTTGCGCGCGTGGCCCAGGAACGCGTCCTCGCCTTCCTTCATGCTGATCGAATTGACGATCGGCTTGCCCGGCACGCACTTGAGCCCGGCCTCGATCACTTCCCACTTCGAGCTGTCGATCATCACCGGCACCCGGGCGATGTCGGGTTCGGCGGCGATCAGCTTCAAGAAGGTGGTCATCGCGTGGACCGCGTCGAGCAGCCCTTCGTCCATGTTGACGTCGATCACCTGCGCGCCATTCTCGACCTGCTGGCGCGCGACTTCGACCGCCTTGGCATAGTCGCCCGCGAGGATCAGCTTCTTGAACGCCGCCGATCCGGTGACGTTGGTGCGCTCGCCGACATTGACGAAGCGGGCGGATGTGGCGGAGTTCATTTCGTTATCGCTCATTGGCCGTCCAGCGGACGGGCGAGGACAAGGTCCTCGTGATCGGTGGCGCCGACGCGAAAGGTCCGCTCGGCGATGGGTGAAAAACCGTGCTTGGCGTAGAAGGCCAACGCACGCTCGTTGTGTTTGTACACGCCAAGCAGGAGCCGCGCATGGCCTGCCGCTTCAGCGACGGAATGCTTCATGAGCGCCGCTGCCAGCCCCGAACCATGCCAGCGAGAGAGGACGTAGATCCGCTTCAACTCACGGTCGCCGTTTGCCATCCCGGGCAGGTCCGGCACCGTGTTGAGAGCATAGCCGATCGGCGCGCCAAGCGCGGTTTCGGCCAGCCATGCCGCTCCGCCGTTGGCAAGGTATTTGCGGTAGGCCTCCGCTGAATGCGCAGTTGCGCCATGCGCAACGATATCGCGGCCCTCGATCACCTCGGCAAAGGCCTCAAGGAATGTCGCCGCGCCGATCAGCGCCAGCGCTTCGGCATCCTCCGGACTGGCTTGGCGAATGGTCCAGGTCATCAGGCCGCCATGACGAAGGGCTCGAGCCCGGCAAGCCGGGTCTCGACCGGGATCACAGGCACCGTGCGCGGCGCAAGGCCCTCGACCGCGCGGGCCATGGCGGCGATGTGCGCCGGCGTGCTGCCGCAGCATCCGCCAAGGATGTTAACCTGCCCCGCCTCGGCCCATTCGCGGACCAGCGCCGCGGTTTCCTCGGGCAGTTCATCGTACTGGCCAAGTTCGTTGGGGAGGCCGGCGTTGGGATAGACCATGATCAGCGCATCGGCGATCTGGCTGAGCGCGCGGACATGCGGACGCAGCTGCGCCGCACCGAACGAACAATTGAGCCCGATCGTCAGCGGACGAGCGTGGCGGACTGCGTACCAGAAGGCCTCGACCGTGTGGCCCGAGAGATTCCGGCCGGATAGATCGGTCAGCGTCATCGACAGCATCAGCGGCACTTCGCGCCCCAGTTGCGCTTCGAGCTGCTTCACCGCCATGATAGCGGCCTTGCAGTTGAGCGTATCGAAGACTGTCTCGACCAGGATGAAGTCCGACCCGCCTTCGACCAGCGCGCGGGCTTGTTCGAGGTAGACGTCGACCAGGAAATCCCAGTCGATCTCGCGAAAACCGGGGTCGTTGACATCGGGCGAGAGCGACAGCGTCTTGTTGGTCGGGCCGATCGATCCGGCGACAAACCGCGGACGGCCGTCGCGCGCGGCGAATTCATCGGCCACACGCCGGGCGATTGCCGCACTGGCGCGGTTGATCTCGGCCACCAGGTGTTCGGCGCCGTAATCGGCCTGGCTGATCCGGTTGGCGGAGAAGGTGTTGACCGAGGCGATGTCCGCACCGGCGGCGAAATAGGCCCGGTGGATACCTTCGGGAACGTCCGGGCGGGTCAGCGCGAGGATGTCGTTGTTACCCTTCTGGTCGCGCGACAGGCCGAGCGACCCGGCGAAATCGGCTTCGCTCAGCGACAGTCGCTGGATCTCGGTACCGAACCCGCCGTCATTCAGCAGGATGCGCTTGGCGGCTTCGGCCAGCAGGGCTTCGCGACGGGTCATTGCGGCATTTCCTTCGGGCGCAGGCCGAGCAGATGGCAGATCGCATAGGCCTGCTCGGCGCGGTTGAGGGTATAGAAGTGAAAATCGCGAACACCACCGGCATAGAGTTGCTGGCACAGGTCGACCGCGGCGGTTGCGGCGACCAGCGCGCGCGGGCCGGGGCGTTCGTCAAGCCCTTCGAAAAGCCGTTCCATGCTTGCAGGTATCTCGGTGTTGCCGCTCATCCGGCGGATCGCGGCGAAATTCGTCACCGGCATGATGCCCGGAACGATCGGCACCGAAATGCCCGCCGCCAGCGTCTTGTCAAGGAAGCGGAAATAGGCCTCGGGCGAGAAGAAGAACTGGGTGATTGCCCGCGTCGCGCCGGCATCGACCTTGCGCTTGAGGTTATCGAGGTCGGCCGCGGCATCAATCGCGTCTGGATGCGTCTCCGGGTACGCTGCAACCGACAATTCGAATGGGTGCTGACCGGCAAGACCTTCAACCAGTTCGGCGGCGCCGGCATAACCGTCGGGATGGGCGACAAATTTGCCTCCAGCCCCGCCCGGTGGGTCACCGCGCAGCGCAACGATGTGGCGAACGCCGGCATCCCAGTAATGCTGTGCGACCTCGGCGATATCGGCCTTGCTTGCCCCAACGCAGGTGAGGTGTGCTGCAGGCACCAGGTCAGTTTCCTTGACCAGCCTGGCGACGGTTGCATGCGTGCGTTCCCGCGTGGTGCCGCCCGCGCCGTATGTCACCGAAACGAAGCTGGGCGCCAGTGGCGCAAGCTCGGTAATCGCATCCCACAGCTGCGCTTCCATCTTCTCGGTCTTCGGCGGGAAGAATTCGAACGATACGGCAATATCGCCGCTTGGGTTCCCGAGCCAGCTCATGCGGCGACCTTGCCGCTTCGGGCTGTGCGGCGAGCAGGCAGGCGCTGGCCGGTCCAGATTTTCACCGTAAGCGGTGTGCCCGGTAGCGCCGTTGGCGGGGCGGGGGCGAACCCGGCGTCACCCAGCAGCGCGAGCATCTGCTCGTCGGAAAAGCCCAGGCGCGCATGGGCGTGCTGGCTGCGCAACTCCTCGCGGTCGTGCGCTGCGAAATCGACGATTGCGATCGTGCCGCCAGCCTTGGTGACCCGTGCAGCCTCTGCAAGCGCCTGCTCGGGCGCCTGCGCATAATGCAGCACTTGGTGGAACACCAATGTGTCGAAACGCGCTTCGGCAAATGGCAGCGCGGTGAAATCGCCCTGGACCAGCTCGAGCGCCGCCGCATCGAGATGCTGAAGCCGCGCGCGGGCGAGCCGGAGCATTTCGGGACTGTTGTCGAGCGCGGTAACCTGTGCGGCGCGCGGCGCAAGCAGCTGGGCGATACGCCCGGTACCGGTGCCGACGTCGAGCAGGGCGCCAAGGCTTTCCCCTCCAAGTGCGTGCTGCAGCGCCGCCTCGACCGGGGCGTCGGGGGAATGCAGCGCGCGCAGGTTGTCCCATTCGGCTGCGTAGCGCGCGAAATATGCAGCTGCGCTCGCTTCGCGGGCTGCACGGATCGCGGCCAGATGGCGCCGGTCTTCGCTGCACCGTGCGGCGAATTGCGCATCGCTTTCTTCCGCAATGTCGAGCAGCTGCGCCGCGGCGGAGCCAAGCGGCGGGGCACGCCCGGCGCCGATAGCGCTGCGCAGGAACACCCAGCTCCCTTCCTTGCGTCGCTCGGCAAGTCCCGCGTCGCACAAGATCCGGACATGGCGCGAAACCCGAGGCTGGCTTTGTCCGAGTACTTGCGCCAGTTCCCCGACCGCCAATTCCATCGCCGCCAGCAACCGCATGATGCGGAGCCGGGTGGGGTCGGCAAGGGCGCGCAAGGTAGGATCGATCCGCATTGCGGTATCATATAAAGAAATCTTTATATCTTATCAACCGCCGATCTTCGGGCTTACGCGGAATTGCCGGGTTGGCAGCGCGGAGCGGGTTGGTTAGGCTTGGCTGGGTCCACCGGTTAACGCGCCCGCGCACCGGCATCATGGCAAGAGGTTTTTCAATGAAGAATTCCGTTCTGGTCACCGCTTCTGTCGCCGCACTCCTGGCGCTTGCCGGTTGCGGCAAGTCGGACAGCGCCAAGGAACAGGCGCAGCCCGACAATGTCGAAATGCCGGCAGAGGAAACGGTGCAGGGTGTCGGTGATGCGACCCCGGTGGCAGACGCATCTGCGGCCGCTGGCGCCGAAGGCGCGGCCGCCGCGTCGGCCTCGCCAAGTTCAGCCGCCAAGCCCTGATCGTGCTTTGCCGCGCCGCTCTGGTGTCGGTTTTTCTCCTCGTCGGCGGCTGTTCACAACCTGACAACGCATCCGGCGCGGGCGGCGTCAGCGCTGGCGAGGCGCGTGCGCTCGACGATGCAGCGCAGATGGTAGAGGATCAGCAGATCCCGCCTGGCGCGATCCCGCGCGCGCAAGATCCCGCTCCGGCAAAGGCCGCGCCGCAGCCGGCCGCAACACCGCAGGGCAAACCCGCCGGTTGATTTCGCGGCCATGCGGCTTAAGCCAGTCTTAAGCGGGCAATTAAATCGGGAAGGATTCGGCAGGCATGGGCATGCTTGAAGGCAAAGTGGTCGCCGTGACTGGGGCAGGCCGCGGTGTGGGGCGCGAAATCGCGCTGCTCTGCGCGGCGCACGGCGCGGCAGTCGTAGTGAACGATCCTGGTGTCGGCGGCGGCGGTGAAGGCGGCGATGCCGGCCCGGCGCAGGAAACCGTCAACGACATCGTTGCAGCTGGCGGTAAGGCGCACGCCAATCTTGCCTTTGTCAACGATCCCGCTGGCGCCACGTCGATCATCGAGGATGCGGTCCAGCGCTTCGGGCGGATTGATGCGGTGGTCAACAACGCCGGGATCCTGCGCGACGCAATCTGGCACAAGATGAGCTTCGAGGACTGGCGCGCGGTGATCGACGTGCACCTCAACGGCGCATTCCTCGTCTCCAAGGCGGCGACGCCCTATTTCCGCGAGCAGCAGAGCGGCAGCTTCATCCACTTCACCTCAACCTCTGGCCTGATCGGCAACATCGGGCAGGCGAATTATTCGGCGGCCAAGCTTGGCATCGTCGGCCTGTCGCAATCGATCGCGCTTGATATGGCGCGCGCAGGGGTGCGCTCCAATTGCATCGCGCCTTTCGCCTGGAGCCGGATGACGGCCTCGATCCCGGCCGAAACGCCCGAGCAGAAGGAACGGGTCGAACGGCTCAAGACGATGAGCGCCGACAAAATCGCGCCGCTGGTGGTCTATCTCGCCTCGGATGCCAGCCAAGGTGTGTCGAACCAGATCTTCTCGGTCCGCAAGAACGAGATCGTTCTTTACAACAAGCCGCGCCCGGTGCGTTCGATGACCAAGGTCGAAGGTTGGACGCCCGAGGCAATCGCGGCCGAGCTTGTCCCCTCTTTCCTCCCCAGCATGGCCCGTGCCGATGAAGTTTCGGCGCACGTATTCCCCTACGATCCGATCTGAGGAATCTGCAATGACCACCGCCAATCCGGGGATGGACCCCGACGTCTTCGAACAGTTCATCGAACAGCTGCGCCGTTATGTTCGCGAACGGCTGATCCCGGCGGAGGATCAGGT
>JBJTMA010000225.1:0-5973 GCA_046063295.1 Novosphingobium sp.
GTTCAACGTCTACGACCAGGGCTGCCCGGCGCGGCTCGTCCTCGATCACCTGGGGGACAAGTGGGCCTTGCTGGTGCTTGACCGGCTGCGCGAAGGGCCGGTGCGGTTCAACAAGATCCGCCGCGACATCAAGGGCGTCTCGCAAAAGGTGCTGAGCCAGGTTCTGAAGAGGCTGGAGCGCGACGGCATGGTCGTGAGCACTGCCTTCCCGACGGTGCCGGTAACGGTGGAGTACGCGCTCAGCGAACTCGGCCAGACGCTCACCGCGCGGGTCGGGCCGCTGCTTCACTGGGCGGAGGAAAACATGGCCGAAATTCGCGCCGCGCAGGACGCCTACGACGCGCGGCTGGAAGCGGCCTAGTCGCCGAAGGCCTCGCGCCGAGCTGCTTCGCGTGACGGATCGAGCGAAAGCACTGCAAGGTCGTGCAGCGATCCGTCGGGCGCCTTCACCTGATCCTTGAGCATGGCCTCGGCGCGGAAGCCGCATTCCTCGAACAGGGTGATCGCTCCGGCCTGGTCAGGAGTCATTCGCGCGGTCAGCTTGCCTGCACCGGCGGCGATCGCCTGATCCACGATCGCGCCAAGCATGCGCCTGCCAAGGCCCTTGCCGCGAGCGTCGGGCGCAACCAGCAGGCGCACGTCCCACACGTGCGGCGACCAGCTGAACCGGTCGGACAGCGCCGCGATCGTTGCCACCACCTCGCCGCCCGACAGTGCGATCAGGCTGGCAATATGCCCCGCCTCCTGCGAGCGCAGCCAGGCGTCGAGCACCTTGGGCTGGCGAATGTCGCGCGCCAGGAAGAGCAGGTCGTGCTCGGGCATCGCGTTGGCGAACCTTGCCATCGCCACTTCATCGCCGCGCTCCGGCGCGCGGAGGGTAATCTCTTCGCTCATCTCAAACGCTCTTTTCCGCCAGCCATGAATCGAGTTTGGGCCACATCCGCTTGACCGCGTTGGGCCCGGCAATCAGGCTCACGTGGCCGCCTTTGAGCACGACCTGCTCCTTGTCCTGCGACCCGATGAGCCCGAGCAGCGGCGCAGAGGCACCGGTGGTGACGATGTGGTCGTGCTCGGCGGTGACGTGGAGGAACGGGGCCTTCACTTTGCCGAGCTCGACCGGCCGCCCGCCAACTTTCATCCGCCCTTCCTTCAGCGCATTGTCCCACACCAGCTGCTTGGTGGTCTCGCGGAAGTACTCGCCCGCCAGCGGCAGCATGTCGTTGCTCCAGCGGTCAAACATGCGGTGGCCCTTGACATATTCGTCGTTCCACAAGTTGTCGAGCAGCGCGAAATTGGCCGAGACGCGTCCTGCCGGGCGCAGCATGTCGAACGCGGTGAGGAGCATTTCGGCAGGCGCCAGACCCAGCGTATCGACCAGCTTGTCGACATCGAAATAACGCTCGTCCGACCACGCCTTGAACAGGGTCATCTGGTGGAAATCGACCGGGGTGGTGAACACCGCAAGGTTCTTCGGCCCCTTGGCATGGTTCAGCCCCGACCACAGCACCGATAGCACCCCGCCCATGCAATAGCCGACCAGGCTGACGTCCTCCTCGCCGGTCAGCCGCTGGACCTCGGCGATCGAGCCGCCGACAAAGTCCTCGACATAGGCTTTCAGATCGAGCGCGCGGTCGGCCGGGGTGGGGGCTTCCCAGTCGGCCATGAACACGTCGTAACCGCGCAGCAGGAGGAATTCGACCAGGCTCTGCCCCGGGACCATGTCGAAAATGTAGCAGCGGTTGGTGGTCGCCATGACCAGCAGTATCGGCACCCGGTACACCTCGTCGGTCATCGGGTGGTAGTGGTAGAGCCTCAAGGGACCGCGGCTCAGCACCACGTCCTTCGGGCTCGCGCCGAGCACCGGCGCCGACGAAGCGAGATAGCCGAGACCCTTGAGGTTGCGCTGGATTGCGCGCTCGACCGGACCCGGAGCCGCGGCGCTGGCCATCAGGCCTTGCTCGGCGGCTTGCGCGTGCGCGCCACCGCCGGGCGAGGCGGGGCGATATCGGGAGCGACCGTCTTCAAGCTCGCCTCGATTCGCGCAAGGCTTGCCTCGATCGCGCCAAGCCGGGCGCCGAGTGCCTCGAAATCGGCACGGCTGGGCAGGTTCGCGGCAGCCAGCATTCGCGCGCTGGCTTCCTGGTTCGCGGCCTGCATCTGCACTGCCGCGCCACTCATCATCTGCATCGCCTGGGCGGTCTCGGGCTTGGCCAGCATCTCGGTCCCGTGCTCGTTCACGAACTTCTCCCACTGGCTCATCCAGCCGCGGGCCATGCTGAACGGATCGAAGTCGGGCGTATCGCTCATGGGACCGATCATTGGCGCGCCACGGTTCAAGGTCAAGATGGCGCGTTTGTCACTTGTGTACCCAATGCGATCGGGCCAAGGGCGCGCGTCCGCCTGCTTTCGAGGGTAAGTGCTCAAGTCATCGCGTTCCCTGGCCGATCTCCTGCCGCAGCGCCTGCGTGAGCGCGGCGGTGAGCGCCTGACGGGTGCGGTGCTCGCGTTGCTGGTCGAAGTGACCGTTCTGCTGCTGGCGTTGCTGGCGCTCAACCTCAGTTACAAGCCGGTGAAGCCGCCCGGCGCACTGGTAAGCGTAAGCATTGAAAACGAACAGCGCGCTGCGCCAGAGCCGGCCAAGGAGCAGCCTGCCACCAAACCGCTGCAAAGTCCGCAGCCCGCGCGTGTCACGCCTGACCAGCCGGTCCCCGATGTACCGGTGACGCCGCCCACAACGCCGCCTCCGGCGATTATCCCGATCCCGTCGAACCAGATGGCGCAGTTCGATCTGCGCAGCATGCCCAAGGTCGCTCCTGCCGCGAAACCCAAGTTCGGTCCGGCCGACACCGGATCGCCGGGCGACAGCAAGCGCGTCGGGACCGCGCCGAACGGCCAGCCGCTCTATGCCGCCGCCTGGTACCGCGAGCCCTATGACAGCGAACTAGCCGGCTACCTCTCGACAGCAGACGGTCCCGGTTGGGGCCTGATCGCATGTCGCACGGTGCCCGAATTTCGGGTAGAGGACTGCGTCAGCCTGGATGAATATCCCAGCGGCTCACGAATCGCCCGTGCCGCGCTGGCGGCTGCCTGGCAGTTCCGCGTGCGTCCGCCGCGGCTGGGTGGGGTGAGCAAATACGGTGAATGGGTGCGTATCAGGATCGATTACGGGGTCAGGCCCAACTGATCGTATTTGCAGATCAGTCTATCGACTTAAATCTGCTGGAGCGATTGAAACGCGCAGAGTACCTTCCTGATCAGGATCACGGAACCGCGGCCCGAGTCTGCCGTTCCCGCCATGAAGGAGAGCCTCGCCATGAACGCTGAAACCAAATGCCCGATGGGTCATACAGATACCTCGGTCCGCGCCCTGCTGGGCCGGCAGAACCGCGATTGGTGGCCCGATGCACTGGCGGTCGATATCCTTGCCCCTAACGGCAGCAACAACCCAATGGGCGAAGGTTTCAGCTATGCCGAGGCCTTCAAGACGCTCGATTACAATGCGCTCAAGGCCGACCTGACCGCGCTGATGACCGACAGCCAGCCGTGGTGGCCGGCGGACTATGGCCACTATGGGCCGTTCTTCATCCGCATGGCCTGGCACGCCGCCGGCACCTATCGCACCGGTGACGGGCGCGGCGGTGCGAACAGCGGCCAGCAGCGCTTCGCTCCGCTCAACTCGTGGCCCGATAACGGCAATCTCGACAAGGCGCGGCGCCTGCTCTGGCCGATCAAGCAGAAGTACGGCCAGGCGATTTCGTGGGCCGATCTGTTCATCCTCGCCGGCAATGTCGCGATCGAATCGATGGGCGGCCCGGTGTTCGGGTTTGGCGGCGGCCGTGCCGACGTTTACGAGCCCGAGCGCGACATCTACTGGGGCGATGAAGACAAGTGGGTCAACGAAGGCGTGCAGACCCGCATCGATGAGGAACGCGGCCTCACCGACCTCGACGGTCCGCTCGCCGCGATCCAGATGGGCCTCATTTACGTCAACCCCGAAGGGCCGGGTGGAAACCCCGATCCGCTCAAGTCGGCGCGCGACATCAAGGCGACCTTCGAGCGCATGGCGATGAACCATGAGGAAACCGTTGCGCTGACCGCGGGCGGTCATACCTTCGGCAAGGCGCACGGCAACGGCGATGCCTCGCTGCTCGGCGCGGCGCCGGCCGGCGGCGATATCTCCGCGATGGGCTTCGGCTGGACCAGCAGCGCCGAACATGGCGGAATCGGCGAACACACCGTGACCAGCGGGATCGAAGGGTCGTGGGTCAACACGCCCACCTCGTGGTCCGAGAACTATTTCCGACTGCTGCTCGATTACGATTACGAGCTGGTCCATTCGCCCGCCGGCGCGCAGCAATGGCAGCCGATCAACCAGAAGGAAGAGGACATGGCTCCGGCATCGTGGGACCCTTCCAAGAAGGTTCCGACGATGATGACGACCGCCGACATGGCGCTGAAGATGGATCCCGAATTCCGCGTGATCTCGGAGAAGTTCCGCAACGATCACGAGGCATTCAAGGATGCCTTCGCGCGGGCCTGGTTCAAGCTATGCCACCGCGACATGGGACCCAAGGTCCGCTACCTCGGCCCCGAGGTTCCGGCCGAAGACCTGATCTGGCAGGATCCGGTTCCCGCCGGGATGGTCCCCGCCCCGGGCGAGATCGAGACGGTCAAGGCCAAGATCGCGGCGAGCGGCCTGACCGTCAGCCAGCTGATCAAGACCGCATGGGCCTCGGCCAGCACCTTCCGCAAGTCCGACTTCCGCGGCGGTGCAAACGGTGCCCGCGTCGCTCTGGCGCCGCAGAAGGACTGGGACGTCAACGAGCCTGCAGAACTGGCCAAGGTGCTGGACACCCTGAACGGCGTGCGCGGCGCGCTGTCGCTGGCCGATGCTATCGTGCTCGGCGGTGTGGTCGGTCTGGAGAAGGCAATCAAGGACGCGGGTTTCAACGTGACCGTGCCGTTCACCGCCGGTCGCGGAGACGCGACGCAGGAGCAGACCGACGCCGACAGCTTTGCTCCGCTTGAGCCGCAGGCGGACGCGTTCCGCAATTACCTGCCAAGAAAGCTGCGGGTGAAGACCGAGGAACTGATGCTCGACAAGGCGGCGCTGCTCGGGCTGTCAGCGCCTGAAATGACCGTGCTGGTCGGCGGGCTCCGCGTACTCGGCGCCAACCACGGCGGACGCGGCCACGGCGTGTTCACCAAGAGCCCGGGTCAGCTGACCAACGACTTCTTCGTCAACCTGCTCGGCATGACCAACGTGTGGAAGGCCTCCGACGAGAGCGCCGAGGAGTTCGTTGCGACCGACCGGGCCAACGGCAGCGAATGCTGGCGCGCGACCCGCGCCGATCTGGTATTCGGCTCAAACTCGGAACTGCGCGCGATTGCCGAGGTTTACGCCGAAAACGGCCACGAGGAGAAGTTCGTTCATGACTTCGTCGCCGCCTGGACCAAGGTCATGAACGCCGACCGGTTCGACGTAGCGTAACCCCCGATGGTCCCCGTCGCCTGGTGCGGCGGGGACTAATCGACCGCGTCGAGCTCGTAAGCCGAGTGCAGCACGCGCACCGCGAGTTCGGTTTCGTCCTCGTCGATCAGCACCGAGACCTTGATCTCGGATGTCGAGATCGCCTGGATGTTGATGCCGCGATCGGCCATCGCGCGGAACATTGTCGCCGCGACCCCGGCGTGGCTCTTCATGCCCACGCCGACCACCGAGATCTTGGCCACCTTGCCATCTGTGATGATGCGGTTGAAGCCGATCGCCTGGCGCTGCGCCTCAAGCAGGGTCTGCGCGCGGAGCAGGTCGGCGCTGGGCACGGTGAAGGTCACGTCGGTCTCGCCCTTGTCGCGCCCGACGTTCTGGATGATCATGTCGACGTTGATGTTGGCGCTGGCCAGCGGGCCAAAGATCGTCGCCACAGCGCCGGGCCGGTCGGGCACGCGGGTCAGGATGATCTTGGCTTCGTT
>JBJTMA010000226.1:0-35196 GCA_046063295.1 Novosphingobium sp.
CGGTCGACCAGGAAGGCGAGATCCTCGAGAGCTACATCACGAAGACCCGCGATAAAGCTGCCGCCATGACCTTCATGAAGGAGGCCCTGAAGCGCCACGGCTCGCCTGAGAAGATCACCACCGATGGTCTGCGTTCATACAAGGCCGCGATGAACGAGCTCGGCAATGCCGACAAGCAGGAGATCGGCCGCTGGGCCAACAACCGGGTCGAGAACAGTCATCTCTCGTTCCGAAGACGCGAGCGGGCGATGCTCAGGTTCAGGCGAATGAAGACCCTGCAGAAGTTCGCCTCGGTCCATGCCAATGTCCACAACCACTTCAACCAGGAACGCCACCTCGTCGATCGCCAGACTTACAAGCTCCGCCGCTCGGTCGCACTGGCCGAGTGGCAGTCTCTCATGGCCTATACCCTCGCGCTCAAAGACTGAGCTCCGCCAATCGGAGACGAGTTGCTATTAGACTGACAGCACCCTCGCACCCAAAGCCATAGCTCCGCCAATCGCAGACGAGTTGCGATTAGACTGACAGCACCGCGGAGGAGATTGCCGCTCGCGTCGTACTCGGCGGTGAGCGCGTCGCCGTCGTAAAGCATGCGGGTGGTGCCGCTGGTGCCGGTCACCTCGTAAAGCCGCCCCATCGGATCGTAGCGCAGGGCGGCTTGAAGCGTACCGGCGTAGCTCAGCGCAGCGCAGGTGGAGTTGGTCTGCGCGCGCTTCTCGACCAGCCGGTTCTCGACATCGTAGAGATATACGCTCGAGCCATCGGCGGTGAGGTTGCCGTTGGCGTCATAGCAGAATGCCGCCGGTCCCGCCGCGGTGTACTGGTTGAGCCCGTTGGAGGTGTAGTCGCGACCCGCTCGTCCTGAGCCTGTCGAAGGATGACCGCGCCGGTAAAGGCGAAAGTGATCCGATTGCTCTGAGCTTGTCGGAGGGTGGTGCGGGTCTGCGAAGTGATCTGCCCGCCGGGTTGAAGGTATTCAGGCTGTCAATAGGGCGGGGGTCGGAACGACAAAGCAGGAATTTTACGTTCTTGGCAGACTGGCGCCAATATCTACCGAGACCTTTAAAAAATGTTTGATCGCCCTCTTGCTCCATTTGCCCCTATGGAAACATAATAACGGCTGTCATTAGAGATTCTGCTAATATCGCCAGTCATTTTGAACACTGTTTGGTGTCTATTTATTATAAAACTCTGCATATCGATGCATCTGTCTTTGACATCAAAGGTAGCGATTGACGCTCCATCCGATTCATCAACGATCCCTATCGACCAAACGCACGCGGACACGGGATTCCTCTTGTTCGAATCGGCATATAATTTAATTGTGATGTTTTCATTTTTCAATTGAGCATCAACATATATGCGCTTCGTGCAGCCGCTTGAAATTAATACGGCAAAAAATAGAAGGATTGATCTAATTTTAATCACTTTTATTTCTTATCCTCTTTCGGATCGATTGGAATCGTGAATCTTCTAATAGTGGGGAGTCGGCTTCCAGTAGTTTGTGTTGTGAGAGTGAAAACCCCTTTACTATAGGAGAGCTTTGCATCCTTACCGCCGATTGACTGCCCTTCAAGTCGGTCACATCCCCGCCCGGCTCCGGCGCATTGACCAAAAGCTTCGGCTTGAGCCTCAGGGGCCTGCTTCGCCCACGACAGGTTGGAGTTCCATTTATAGTCGTCCTTTCTGGCAATTTGATCCCAAGCTAGTTTTCGCCAAGGATAGAAATGCTTATTCTGAAAAAGATGAAACAACTCGTGATAAAATAGTGCTCGGTCATCAGGTGAACCAATTGAAAAATCTTTTCTGTAGTAACTGCCAGCAATATCCATTTCGTATGGGAACGTTACAGCGGTTGCATTTCCAATATTCATAAACCAGTTTGGATATTTAAATATCTGATAGTAAGGTAGATTCAAGCCGAGATTGTCTGACATTACGGATTCGCCCGTGGTCAATCCTCGGAGGCCCGTAGGATCGACTCCAATTATGGGATCATTTGCGACATAGGTATACAGGTTCGACTGATCCTTATACCCGATCGGATCGGTCTGCAAAAACCTGCCCAGCGTTGGCAAGTAGATGCGGGCCTTGTAATAGTACATGCCAAGCTCGGTAAGCCACGCCTGGCCGGTATACTGGAAACGGCCTTGGTTGGTGCCTTGCGGGATGCCGTATTCGTCGTAGCGGTTGACCGCGATCACGTTGGCGCCGGTTGAGTCAGCTACCAGGACCACGCTGCCCTGCCAGTCGGGGCGGAGCTGGCGTTCGCTCGCGGCGGTGAAGGTGCTGCTTTCGTACCAGGCGATCGGGTCGTCGACCTTCATATCGGAACCGTGGATGTAGCGGCGGAGGAGATTGCCGCTCGTGTCGTACTCGGCGGTGAGCGCGTCGCCGTCGTAGAGCATGCGGGTGGTGCCGCTGGTCCCGGTCACCTCGTAGAGCCGTCCCATAGGATCGTAGCGCAGGCCCGCCTGCAAGGCTCCGGCGTAGGACAGGCTGGCGCAGGTGGTGTTGGTCTGCGCCCGCTTCTCGACCAGCCGGTTCTCGACGTCGTAGAGATAGACGCTCGAGCCATCGGCGGTGAGGTTGCCGTTGGCGTCGTAGCAGAATGCCGCCGGTCCCGCCGCGGTGTACTGGTTGAGCCCGTTGGAGGTGTAGTTGCGATTGACGTTGACACTGCCGGTAAAGGCGAAGGCGTCGTTCGTGCGGGTCTGGCTGGTGATCTGCCCCGCCGGGTTGAACGCAAAGCTCCACTGGTTGTTGTACGCCGCATTGGCCAGCGGGTTGTTGGTCAGACTGTTCAGCCGCCCGATCGGATCGTAGCCATAGGAGGTGCTCACCGCGCCATTGAATGTGCTGCGATAGCCCTCAGGAGAGTAGGAGTAGCTCGCCACGCTGGCGGTTCCCGAACGCAGGATCGCAGTCGGGCGGTCGGCGGCATCGTATTGGTAGGTGACGGTCTGCGCATCTGGGTAGGTCAGCTGGATCCGGTTCGAGTGCGCATCAAAGGCGCTGCCGATCGTGCGGCTCACCCCGTCCATGCTCAGCGTCGAGCCGGTGATCCGACCAAGCAGGTCGTAGGCGGTACTCACCCCTTCACCACTTGCGCTGTCGAACCGCGCATCGGTCTGCAGGTTCGCCATGTTGTAAGCGAAGTAGACGTCGCGGGTGTGGGTGGGATTGAGGCCGCTGCGTTCGGGCACGGTCTTGACCGTCACCCGGTTGAGATTGTCGTAGGTGTAGTTCAGCACCGAACCGTCCCGCTTGCGGTAGCTGATGCGGTTGCCGTTGGCGTCGTAGCCGTACTGCTCGTAGTCGCTGGCCGAGACCGTGCCGGGGGTGCTGGGCGAGGGGAAGTTCCAAAACGTCTGACGGTCGAACCCGTCCCAGGTCATCCCGGCCTTGTACCCGCGCGCGTCGGTCATCGAGGTGACCTTGCCGTTGTTCGAATAGGTGAAGGTCGAATAGTCCTCCTGGATGCAGGTTCCATAGGCGCGCTGGACTTTGGTCACCTGCCCGGCGTTATCGTAAACATTGTGGGTGATCCGATCATCCGGCGCGCTGAGGATTGCGGTATCATCGGTGCAGCTGGCCGGCGTTCCCGAGAGCACGCAGGCATCGCCCGGCAGCGAGCCGAAGCTTGCCTGATTGACCCGCACCGTCTGGCACAGCACCAGCCCGCGATCGTTGTACGAGGCATCGGCGACCTGATACGTGGTCCCGCCCGCGGAGAGCGCGGTGCGCACAGCGTTGCGGCGGGTGTCGTAGGTCAGCGCAGAGCTGGTGACCACGGTCAAGGTATTGTCGGTCGGCAGCGTGACATAGCCGTTCTCGACCAGGGTGACCTTATCGTCGCTGTCGCGATAGGTGGTGCGCCTCGCCGCGCGTTTGCCGTTCGCGCCGAGCGGGCCGATCTCCCAGGTCTTGCGGCCATAGACATCGTAGCGGGTGTAGACCGCATCGTCGGTGCCGCTCATCGGCCCATCGACCGTCACCACCCGGCCTGCGAGATCGTAAGTGAATGTGGTCTGGAGCGTCGTGCCGGTGACCGCATCGACCTTGCGCACCGCCGAAGGGAGCAGGGTGCTGCCCCAATAATCGGTCTCGGTTCTGTATTCGCCAGTGGTGCCGCATGTGGTGCCATAGCCGCAGACGCGCTGCACCGTGGGACGCGAAATGCCGGAGGTGGCGTCATACGTGATATAGGTCTTGCGCCGCACCCCTGCCGCATCGGCGGGATCGGTCCGCTCGGTCACCTGGCCGCTGGAGTTGTAGAGGAAGTCGGTCTGGTTCCCTTTGGCGTCCTTGTACCACGCCGGCCGGTAGCACATGACCTTGACGCAGCCGCTGGTAGCAAGAATCTGCTGGGTGGACTCAACAAGATTGGCGAGCCCGGATCCGGGTTTGGCAATGGTCGTCTTGAGAACGATGTTGCCGTAGTCGTCATAGGCAACCTGCACCTTGTTGCCTTCGGGCGCGGTGATCTGGATAACCCGCGGGCCGTCATAAGTGTACGACGTAGTCCGGCCAAGCGCATCGACGGCCGATGTGATGATGTTTTGCTTGTTGTAGACCGAAACATTGTAAGTGGCGGAGTATCCGTTCGGCCCTGTTACATTGACTGCGCTGTAGTGATAGCCGTTGATTGTCGCATCGAAGACCGGGGCGGTGTAGGCGTAGTTCCACAAGACCCCATCGTTGGTGACAGAGGTGACCAAAGGGGTGGTGCCGGTCTGCGCAATTGTTTTGGCAGCGCTCCCCTCGGTGGGCAACTGGACCGAACCGGTCGGTGTTTCGGTGTCGCCGCCTAGGGCATTACCGCAACCCGTGCACTGGAAGACTCGGCCGCCAATGTCGGTGATCGAGGTAGCAGTCGAATTATAGGTCAGTTGCTGCAGCGGGGTGGTTGTCGCCGACGCACTGAAAAGCTTGGCTTGGGCAACCGTCGCCCATGCCACCGGATCGGCATTGAAATTGCTGCCTTGGTAAGTGATCGTGATATAGAATCCGGCGTTGCTGCTGACCTTGTTTGGTCGATAAAAAGTCCTCGTTGGGTCCCCGGTCAGCTGGGCCGTGTCGTAAGTGAATGTGAGGATCTCACCGTCGGCATAGGTGATGCTCGAGGCGTAATACTGCTGCGTGATATTTGTCGTGCCAGAGTTCACGTGCTTGAGCGTGAAGGCATACTTGGTGCCGGTTCCGGCCTGAATATAGGTGGCGTTGCCATTTGGGCCGACGGTGAGCTGTGAACCGCTCGAGGTGACGCTGCTGCACACATAGTCACTGCAGGTGAAGGACTCCGATGCAGCTTCGCCCAGATGCAGCGATTCCTGCTGGGTTCTCACCGAATCCGGGGAGGATTGCTGGACCTTGCCGACGATATAGGGGGCCGCGTTCTGAACCTTGTCGAACACCAACCGCGGCGCTCCAGGCACACCAAGGGTTGGCCCGGTCACCATCGTCTTGCCATCCGCGATGTTTACGTTGTTGTGATCCGGCTCAACCCGAAGCGGCGAAATAACGTTGGGCACGTCCTGTGCTGCTGCAGCCTGTCCAAACAGGATGAAAGCGAAAGCGGCGGCTTGGGCGATAGCTTTCACGGCGCGCCCGTCGTGGTAGTGTTCTTGCGGTTGTCTGCCTTGTCGTGGGTGTAGGTGGTCTGGACATTGTTGTTGACCGTGCCGGCATGCACCACCTTCACCAGCCGCCCTTTGGCGTCATAGGTGTAGGTGATGGTCTCGCCCGCATTGGCCGCAGATGAGGCGACAAGAGCTATCAGAGCAGATGCAGCAAATCCCTTGAGCAAAATCGACATGCGATAGCCCTTTTTGCGAATAGGTGTTAGGACCCGTTACGTAGAAGAATTTTTATCCTTGAAGTCGAAAGCGACTCGCTGCCGCAAAAGTGACAAACGAAATCCAACATTACAAGATGAAATTGTTCGCGCCGCGCGCGAGGTATTAATCAACCAATAGACGGTCGGTGGCCACCAACTGCTTTCGCATGTAAAGCCCCAAGTTTTCTGCGCGCTGGATAAAAGAGTTCGCAGCTTGGGAGCCATCCTGAGGGTGGTCGGGAAGCAACCGGTCTGACGGCCGAATGCTTCGACGAGCAAGGCCTCGCGCACGAGCGAAAAAAGTTGATCACTTGGGATAGTTGGTCGAGACTGGGTGCGGGCTATTCCCTGATATCTGCGCGCCGATCGTCCACAGGCGTAGTACTTGTTGGAACGCTTATGCCCCCCAATGGACCTTCATGTCGTAGGTTCCATCGACCGGCTCGCCGAACTGATCTGTTGCCGGCGAAAACTTCGCCCGCATCCTAGCGTATGTGCAGGTGACCCGATCCAGCTCATCGTTGCCGCTGGAAACGGTTATGATGCAGTCGGTGACATAGCTGTAATGGCTAACATTAAGTCTGATGCCTACGTCGCCCTTTGCGGCCGGCCTGAAGGAATAGCTCCCGTAATCCGAGGGAACCACCCACGACACCGGATCGGTGGTGGGCTGGGGCGGCAAGGCTCCCGGACCCTTTTTAGGATCGCAATTCCACCACTCTTTGCCGTGCCCATCAACGACGATAAGGCGGTCGACGGCAACATGGGTGGTGATGCCGTTTGTAATCACTTCGTAGGGATCATCCAATGACGCTGTGTCGTGATCGCTCTCCGTGCTGACGTACGGCGCTTTCAGGCGTGCGACATATACAAGATATCCGCTCGCTTTGACGTAAGGTGCATCGGCGCGGGGAACTGCCAACGTGTAGGTGTGCCCGCTGCCGTACTGCTCGGTTTTCAGGCACCCTCGGCGATCAGACTTGATCTCGAGTGAAGCGTCAAAATTCATTTCGCTTGACGCTGAGACGATGAAAGGGACCCCCATCATAGTCTTGGTTTTGAAGCGCCCAAGCTGCTTCACATCTCGCCACACGTTTTGATTAGTCGACAGCCTCCCTTCGAACTGCTCGGAATCGGCTTTATAGCTAAAGGGCGCATCTTCGTTGTCGTTGAGGGGCTGGCAGATGATGATGGGCACACCGCCCAAGGCGTCAGCCAGCTTACCCGAGCGCTGCGCGTACTCGTCCGATGTTTCGAACTCTGCCTTCTGGTTGTTTAGCCAGGATTCGTTGAGTGACAGGGCATAAGCCAGCCCCTCGAAATTAGTGCGCCGACAAGCCGCGGCCAAATTCTCACCCTCGTCGTAACGATTGGCATCTTGCAGGACTACAAGCGCTCTTACGGGGTCGATTTTGGGTTGAGGCTTGGCGTGCCGTTTAGGTGCTGCTTCTGCGACTGAGCTGGCTACGAGCGCTGCAATCGCGAGCGTTGCAATCCTAACTGTCGTCTTATGCATCATGTCGCCCCCCAGTTCGACAATGTTGAGCACGCCGAGCTACCATTCTGCAATACTCTCCTTGGGCTTGGACTTGGCCCCGCGATCGTCGCATCAGTGACCGAGTTCGGTTTTGAGCGCCCCGATGCAGTTGGACTAGCGATAGCCATTGTCGTTGTGCCCGCGGCTTGCGTTTCTTTGTGCCTCTTCTTGCTCGCTCGGCGCCTTGTTGCGACAGCGTCGCACGTGGAAATTTGAAATCTGGCCACTTCACTCCTACGCAAAACACAAATAAGCAACTGAAGGTAAATTGAAGTTTCTACTGCTATTTACGCCTGCGCTTGGGAGCTAGGATTGGCTCATGAACCCTTACGAATCCTTCACCGGTGCCAGACCGTCAGTCCATCGGCTCTACCATGGCGCATTCATCCAAACGTCATTTCAAATTGGCTTTAATACGATAGTGATCCCGATGCGGGCTGCGGGAGCTGATTACCTTGTCCAATACGGGAATGATTACCATAGCCAGTTTTTTGGTGAGACATTGGGACAGGAGGCGCATAGAATCCTCAGTGAGCATGGTCGACATAGTCTCCCGATCATCTCTGTCGTGACGGTCCCACAAGCGGAGGGCAAGCCCACCTCTCTTATCCAAGCCTCCGGCGCCATATTCGACCAAGCGGAGCAGGCAATCTCTTGGATTTCGGGAAACTTTCCTGTTCCTTTTATGGAGTTCGTTGCATTACAATCGGGCGTGTTCGCCAATTTCATCCCGCCCGCGGAGACACGCCGCTTACACCTGAGCCTAGGCAACCATGCGGCTGAACAACAGGACCGGGTAAACAAGCTCATCAAAGCAGCCAGCACGGACGAGCGCTTTTCATTCGGGCTTTCGATGTACCGCGACGCTACTCACGAGCATAATCCCCAGTTTCAGATTGCGCGGCTTTTCAGCGTCCTGGAGTCATTTGCCTACGGTTTGAAAGGTGGAAGCGTGGGATCGCGGGCGGCGGTTCGCAAGATGCTAGGTGTTGAAAGCGCGACCGGAGAAACGGTGCTGGCAGACGGGCGAAAGATCAAGTTCGAACGCATTGAACTCGCCGGCCGATTGCGGGACAAACTGTTTCACGGAGTGCAGTTTGAACCGGAAGACCTATCGGTTGAGTGGCGAGATGGATATGACTTAGTACAAGATCATCCAGAGGTGCTCATTCACAGTCTTAAAGCTGACTGCGAGCTTGAAATTGCACGTTGGGCAAACGGTTCCTCAATCGCAAGAGCCGCCGCCGAGAGCAAGCAGCAGTCTACTGAATGAGCGCCATGATCCCTGCCAACCTCGTATCTATCTGACTTAATCTGACAAGTCTGCCATTTGGGCAGCTTTCTGGAAAACTCTAGACCCCTTCACAAATCGCTACACTTCGGCGCAAGTTCGGCTAAACAAGGTGGGTCACGCGCATTGGCCTGCCAGCGCATACCTGGAACCGTCTCGGACGTATCGGTTGGGGCGCGTGACCCATCGCCCCTCGCACGGCGTGTCCTCAAGAGTTGCTCGAAACAATCGTAGCGGAAGGCTCTGATCCCGCCCCTTGTGCTTTCACGCGAGTGCGGATCTAATGCTGCCCCAGAGGTCTTCCTGTCACGCTGAGCGTTGCCAAATAGCGTTCGTATTCAGCAATTGAACGGTGGCCGATGCGGCCGATGATTGGCTTCAGCCATTTGCGGAACTCGGGGCTTATGCGAATTTTCTGTCCCGACGGATACGCAAGCCGGTGCCAATAGGTCGCATCCTGCTCTAGCTGATCCATCGCTCGTTTGAGTTCTCGCATGGTGTGCATTTCTACCCCAAGCTGAATCCGGGCGCGGCTTTCCCCAAGCTGCCAGCGTAGCGGTAGCGCTTTGTCGTACGCAGTTGCCAACAGATCGTGCATTTCGGCGGAATCGAGATCGGGACCCCCTTTCCTTCTGCGTAGAGCAAGACTGACCTCGCAAAGAAGAAAATCGCGCATCACACAGAAGTATTCATAGAGGGGCTCATCCGACGCGGTCATTGGTCCGCGGATCCGGTAAGTTTGCGTCTCGGCATCAATCAATATGTCGTCTGGATGCGGCCATGGCTGTTCGGGTTCGACGCTGATCTTATCGGCGGCATCCCAGATCTGCTGCCTGGTCTTTTTCCATTGAACGATGCGCGCGAAGCTCTCCCGGCGTTCTTTTGCGTCGGCCCGCTGCCGCTCGACATCGCGCCGCTCAAGCTCGGCGACAGCAGCGAGCAAATTTCTTTGTGCGTGAGGGTTGCCCTTGAGTGCGCTCTGGAATTGGGCCTGCAAGAGAACCTCAATTCCCGGTACCAGCTTCGTTCCCGAACCATCCGACACCCTGAACTTCTTATTCAAGGTGCGGCGCAGAATGGCTTCAAGCTTGCTTTCGGCCAAGTCCTCCGGCGGCTCAATCTTACGCGGCCGACCCTTGGGATTGCCCGATGTTCCTTTCCGGAACTGGGCGTATTGCGGCGGCCGGCCAAATCCGATGGCCTGTTCGAGACTGTCTTTAGCCATGCTGCGCACCCCCTTCGGCTGCGGCGGCAAACTGCTCGCGGTGCTGCTCGAAGCTTAAGCCACTGCCAGCGTGATATGCTTGCTTCGCGGTATATGTTTCCCAGCGCCGAATGATCGTGTCGCAGTATGCGGGATCATATTCGATAAGACGCGAACATCGCCCCGTTTTCTCCGCGGCAATCAGCGTGGATCCTGAGCCAGCGAAGCAATCGAGGACAAGTTCGCCCCGCCTCGAGCAATCTCGGATCGCATCGGCAATGAGTGCGACTGGTTTGACTGTAGGATGCATCGCGAGCTCTTCAGCCCGGTTCTGGCCTATACTGCTGATCCCGGCATAGTCCCAGACGTTGGTCCGGTAACGCCCCGTTTCGCCAAGCCCGAACGAGTTAGTGTGCTCAGCAGAGCCTTGCTTGAACACAAAAATGAGTTCGTGCTTCGAGCGATAGAACGTGCCCATTCCGCCGTTGGTCTTATTCCACACCACAAGGTTCTTAAGCTCGCTAAAACACTCGCGGCCGGCTGCGAGAAGCTCGCCCATGTGCCGCCAATCCATGCAGACAAAGGCAATTGCACCGTCACGCATCGCATCAGCCGCATTGCCAAGCGTATCAGCCAAAAAGCCGGTGAATTGCCGCTCGGTCATTTCGCCCGAAGCGAAGGCGAACTCTCGGTGCTTAACTTCACCAAGACCGCAGACGTTGCCGTCGATTTTCACGTTGTATGGCGGATCGGTGAAGACGAGGTCGACTCGGTCATCGCCAAGTAGTGCGGCGAAGTCTGACCTCGACCTGGCATCACCGCAAAGCAAGCGATGACGACCCAAGTGCCACAGATCGCCTGGTCTGGTGATTTGCGGTCCAGACGGAAGGGGCACAAGTTCTGCATCCGGGTCATCAGCGACAGGATCAGCTTCCCGCACTTCCTCGATTATCATGTCAATCTCAGCGATCCCGAACCCGGTCAGTTCAACATCGAATGCCTGATCGATCAGACCCTGCAGCTCGAGCGCCAGGATCTCCTTGTCCCAGCCAGCATTGAGCGCGAGTTTGTTGTAAGCAAGGATATAGGCCCGCCGCTGCGCGTCAGTGAGGTGCGAAAGTGCCAATGTCGGGACTTCACGAAGCCCGATGAGCTTGGCTGCCTCAACTCGGCCATGACCGGCTATTATCTCACCATCATCACTTATCAGCACCGGGTTGGTAAAACCAAAGCGCTCGATGCTGGTTGCAATCTGGCGAAGCTGCTTTTTCGAATGTGTTCGTGCGTTTCGGGGATAGGGTCTTAGTGACTCAGTGCGGCGAAATTCGATCGATTGGTGCGCAAAGCGCGCAGCCGTTTTGTTGCTTTTCATGTTTGATCTCCAAATTAGACTCAAAGGTGGGTCTGTTTGTCGTCTGCATTTGGAGCTCCTTCTGTTTGTTCCCTGCTCGTTCCAAAAACGACAGGGGTCGACGAAACTGGCATGGCAAGTTCTGCAACCCGTTGGAAGCAAGAATTGTCCGCGATTTCCTGCAACGTATGTGGATAGCGGGGAAGAATTGTTGATGCCTGGACCTTCAGTGCGCATTGACGCAGTCCGTCTACTTTTCCCTGTAAACGCCCGTCGACTTCCCTGTTTTGTAGAGCCAAATTCCCTGTTATTTTGAAGCGTCAATTCAGCGAAAAATCGCGGAATCCTGCCAAAGTAGAGCGGAATTCACCCTCATTTCGGGCCGTTTTTTGGCATTAACAGGGAATAACAGGGAAATTGCAGGCAGATACGGGTACCGCCGTCACTGCGTCGCGCACCATTCCCCGCCGCACATGGTTCAGAACCGCGCGGACACCTGATTGTCTTGCTACAAGGGCTTGTCGGCCATGGCCGCAGCGGCGTCGCCTGGTCCCTCGCTCGGCATCACTCCCGCCGCCGCGGCGTCACTTGCCGCGGCGGCGAGGTCGTGGTCGATCGCCGCCGATTTTGCATCGAGCTTGTGCTGCGCAGACTGGTAACGCTCGTCAAAGCTTTCCCGCTGGCAGCCAGCCAGCAGGAGAAGAGCGAGCACGGTGCAGAAGCGGGACATCAGTAACGCTTTCGGTAGCGGACGTTGAAACTGGTCAGGCCCGATCCGCCGGCTTCGCTCAGGATCGAAAGTGCCGACGAAAGGCTTACCTCGATTCGCGTCGCGGTAAAACCGCGCGCGTCGGTGATCACCTCAAGGTACACGTTGTTGGAGATATAGCGTCCCGCGGCGATCGCGGTGCCGCGTCCGCTTGCCTGATCGGGCGTAAGGATGCGCAGCCGCGAGATCCCGGTGGCCGCGCGCAGCTTGCCCAGCGGGTTCAGCCCGCCGCCGCTTCCGCGCAGGGTATTGAGCGAGGCGGCAAGCTGGATCGCCTGGATCGGGGAAAGCTGCCCCACCGAATTGCCGAACAGGATCCGCGACAGCAGTTCGTCCGAAGGGAGAGACGGGCTTGAGGCGAAACTGATCTGCGGGTTGAGCGCCCGCCCGGTGACGTTGAGTGTGATGTCGACATCATCGATCGTCTCGGTTGCGGAAAGCGCGATCTGCGGGTCGCTCAGCATGCCGCCGGTGAAGATCAGGCGTCCTTCCTGCAGCTCGAACTGGCGTCCGGCAAAGCTCAGGTTGCCGCGCACCAGGTCGATATCGCCCGACACAAGCGGGGCGGTATTGGTGCCCGTTACCCGAAGATCGGCGCGCCATTCGCTGTCGAGACCCATTCCGGTCACGTAAAGCTGGTTGGGGGCGGTCAGTGCAAGGTCAAGCCGGACCCCGTCAAACAGACTGCCGCGCGGAACTGCGGGTTCGTTGCCCGTGATCCGGGGGCGCCCGCGAGGCGGCTTGAAGCGTACCCCGGTCAATTCGGGAACTTCGGAAGACCCCTGCCGGACCAGTTCGTAGCGAGTTTCGGGAAGGAGCAGCTTGCCCGAAAGCTGCGCGGTCTCGCCGGCGCGCTTGGTCAGGCGAAGTTGGCCAGTCGCGGCTGAGGACAGGGCATCGCTGCGCGCCAGTCGAGCGTTGTTGAGGTCGAAGCTCATGTTCATCGGATAGCCCTCGGCCTGGGCCAGGCTCAGATAGCCACTGCCAGAAATCTTGCCAGAACCGGCAACCGCGTTGAATTGTTCGACTTGCAGCCTGTTGCCGGCGAAGTGCCCGGCGAGTGCCATCGACGTAAATCGGGTGCCGTAGGTCTGGTTTTCGTAAGTCAGGCTTTCGCCGCGGACGACACCGGTCAGCTGTGGCTGGCGCAGCCGTCCGGAAAAGTCCGCGCCGACCGCGATCGGTCCGCTCAGCGCCTGGTCGGGTTGGCCGATAAACGACCACAGCGTGTCGGCGGGACCGTTGTAGCGAATCCCGCCACCGAGCGGCGCCGCGGTCACCCGGGTAATCCAGCTTCCCGCACCGGGGCCGAGCGGACGGAGCGAACCGACCAGCCGTCCGATCACCGAGCCTCGCTCGCGGATTACCGCGCGGCCCTCGCCGCCATCGGCGAGCAGCTTGCCGACAAAATTGATATCGACCGGCTGGCTGACCGCCGCTGCTGTGGTGCGCGAGAACCCTTCGATGCTGAGCCGCGCGTCGGCCCGCGGGAAGGCGCCGGGATTTGGCTGGTCGAAATCAAGCGATCCGGTGGCCCGGCCGCCGATGCCGTAGCCAGGCAAGAAGGCGTTCAAAAGTGCCATATCGAGGCGGTCCATCCGGCTCTCGATCTTGAGACCGCTGCCATACTTACCCGCGAGGCGAAGGCTGCCCTGGCCGAAATCGAAGCGGGTGGGCAGCAGTTCGTACCCATCGCGACCCGGGATGATCCGCGCCGGACTGGTGGTGCGGAAGGCGATCCCGCGCACCCGTCCGTCAAGCGCGGCGCGCCACAGCTGGGGTTCGAGCTGCGCGTTGCCAGCCAGCTTGAATGGCACCCCGCTGACTCCTTCGGCGAGGAACTTCGCGTTTCCGCGGCTATCGCGGTAATCCACCTGCGCCCGCGCCGCCGCGAAGTTGAACCCGCGAAACTGGGTCTGGGCGAGCTGCACGTCGGCCACCACCCATGGTTTCTGGTACAGTACCACCCGCGCATCGACGATCGCGCTGCCGATGGAAAGCTGTGCCGGTCCGGGTAGCACCGTGTCATTGGCGCGTACATTGACCAGTGCCTCCTGGTAACGTCCCGCGGCACCAAGCCGGATAACCCCGGCGAGCCCTCGGCCATTGGCATCGAGCCGCCCGGCGAAAGGACCGGCCGAAGTACGCTGGATCCGCCCGCTGAAACCGATCCCGGCAAGATCGCCTTTGTTGATCTGCAGCGTCAGGGTCTTTCCTTGAAGCAAGGTTACGTCTGCGCTGAGCGCGCCGTAATCGGTCTGGCCGGTCGCGTTGAAGCGGTAGCCTCCATTGTTGCCGAGAATCTCCGCGCGCACTCCGGCAAGGCCAATGCCAAATCCTGGGCTTTTCGCCAGAAGTACCGCACGGGGATTGGCGAGAGTGCCATTCAGCTGGAGCGCGAGTGGGCCATAGCGCACCGAGTGTCCGGTGGCGGCAAGTGTGATCTGGCCATTGCTGTAAGTGCCGCGCCCATCGAATACCTGAAGCTCGGGTGCAGATACCCGCAGGCGCGAGAACCGGACCACGCCGTCAGGGCCGTAGAGCAGTTGGCTCGACCCGGTCATCTGCCCGCCAAGCAGGTCCCTGACGCTCTGATTGGTCAATTGCGTCGACCGCGCGCGGACCGTGCCGGTCAGGATGAAACCGGCAGGGCCGTGCCTGAGGTCGGCGGTGGTCTGGACTGCGAAGGTGCCGACACTATCGACCTTGTAATTATTGATCCGCCCCTCGAACGCGCCGGTATAAAGCCCTTTGGCGGTATCGGCGAGCAGCACCGCCTTGGCATCCACCCGGTCCGACCTGATCCGCATGTTGTCTGACAGAATGCGAGCGCCTTGCACGGCAAGATCGCCGCTGAGCCGAACGCCTGCCAGCGTTCCTCCGGCCACACTGTCGAGCCCGCCGATCCGCGCAATGCGACCCGACACGGGAATCACGATCTGGTCGGGATCCACTCGCGCCTTGCCGCTGGCATCGATCCCTTCGAGCACGGTGGTCCCGAATGCCAGCTGTGCACCGGTCAGCCGGTACTCAACCGCAGGCCGGGCGAACGCACCGTCGAAGGTCATCACCGCGTGGAGCGCACGGCCCGAAAGGTTTGGCGCCAAGGCTGCCGGCCGCATCAGCAGCACATCCAGTTTGAACCCGTCGAAGCTGTTGTCCGCAAAATCGACGGTGCCGGAAGGGAGTAGCGCCAGCTGGTCGGAGCGCAGCGAACCCGAAACGTCGGCGCGGCGGTTGTCGAGCTTCGCGGCAAGGTCGAGCTGGGTGGTGGTGTCGAGTTGGACCGCAGGCACCCCGCCGAGCAACAGTCCGAGCTGCGCGGGCCCCTTGGCCGAAACGGTCCCGCTGCGCGCTCCGAGCGCAAGCCGAGCGACCGGCTGTCCGCCAAGGTCGGCCGCCAGGGTGCCGTCCCACCGCGCCCAGTCACCGCGCCCGTCGAGCCGCAGCGCCAGCCCCTTGTCGAGTCGGGCTAGCGCGGCGATCACTCCGCCTTGCGGAGCATCGACGTTAAGCTTGAGCGCGAGCCGGTTCGCTTCTGGCACCGCGTCGATCACAAGATCGAGGCGGTCACCGGACTGATCGCCTGGCGCCGCAAGGGTGAGCGCCTGTGCCGTCACCTGCGCGCGGCGGTTGGCGATCTTTGCGATACCGGCAAGCCGCAATTCACGCCGCTCGCCCGAAACCGCCGGCAGCGCGATTAGCCGATCGATCCTGAGGCTTCCGACATCGATATCGAGATCGGGCAACAGCGGACCCTTGGTGGTGCTCACCTTGAACTGCGGCACCCGCTCGAGCGTCACCAGTGCGGCGCTGGCTGAACGCACATCGACGTGGTTGCCAAGATAGGCGAGCGGCCGCCAATCGAGGTCGACTTCCGGCGCGGACAGGAACCGGCCCTTGGTGTCATAGGCGGCAACATCGATCAGCCGGGTCTTGCCGAAGAGTGAACCCTCGATACGGCCGACTGAAATGCGCAGCCCGTTGCCGAAAGTCATGCCGGAAACCTGCCGCGCCGCGAACTGGCGCCCGGCGTCGGTCTGTACAAAGACGAACAACCCGGCCAGCGCGATGATGAGGCCCAGCAGAGCCGCGATGACTCCCCGGCGCGCGACGCGCAGCCAGTCGCGGCCACTTGGGGCTTCGTGCGGCAGAGGCGTAGTTTCGGCTTTGGCCTCTTCCATCAGAACGCCTGCCCGATCGAGACGTAGACATTGATCCGGCTCTCACCGGTGCGGCGTGCAAGCGGGGTCGCCACATCGATTCGCACCGGGCCGAAGTTCGTATAAACCCGCGCACCGAGCCCCACCCCGACGCGCAAGTCGCGGAATGTCGGGAGGGTCTCGGTGTACGATTGCCCGACATCGGCAAAGGCGACCACACCGTAATCGCCGAAACGGTAACGCGCCTCGACCGCCCCCTCGATCAGGCTGCGCCCCCCGATCGGGTCATTGTTCGGATCGCGCGGACCGAGCTGCTGGTAGCCGAAACCGCGAACAGACCCGCCACCGCCTGCATAGATCCGCCGCGAAGGCGCGAGGTCGTCAAGGCTGGCGCCCTGGATCGTCGCAATCCGCGCGCGTGCCGCAAGCGTCAGCGAACCTCCGAAGCGGCGATAGGTCGAGCCATCGAGCCGCAGCCGCGCATAAGGTGAGAAGCCGCGGTTGAGCGAACCTTCGGGCTCAACCAGGGCAACGAAGCGAAAGCCCCTGGTCGGGTCGAGCAGACTATCAGTGGTATCGAAGCCGGCCTGGCCCGACAGCCCTGCTATGCCGTATGTCCGCCGTACCCTTTGTGCCAATGAGAAGTCGTAGACGCTTTCATTGGTTCCGATCAACTGCACGCCATAAGCGTAGGTGAATCGCTTCTGCCACAAGGGGGTCGAATCGTAGCTGACCCGCGCCGCGAGCCGGCCGGTATAGGCCGAGAAGGCATCGTATTCCGAATGATGCAAGTCGGCGGCAAGTTCGAATGTGCGATCGCGCTTGCCCGTGTTCGACCGGCGGAAGGTCGCCCCCGCACCCTGTTCTTGCGTCCCCGCGACCCCGCTTATGATCAGCGCGCCTTCGGGGCGCAAGAAATTGCGGTGAGTCCAGCTGGCCTCGGCACGGAATCCTTCGCCGGTCGCATAGCCAGCGGTGGCGGCGATTACACGCGGCGGACCGGCATCCTGCTTGACCACCAATTCGACCACTTCGGTGCCGTCGGGTCCCGGCTGGCCGGTGCGGCGCGGTTCGACGCCGACCCCTTTGAACAGCCCGGTGGCGATCAGTGCCTGGCGCAGGTCATCGACCTTGCGGCTGTCGTAAAGTTCGCCCGGCTTGAACCTGGCGAGGACCTTGATGTGGTCCGCTCCGAACGCTTCGTTACCTTGGCTGACGATGTCCCCATAGGTCCCGCGCGGCCCAACGGTGACCGGCAAGGTATAATCCGCGCCGCCGGTGTCCTGATCGAGCAGCACGTCGCGCTGGCCCAACGCGGCAAAGGGGTAACCGTTCTCGGGCAGCGCCAGTGCGACCTTGGCTTCCTCGACCAGAACCTGTTCGGCGCGTACCGGATCGCCAACTTTGAGCGCAAGGTTGCTGCGAATGAGATCGGGCGGGATCGTTGGCGCGGCATCGACCGTGATCGTCGCATAGGAAAAGCGTTTGCCCGGGCTGACCTCGATTACCGCGAGCAGCGGCTGGCCGTTTTCGGCATTCGAACGGTCTAGCCGGGTGACAACCTGCGCATCGAACCACCCTTCGGCCGCAAGCAGCTTTTTGAGCAGCGCCGCGTCCTCGCCCTCGCGGCTCGCCACCTGCGCGGCATTTGCGGCCCGACCCTTGCCCGAGCGGAGCGCAGACAAGCTGTTGAAACGGCCGGTAAGATCCGCCTCGGTCTCGGCGTCGGCCTTGTCGAGCCCGCTCAGCTGGACCTGGTAATCGACCTCGACCGTCTTGGTATCTTCCGGCGCATCGACGAACTGGACCGGTTCGACCTTGAATTGCTCAAGCGGCGGGAGCGGCTTGGTCAATTCGGCATCGTTGATCGGCGCGTCGCCGATCGTTTCCACCGCCTGCTTGTCGGCAAGTGCGGTATCACCCGCGGGCGGCAAGGCGCCTTCCCGGGGCTTCGCGCCAGCCTGTTCAGCGGCAACCCGTCGTTCGAAATCAGCGATCGATTCGAGCGGCTTGGCGAGTTCCGGGTCATCGGCCGGATCGAGCTTGGGGATGGCGGCTTTGAACTCGTCATCCGTAATGATCGGCTCGACGGCGGGCAGCTTCGCATCAGGCGGTGGCGCCGGAATGGTTGGCGGCGTCTCGGGCAGGGAGCCGACGGGACTGGTCTGGGCTGCGACTGCCTTGCGCTTTTTCGGCTGTGCGAGCGCGGGGTTCGGGCAGACAAATGCCGCCAGCAGCAACGCGTTGGTTGCGATTGCCCAGTCCCGCCGCGTCCCAGTCATTTGTCGATCCCGTCCCTCATCTCAAAATCGGGCCGGTAGTGGAAATCGTGTAGTGGCCGCCAACGAAATATAACGCATTGATCACGTGGAAGTTCCGGCGCAATTCTTTCGACTTCCCCCTAGACCGATCCGAACCGCGCGACCAGTTCGTGACGTTCGGCGATGAAATGCTGAGTGACCAGCGTAACCGGTACGCCACTCCGCCAGGTTCGCCGCGTTATGGTAAGACAGGGATCTCCGGTCGCGATGCCGAGAGCCTTAGCCAGAGCCGAATTCGCTGCACTTGCACCGATGCGATTTTCGGCTTCCGTCCACGGCACGTGGCCGAGCAACCACGTTCCTGGCGCTTCGGCAGCGAGGTCCGCATTGAGGATTTCCGGGACCTGTTCAATGCTCACCAGCCGGTGTTCGAAGGCCAGAGAGTGTCCGTCCGCGCAGTGAACGCCTTCCACTTCAAGCACTGGACCAGCCATGTCGGATCTGCCGGGGGAAAGCTCGCGCCGGCGGGTCATAGTCCAGGTGTAAGTCTGCCCCCGCGCGGCAACTTCGCGGGCCAGATCGGTTATCTCAAGCACCATCGATTGCGAACGCGGACGGGCGACGAATGTTCCGGCACGGCGGCGGCGTTCGACCAGACCGGATTGAGCCAGCGCGGAAAGCGCCTTGTTCACAGTCATCCGCGCGCAGTGGTATTGCGCCATCAGCTCGACCTCACCGGGCACCCGCGCGCCGGGCGCCCAAGCCCCCGACAGGATTCGTGCCTCGATTTCGCGGCGGATCCGTTCGTGCAGCGGCGCGGGCTTCACCCTAGAAGCCGCATCATTACTGCGTGGTAGCGGGACGCGATGGCGTCGCGCCCCAGGTGGCGGCCCTGGCTGACCAACTGCCGGCCTGCGCGCCAGACTTCATCCACCGCGCTGCGCCCCGCAGCGAAGATCCAGCGGTCGATCCAGCTGTCGGCAGCAGCGCCGATCAAGGCTGGATGGGCCGAATCAAGCGTGAGGAAATCGGCCGGCATGCCTTCAACCAAGCCTGACGCCGCGGCAAGCGCCTGCGACCCGCCCGCGAGCGCGCCACGGAAGAGCGTGCCGCCCGTACTGGCCTCGCTGCCGCCCGCCAACAGGTTCCGGCGCTGATGCGCTAGGCGTTGGACATACTCCATCCAGCGGAGTTCCTCGGCGGCATCAATCAGCACGTTGGAATCGGTGCCGAGGCCGAAGCTGCCGCCCGCGGCGCGGTAGTGGACCGCGGGGAAAATCCCGTCACCCAGATTGGCCTCGGTCACCGGGCATAGTCCGGCAACCACACCGCACGCGGCCATGCCGCGTGCTTCGGCCTCGGTGGTGTGCGTCGCGTGGATCAGGCACCACCGCTCGCCAAGCGGGGCGTGATCGAGCAGCCATTCGACCGGTCGCTGGCCCGACCAGGCGAGGCTTGCCTCGACCTCGCCCATCTGTTCGGCGGCGTGAATATGTACCGGACCGGACGGATGTAGCGCGAGCAGCGCGTCGAGCTCCTCGGCGGTCACCGCGCGCAGCGAGTGCGGGGCAAGGCCCAGCACGGCATCGGGCAGGCCGGCGATCGCGGCACCGCAACCCTCGTGAAGCCGGTAAAATGTATCGAGACCACTGATGAAGCGCCGCTGTCCGGGCTTGGGCGGGGCGCCGCCGAAATCGGCATGGGCGTAGAACACCGGCAGCAGGGTCATGGCGATCCCGGTCTCGCGCGCAGCTTGAGCCACCGCTTCGGCCATCGCCGTGCCATTGCCCGAATAGGCGGCGCCCGCCGGATCGTGATGCAGGTAGTGGAACTCGCCGACCCGGGTGAAACCGCTTTCGAGCATCTCGGCATAGGCGAGCGCGGCGATCGCCATGACGTCGTCGGGGCTCATCCGGTCGAGGAAGTGGTACATCGCCTCGCGCCAAGTCCAGAAACTGTCAGCGCTAGTCCCGCGGCGCTCGGCCATGCCCGCCATGCCGCGCTGGAAGGCGTGGCTGTGGACGTTGGGCAAGCTTGGCAGCGCGACCATGTGGCGCGCGTCCCGCGGCTGCGCAGGCACGCCGCTTTCGATCTTGCCGAAGCGACCGGCCGCAATCTCGACGCGCACGTCGCGGGCCCAGCCACCGGGCAAGAGGGCTTCGGCGAAGTGCAGGGCAGCGGCCATGCGGAACAGCCTATACACATCGCTCAATATGTCTATACATATTCACGACTCCACGGAGAGGGCGATGCAGGTCGATCACGTCTGGACCAATGCGAAACTGCTGACGCAGGCACCGGGTACTTCGCTGATCGAGCAAGGTAAGGTTGCCTCTCTAGCGGGCCGGATCGTCTATGCCGGACCGGCGAGCACTGCGCCCGAACTGACCTCCGCAGCGAGCACCGATTGCCAGGGCCGCCTGATCACCCCCGCGCTGATCGATGCGCACACCCACCTCGTCCACGCCGGAAACCGCGCGCGCGAATTCGAACTGCGGCTCGAAGGTGCAAGCTACGAAGAGCTCGCCCGGGGCGGGGGCGGGATCGTCTCGACCATGCGCGCGACCCGCGCGGCGAGCGAAGACGAACTGGTTGAAGCAGCTTTGCCCCAACTCGATGCGCTGCTCGGCGAAGGGCTGGGCACGATCGAGATCAAGAGCGGCTACGGGCTCGACCTGCAAAGCGAGATGAAGATGCTCCGCGCCGCGCGGGGACTGGGCGAGGTTCGTGCCGTGCGCGTGGTCACGACCTTCCTTGGCGCGCACGCGCTGCCGCCGGAGTTTGCGGGTAACGCCGATGGATACATCGACCTCGTCTGCCGCGAGATGATCCCGGCCATCGTCGCAGAAGGCCTGGCCGATGCCGTCGATGGGTTCTGCGAGGGTATCGGCTTTTCGCCGGCGCAAATCGAACGGGTGTTCGAGGCGGCGCAGGCGCATGACCTGCCGGTCAAGCTCCATGCGGAGCAGCTTTCCAACCTTGGCGGCGCTGCGCTGGCCGCACGGTTCGGGGCGCTGTCGGCGGACCATCTCGAGCATCTCGATGCTGCGGGAGTTGCGGCTATGGCACAGGCGGGCACGCTCGCGATGCTTCTTCCCGGCGCGTATTACTTCTGCCGCGAGACGCAACTGCCGCCGGTTCAGGCCTTGCGCGATGCGGGTGTGCCGATCGCCATCGCTACCGATTGCAACCCCGGCACCAGCCCGCTCAGCTCGCCGCTGCTGGCGATGAACATGGGCGCAACCTGCTTCCGTCTGACCGTTGCCGAATGTCTCGCCGGAGTGACGATCAATGCCGCGCGGGCCCTTGGCCTCGAGGCTGAATGCGGTTCGCTCGAGGCAAGCAAGAGCTGCGACCTGGCGATCTGGGACGTGAGCGATCCGGCCGAATTGGTTTACCGCATGGGCGCGCGGCCGCTCCATGCGCGGGTGTGGAGAGGGCAATGAGCGAAGTGGTTTTGAACCCGGGCGAGGTTTCGTTCGCGGACTGGACGGCGATCTATCGCGGCGCCTCCGCGCGGCTCGATCCGTCCGCCGCCCCGCGCATCGCCGCCAGCGCCGCAGCGGTCGAGCGGATCGTCGCGCGCGGCGAGCCGGTCTACGGGATCAATACCGGCTTCGGAAAGCTCGCCTCGGTGCGGATCGAGCCGGGCGATCTCGCAGTACTCCAGCGCAATATCGTGCTCAGCCACGCGGCGGGGACGGGCGAAGCGTCACCGGTGCCAGTGGTGCGGCTGATGATGGCGCTCAAGCTTGCGAGCCTGGGGCAGGGGGCGAGCGGGGTACGGCCTGCGACGGTGGCGCTGCTTGAGGCGATGCTCGAGAAGGGGCTGACCCCCGTGGTGCCGTGCCAGGGCTCGGTCGGTGCCAGCGGCGATCTTGCGCCCCTCGCGCACATGACCGCAGCGATGATCGGCGTCGGCGAGGTGTGGGTCGAGGGCGAGCGGATCGATGCCGCAGCGGCGCTCGCCAAAGCCGGTCTTGCCTCGCTCGAACTCGGCCCCAAGGAAGGCCTTGCGCTGCTCAACGGGACCCAGTTCTCCACCGCCAACGCACTCGCCTCGTTGATCGGTGCGCAGGATCTGCTGCGCTCCGCTTTGGTCACCGGGGCGCTGTCGACCGAGGCCGCGAAAGGCTCGGACACCCCGTTCGACCCGCGCATCCATGCGCTGCGTCGCCACCGCGGCCAGATCGAGGTCGCCGCGGCGCTGCGCGAACTGATGGCGGGCAGCGCGATCCGCGCCAGCCACGCGGCCGACGATCCGCGGGTTCAGGACCCCTATTGCCTGCGCTGCCAGCCGCAGGTGATGGGTGCGGCGCTCGACCTGCTGCGCCAAGCCGGGGAGACTTTGCTCACCGAAGCGAACGGCGTTTCGGACAATCCGCTGATCTTCCCCGAAAGCGACGAAGCGCTGTCGGGCGGGAATTTCCATGCCGAGCCGGTGGCCTTTGCCGCCGACATGATCGCGCTGGCGCTGTGCGAGATCGGTAGTCTGTCGGAACGCCGCATCGCGATGCTGGTCGATCCCGCGCTGTCCGCGCTTCCCGCGTTCCTCACGCCGCATCCGGGGCTCAATTCGGGCTTCATGATCCCGCAGGTCACCGCCGCCGCGCTGGTCAGCGAGAACAAGCAGATGGCGCACCCGGCCAGTGTCGATTCGATCCCGACTTCGGCCAACCAGGAAGATCATGTCTCGATGGCGGCACACGGCGCTAGGCGATTGGCGCCGATGCTCGCCAATGCTGAGGCTGTCCTTGCGATCGAACTTCTCGCCGCCGTGCAGGGCTGCGAATTCCACGCGCCGCTGACCTCATCGGCGCCGCTCGAAGCCGCGCGGCGCCTGCTTCGCGCGGTGGTGCCTTCGCTGGGCGAGGATCGCCATTTCCACCCCGACATGCAGGCCGCCGAAGCGATCCTCCGTTCGGGCGCGCTGGCTCATGCGGTGGGCGTGGGCCTGCCGGTGTTGGCGTGACCGATTGGCTCCACATCCACCGCGGCGAAGCACCGCTGGTCGTCGCCTTTCCGCACGGCGGCACCGGGCTCGGTGGGGTCGAGGACCGCTTTGTCTCACCATGGCTGGCGCGGCGCGATGCCGATTGGTGGATCGCCGAACTCTACGCCTTCGTCCGCGACATGGGCGCGACTACGATCGCCACCGAGGTCAGCCGTTCGCTGATCGACTGCAACCGCGATCCTTCGGGCGCATCGCTTTATCCCGGACAGGCGACCACCGAACTCGTGCCTACCACCACCTTCGACGGCCAGCCGCTCTACCGCGGTTTCGATCCTGAGGAGGATGAGATCGCCTGGCGCCGCAAGACATTCTTCGATCCCTATCACGCCGCGCTGCGCGCCGAACTCGATCGGCTTCGCAAAGTCCACCCGCGCGTGGTTCTCTACGACGCCCATTCGATCCGCAGCCGCATCCCCCGCCTATTCGAGGACGAATTGCCGCAGTTCAATCTCGGCACCAACGGTTGCACCACTTGTGCCCCCGAACTGGAGGCCGGTCTGGCCGCAATCTGCGCTGCGTCGGGCCAAAGCTGGGTGGCGAACGGCCGCTTCAAAGGCGGGTGGACCACCCGGCATTACGGCGCGCCGGACAAAGGCGTTCATGCGGTGCAGATGGAACTCGCGATGCGCGGCTACATGGGTGAGCCCGCCGCAATCGACGAATCGAACTGGCCCGGCGCGCTTCATGCCGCGCCCGCCATCCTCCCCACACTGAAGGCGCTGATCGCCGCCTGCCTGACCTTCGCGAAAGGATGACCATGACCCGTCTCGACAACAGCCGCGTGATCGGCGCAGCGACCGGCACCGAGCTCAGCGCGAAGAGCTGGCTCACCGAGGCGCCCTTGCGGATGCTGATGAACAATCTTCATCCCGATGTTGCCGAGCGGCCCGAGGAATTGGTCGTCTATGGCGGGATCGGCCGCGCCGCACGCGATTGGGAAAGTTATGACAAGATTGTCGAGACGCTCCGCGGGCTGGGTGACGACGAGACGCTGCTGGTCCAGTCGGGTAAGCCGGTGGGGGTATTCAAGACGCACGCCGATGCCCCGCGGGTGCTGATCGCCAACTCCAACCTCGTGCCCAAGTGGGCGACCTGGGAACACTTCGCCGAGCTCGATCGCAAAGGCCTTGCGATGTACGGCCAGATGACCGCGGGAAGCTGGATCTATATCGGCACCCAAGGGATTGTGCAGGGCACTTATGAGACCTTCGTCGAGATGGGCCGCCAGCATTACGGCGGCGACCTGACCGGGCGGTGGCTGCTCACCGCGGGACTTGGCGGAATGGGCGGCGCGCAGCCGCTTGCCGCGGTGATGGCCGGGGCGAGCTGCCTGGCGGTCGAGTGCCAGCGCAGCCGTATCGAGATGCGCCTGCGCACTGGCTACCTCGACCGTATGGCCGAAACCATCGACGAGGCCATGGCCATCATCGACGAGGCCAAGGCGAGCGGGAAGCCGGTCTCGGTCGGCCTGCTTGGCAATGCCGCCGAAGTGCTCCCCGACATGCTGGCGAGCGGCATCCTGCCCGACCTGCTGACCGACCAGACCAGCGCGCACGATCCGGTCAATGGCTACCTGCCCGCCGGCTGGAGCGTCGCCGAATGGCTCGATAAGCGCGAGTGTGAGCCCGAGGTCGTCGCCCATGCCGCAAAGGCGAGCATGGCGCGGCATGTCGAGGCGATGCTCGAATTCCAGAAGCGCGGCGTGCCGACCACCGATTACGGCAATAACATCCGCCAGGTCGCTTTCGACGAGGGCGTGGGCGAGGCCTTCGCCTTCCCAGGCTTCGTCCCGGCCTATATCCGCCCGCTGTTCTGCCGCGGGATCGGGCCGTTCCGCTGGGCCGCGCTGTCGGGCGATCCGGAAGACATCTACAAGACCGATGCCAAGGTGAAGGAACTGCTGCCCGACCATGTGCAACTCCACCGCTGGCTCGACATGGCGCGCGAGAAGATCAAATTCCAAGGCCTGCCCGCGCGAATCTGCTGGGTCGGATTGGGCGATCGCCACCGGCTCGGCCTCGCCTTCAACGAGATGGTCGCCTCGGGCGAGCTCAAGGCCCCGGTGGTGATCGGGCGCGATCACCTCGATTCAGGCTCGGTCGCTTCGCCCAACCGCGAGACCGAGGCGATGCGCGATGGCTCCGATGCAGTCTCGGACTGGCCGCTGCTAAACGCCCTGCTCAACACCGCCAGCGGGGCGACCTGGGTTTCGCTCCACCACGGCGGCGGTGTGGGGATGGGCTATTCGCAGCACTCAGGCATGGTAATCGTTGCCGACGGGACAGCCGAGGCGGCGCGGCGGCTCGAGCGCGTGCTGTGGAACGATCCTGCCACCGGCGTGATGCGCCATGCCGATGCGGGCTACGACATTGCGCTCGATTGCGCCCGGGAGAAAGGCCTGAACCTTCCCGGTATTCTGGGGTGACGCATCGCTGCCGCGCTCAGTAGAGCGCCGCAGTCTCGGACGGATGGTTGTTCATGTGCCGCTTGAGCCGGGCACCCTGGTTGCTGGAATTCAGCCACAAGGCGGCAACGGCTACCGCAGCTGCGGCGTATAAGACATAGCGCATGGTCTGCTCCATCTGCGATGCCCCTGGTCGCAAACGCAATGGCCCCGCCCCGGTGAAGCGCGCCTTACTGGCTGCGGTAAAGCCAAATTAAGCAATAATACCAGTGTGGCTTCGCTCAGGCGTGCAGGTCTGCCCACTCCGGATGACGCTTGAACTGGGCGGCCACATAGCTGCATTGCGGATCGATCTTGAAGCCATGCGAGCGGGCATCGGCAATCAGAGCTTCGACCAGCTTGCCCGCTACACCGCGTCCCCCGATTTCTGGCGGCACCAAGGTATGTTCGGCAGCGCGTACCGCGCCCCGCTGGGTCCAGGTCAGCCGACCGATCGAATTGGATCCCGCCACTGCCGCGTGATACTCCCCATGATCGCCATGATCGTGGCTGGTGATTGTTACGTCTTCCAACAGAACCTCCCAAGCTTGACGCGGCGCCATGCCGCTTACATGGCTAGATGGCGATGCAATTCCTGTCCGACAATGCCGCTGCCGTCCATCCTCGCGTGTGGGAGGCGATGCGCGCGGCCGATGCGCCGCAGCCGCCCTACGACAATGACGCGCTCAGTCTCGAACTTGATGCGCGTTTTGGCGCCCTGTTCGGCAGGCCGTGTGCCGTTTTGTGGGTCGCTACCGGAACCGCAGCCAACTGCCTTGCGCTTGCTTCAATGGTGCCACCGCACGGCGGGGTTATCTGTCACCGCGAGGCGCATATCGAAACCGACGAATGCGGGGCGCCGGGCTTTTATACGCATGGCGCCAAGCTGATTCTTGCCGACGGCGAAGGCGCCAGACTTTCCCCCGCGAGCATCGATGCCGCGGTCGGCCAGATCCGCAAGGATGTTCACCAGGTGCAGCCGCATGCGGTTTCGGTCACGCAGGCAAGCGAATATGGGCGATCGTACCGGCCCGACGAAATGGCGGCGATCGCAGCCGCTGCGGCCGCGCATGGCCTCAAGCTGCACGTCGACGGTGCGCGCTTCGACAATGCGGTCGCCTTCCTTGGCTGCACCCCTTGGGAAGCCTGCCAGGGGGCGAGCGCGCTTTCGTTTGGCTGCGTCAAGAACGGCGGAATGAGCGCCGAGGCGCTGATATTCTTCGATTCCGAGCTAGCCGATGTGGCCCGGCTTCGCCGCAAGCGCGCCGGGCACCTGCAATCGAAAGGCCGCTTCCTTGCGGCGCAGTTGCTCGCCATGCTTGAAGATGACCTCTGGCTGGAAAATGCACGCAGTGCCAACCGCGCGGCGCAGCAACTGGGGGCAGCGGCCGCCGACCGCCTGATGCATCCGGTCGAAGCGAACGAGCTGTTCCTGCGGATGACCGCGGCGGAGCGCGAGCGACTCAGGACGCAGGGCTTCAGCTTTTATGACTGGGGTGAGGATGCCGCGCGACTGGTCACTGCATGGAACACCGACCCGGCCCATAGCGCGGCGCTGGCCGGGGCGATTGCTGCACTGTGAGTGAAAATCGAACGGTCGGCGCCCGCGGAATTGTCGCTTTCGTCATCACCACCCTGGTCTGGGGATCGACCTGGTTAGTGATCAAGAGCCAGCTTGGCCCGGTTCCGCCTGCGTGGTCGGTTACCTGGCGGTTCGCGCTCGCAGCGCTCGGCATGTTCATCTTCGCATCGCTCCGCGGCGAGCGCTTGATGCTTGGCCGGCGCGGACTGGCGCTCGCTGCGGTGATCGGTCTCTTCCAGTTCTTCGCCAACTTCCAGCTGGTCTATCAGTCGGAACGGTTCCTGACCTCAGGGCTCGTCGCAGTCATGTTCGCGCTGCTGATCGTGCCCAATGCGCTTTTGGCGCGGATCTTCATCGGCGCACCGATTTCGCGCCGGTTTCTGGTCGGCTCAGGCATTGCGGTCGGCGGCATCGCGTTGTTGATGGTGCACGAATATCAGGTGGCCAATCTTGGCGGGTCGGTGGTGGCGGGGCTGCTATTGGTCAGTGGCGCGATCTTCTGTGCGTCGATCGCCAATGTACTGCAGGCGAGCCAGACTGCCCGGGCCGAACCAATTCCGGTCCTGCTTGCCTGGGCAATGCTCGCAGGATCGCTTTGCGATGCAGCCTATGCCTGGATCACCACCGGGCCTCCGGTTATCGACCCCAGCCCAGCGTACCTCTCAGGTGTGGCTTACCTGGGGCTTGTCGGAACCGTGTTGACCTTTCCGCTCTATGCCATCCTGCTGCGCGATTGGGGACCGGGACGCGCCGCTTACAACAGCGTGTTGATCCCTGTTGTCGCCATGGCACTTTCGACGCTGTTCGAAGGCTATCACTGGACAAAGCTGACGATTGGCGGAGCGCTGTTGGTGCTCGCCGGGCTGACCGTCGCGCTAGGTGGGCGCAAGTAGCGCTGCCAGCCCTTCGCGATAGGTGGGGAATTGCGGTCTCCAGCCAAGCACGCGTTTGGCCTTGCCGTTCGCGACGCGGCGGTTTTCGGCGTAGAACGATCGCGCCTGCGGGCTGAGATCGGCCTCGTCCAATGATTGACGAGGCGGTGGCGCCACTCCGAGCAACCGGCTCGCCTGTTCGATAACTGAATTCTGGCTTGCCGGGAGGTCGTCGGCAAGGTTGTATGCCCCCGGCGGGGCATCAAGTGCCAACAGGGCGCCGCTGACGATGTCAGCCACATGCACCCGGCTGAAAACCTGGTCGGGGGCGTCGATGCGCCGGGCCACCCCATCTCGGACCCGGTCGAGGGCGGAACGGCCCGGACCGTAAATGCCGGGAAGGCGAAGGACTCGCGCGCCGCGTGCCAGCCACTTTGCATCGGCGTCGCTTCGCGCGGTGCGGCGACCGGTTCCGGTCGGTGCGGTTTCATCGACCCAGGCTCCGCGACAATCGCCGTAGACCCCGGTTGAGGAAAGATAGCTCAACTTCTTGCCCGCCAGCGCGTCGCCGTAGCTGTCCAGCACCGGATCGCCGTCGGCGGCCGGCGGGACCGAACTCAGGACTTGCGCACAATCGGCCAGCGCCGCTCGCACCGCCCCATCGTCATCGAAAGTCAAAGTTCCATCGCGGCCGGTCGAAACAACCTCCCATCCACGCGCCTCTGCTTCAGCGGCGATCCGCCCGGCGCTGTAGCCAAGCCCGAAGATGAACAGTCGCGGCTTCATTCCCTTCCTATTGCGGCTTGGGGCCTTGGGGCGCACCGGCGCTTTCGGGCTGCATCGGCGGAGGCACAACCATCTGCGCATTCGGCACATGGTCCTTCTTCCACTGCATGCTCATCCGCACCCGGGTCGCGCCCGAGGGATGATCGTAGAACAGCATCTCTTCGATCGGGCCGGGTTCGATCTTGCGGTATTCGGATAGCTTCATCGCCACTGAGGCGAAGCCATCGGGCTCCTGCGCAACGTCGAGCCCGAAGGCATCGGCCTGGCTTTCGTCGACCCGGATCATCGTATTTGTCAGCGGGGTTGCAAGCATCGAGAAGACTGCGAAGAGAATCCCCAGCACTGGCATCGAAGCCGGATCGCCGACATCGCGGATCCCACCCCAGCGCTCGCCAAAACGGGTGATCAGTGCGGGCGCCAGGCGCGAGACGAGGAACATCGCCAGCGCCGCCACCGCGCTGAAGAAAGCGAGGCCCCACCACACGTGGTTGAGGACGTAGTGACCCATTTCATGTCCCATTACCGCGGCAACCTCTTGAGGCGAGCTGCGGTTGAGCAGGTTGTCGTTGAGGCTGATCCGGATAGTCGGCCCGACGCCTGAAACGTTGGCCGAAATCCGCTTGGACTGCTTCGAGGCATCGAACACATAGATGTGCTCCGACGGTATGCCCTTGGACTGAGCCATCGCCACGATCCGGTCACGCATCGGGCCTGCGGGCATTTCAGTGTACTTGTTGAACAGCGGCGCGATGTAGACCGGCGCAACCAACATTCCCAAAGCGAAGAAGGCAGCCATGACGCCGGCCCCTGCAAGCCACCAGTTCTTCGGAGAACGGCGGATTACCGCGTAAACCGCCATTGCGATCAGCGGGAAGATCAGCAGGTTGATGCCAAGGTCCTTGGCCATGTCGGCAAGCCAGCCGCCAAAGGACTGGTTCATCAGGTCGTACTGCTTTTCGCGTACGAAGCCGGTATAGATGGCCCATGGCAGGGCCAGGATAAAGCCGGCAAGCGAGTAGCAAAGCGCGGTGAACCAGGTAACGCCGGCTGCGCGTTTGAAGAAGCGCTCACCCCAATTCCTGAAACGCACCGACAGACCGAAGCGCAGTAGCAGCCCGTCGACCAGCACCGAGACCAACGTGCCCCACAGGATCAGCCAGTACCCGCCCTCGAAATAGGCATCGCTCTTGGCGCGCGCCGGGCCTTGCAGTGTATCGAGGTAGGCGCGGGTGGCTTGCTCGACATCAAAGCCGGCGGCGTGTGCGGCGCTGGGTATTGCCGCCAGAACGAACGCGGTGACGGCGATTGACTTGAGACGCATTGGACCCCTCCAGTGTATTGTCTGGACAAGACACTGCGCTCAGGCGCGCATCGCTGTCAAGCGCAAGTTAGGGGTTGGTCTTGGCGCTGCGCACCCTACTAAGAGCGAATGGACGCTACCCTTACTCCCCCCGCCGACTCTCCTCCCGCCGCCCCGCACCATCACGGCCCCAAGGTCATTCGCCGCGAGGATTACCAACCCCCCGAATGGCTGGTGCCAGAAACTGCTTTGTACTTCGAACTTGGGCTCGAACGTGCGCGGGTGAAGTCCAGCCTCAAGGTGCGGCGCAATCCCGGGGGTCGCGGTGGCGCAGCGTTGCGGCTCAATGGGGATGGGCTGACACCGGTTTCGGTTACGGTAGACGGCGCGCTGGTCAATAACTGGACGATGGATGGGGTCGACCTTCTCGTGACGCTTCCCGGCGATAATCACGAAATCGAAATCGAAACCGAAATCGATCCTGCATCGAACACCCAGCTGATGGGGCTCTACGCCTCGAATGGCATGCTCTGCACCCAGTGCGAGGCCGAAGGCTTCCGCCGCATCACCTTTTTTCCGGACTGGCCCGATGTTCTGTCGGTCTACACCGTACGAATGGAGGGGGATAAGGCCAGGTTCCCGGTGCTGCTCTCAAACGGCAATTGCACCGCAAAGGGCGATGGCGAGAACGGCACCCACTGGGCCGAATGGCACGATCCCTGGCCCAAACCCAGCTACCTGTTCGCCCTTGTGGCGGGCGATCTGGTCGCGAACCATGATACGTTCACCACGATGTCCGGCCGAAAGGTCGATCTGAATATCTGGGTGCGCGAGGGCGACCAGGATCGCACCCATCACGCGATGGAGGCGCTCAAGGCCTCGATGAAATGGGATGAAGAAACGTTCGGGCGCGAATACGATCTTGACCTGTTCAACATCGTGGCGGTTTCGGACTTCAACATGGGGGCGATGGAGAACAAGGGCCTCAACGTCTTCAACACCCGCTATATCCTGGCCGATCCGGAAACCGCGACCGACGCCGATTACGACGGGATCGAAGGCGTGGTTGCGCACGAATACTTCCATAACTGGTCGGGCAACCGGGTTACCTGTCGCGACTGGTTCCAGCTCAGCCTCAAGGAAGGCTTCACGGTGCTGCGCGACCAGCTGTTCAGTCAGGACATGGGCAGCGCGGCGGTCAAGCGAATCGAGGACGTGCGCATGCTCCGCGCCGCGCAGTTCCCGGAGGATTCGGGTCCGTTGGCGCATCCGATCCGCCCGGACAGCTATCAGGAAATCTCCAACTTCTACACCGCGACGGTCTACAACAAGGGTGCCGAGGTGATCCGTATGATGCGGACCTTGGAGGGCGCGGAGCGCTTTCGCGCGGGGACCGATCTGTATTTCGAGCGCCACGATGGCGAGGCCGCGACCTGCGAGGATTTTGTCAAGGCGATCGAGGACGGTGCGGGGCTGGATCTCACCCAGTTCAGGCTGTGGTACAGCCAGGCCGGAACCCCCAAGGTGACCGCACGGCTGACGCACGAGGATGGCGTGGCGACGCTTGCGCTCACGCAGACGGTGCCCGACACCCCGGGCCAGTCTGGCAAGCATCCGATGGTGATACCGCTGCGGCTCGCACTGTTTGACCGCGCCAGCGGCCAGCACCGTGGCGAGCAGCTTGTGGTGCTTGACCGCGCCGAAATGCAATTCGCCTTCCCCGGCTTCGCGACGCGCCCGGTGCTCTCGCTCAATCGCGGATTCTCCGCACCGGTGCAGATCGACAGCGATGTGTCGGCGAGCGACCTCGTCTTCCTCGCCGCGCACGATGACGATCCATTCGCGCGTTACGAAGCGCTGCAGCAGCTTGTGGTTCAGCACCTGGTCGGTGAAATCTCCGGTGGCTTGCTGTGCGGCGCGGAACGCGATGCGGTGCGCGAAGACATCGTCCGCGCCTACAGGGCAGTGATCGAGGATGCCGCTCTCGATGACCTGATGCGCGGCGAATTGATGATCCTCCCCGGCGAGGGCTATCTGGCCGAGCAGTTTGCCCAGGCGGACCCTGGCGCTATCCGCGCCGCGCGTGAAGGGCTGAAAGCGGCGCTCGGCAGCGCGCTGCAAGACGAACTGACCGCGCTTCACCGGCGCGCATCGGCGGTGCCCTATAGCCTTTCGGCAGAGGCGCGGGGCGCGCGCAAGCTCAAGACCCAGGTGCTAGTCCTGCTCGCCGCCGGAGCCACGGCGTTGGCCGCCGACATGGCCGCGGGCCAGTTCGATGCCGCGGACAACATGACCGACCGGCAAGGCGCGCTGATGGTGCTGTGCGGGCTCGACACCCCGCTGCGCGAGGAAAAGCTCGCTGCATTCCACCAGCGCTTTGCCGGTAATGCGCTGGTGATCGACAAGTGGTTTTCGCTTCAGGCAGGCTCGCTTCACCCGCAGGTGCTAGAGCATGTCCGCGCGCTGGCAGGCCATCCCGATTTCACCATGGGCAATCCCAACCGGGTGCGTTCGCTTTACATGGCAATGGCAGGCAATGCCGGCGCGTTCCATGATGCGAGTGGCGCTGGCTACCGGATGGTTGCCGACCTGATTCTGACGCTCGACCCGATCAATGCGCAGACCGCCGCGCGGTTCGTTGCGCCGCTTGGCCGGTGGCGGCGGATCGAGCCGCGGCGCGCAGCGCTGATGCGCGCCGAACTTGAGCGGATCGCGCAGCAGCCCGGATTGTCGAAGGATACTTTCGAACAGGTCAGCAAGAGCCTTGGCTGATCTCGAAGTCTTTCGGGCTGGCCTACTCGAAGGTGTGCCGCATGGCTTCCTTGGTCGCCGGGGCGGTTATTCGAGCGGGCTGGTCGCAGGACTCAACGCGGGCCTTGGCTCGGACGACGAACCCGCGGCGGTCCAGGCGAACCGGGCGCTGGCGGCCGAGGCGATCCTTCCCGGCGCGCGGCTGGTCAGCGTCTTCCAGGTCCATTCGCCCGACTGCGTTGTCGTGGAGGAGACGTGGCACGATGGCGTGCGGCCCAATGCGGATGCCCTCGTGACCGACCGCCGGGGATTGCTGCTCGGGATCGTGACCGCCGACTGCGCGCCTGTCCTGCTCGCCGATCGCACCGCCGGTGTCATCGGGGCGGCGCACGCCGGGTGGAAAGGTGCGGTAAGCGGTGTGATCGATAATACCATCGCTGCGATGGAGGCGCTGGGCGCCGTGCGCAGCCACATTGTCGCCGCAGTCGGTCCGTGCATCGCGCAAGCTAGCTATGAAGTGGACCGTGCTTTTGTCGACCGGTTCTGCGCGGAAGACGCCGGCAATTTGCGCTTTTTCGGCCATGGCCGCGACGACCACGCCCAGTTCGATCTAGAAGGTTATGTCGCGGCGCGTCTGGAAGGTGCGGGAATAGGCGGGGTAGAGCGGCTCGGCCTCGACACCTATCCAGAACCGGCGCGGTTCTATTCATACCGCCGCGCGACCCATCGGGGGGAGCCCGACTATGGCCGGCAGATCTCGATGATCGGGCTGGAATGATCGTTGCGACGAGATCAACAGCAATCCACAAATTGGCGGTTGGCAGGGGCTTTCCCCTCGTCTATCAGGCGCGCCAATCGGGCCGTTCACCCGACACTTGCGGGGCGCGGACGGTTCGAATAGGGGCTTTCCAAAGCAGAATTTGGTTGGGTCCGATCGGATGCGCGCGAACGGCGCAAATGGCGGACCGGCAGTAACAGGATCGGTTCGACCATGGCACAAGATGCGGGCATCGACGCACCTGCCGAAGCAAACGGCGAAGGTGTGCGGCGGCGCGATTTCATCAATATTGCGGCAGTCAGCGCGGCCGGTGTCGGCGGTTTGACCGTTCTTTACCCGCTGGTGAGCCAGATGTGGCCCTCAGCCGACGTGCTGGCCGAAAGCTCGACCGAAATCGATCTTTCCGCGATCCAGCCGGGGCAGGCGATCAAGGCTCTGTTCCGCAAACAGCCGCTGTTCGTACGCAACCTGACGCCGAAGGAAGTTGCAGAAGCCAAGGCCGTTTCGCTCAGCGAACTGCGCGATCCGCAGAGCCTGGAAGACCGAACGGTCAACGCCGAAAAGAACAAGAAGGGCAAGGAAAACTGGCTGATCACGATGGGCGTTTGCACCCATCTCGGTTGCGTTCCGCTGGGTGCTGGCGCTGGCGAAGAAGCCAGCCGCGGGCCGTTCGGCGGTTATTTCTGCCCGTGCCACGGATCGGCTTACGATACCGCCGCGCGCATTCGCAAGGGGCCGGCCCCCAAGAACCTGCAAGTGCCGCCGTACGAATTCACGTCAGACACCGTCGTCAAGATCGGTTGAGGTAGACCACGATGAGCTTCCCCTGGGCAAAGCAGTACACTCCCAGCCACCCCGCAATGGTCTGGCTCGACGAGAAACTTCCGCTTCCGCGGCTGATCTACGGTGCGGTTGGCGGCGGCTACGAGGTACCGCGCAACCTCAACTATTTCTGGAACTTCGGCTTTCTCGCCGGACTGTGCCTGATGATCCAGATCGTGACCGGCATCGTGCTGGCCATGCATTACGGCGCCAATACCGCGATCGCTTTCGATTCGACCGAGCACATAATGCGCGACGTCAACTGGGGCTGGTTGCTGCGCTATGGCCATGCCAACGGCGCGGCCGCATTCTTTGCGGTGGTCTACCTCCACATTTTCCGGGGCTTCTACTACGGCTCGTACAAGGCCCCGCGCGAGATGATCTGGCTGCTCGGTGTGGTGATCTTCCTGCTGATGATGGCCACCGCCTTCAT
>JBJTMA010000032.1:0-18174 GCA_046063295.1 Novosphingobium sp.
GGTCTGGCCGCGGATCGCAGCTTCCAGACGGTCGCAAACTTCGGGGTTTTCCTTGAGATAGGTCTTGGCGTTTTCGCGGCCCTGCCCGATCCGGATCGAATCGTAGGAGAACCAGGCGCCCGACTTCTCGACAATGCCAGCCTTGACGCCGAGATCGAGGATTTCGCCGATCTTGGAGATGCCTTCGCCATACATGATGTCGAATTCGACCTGCTTGAACGGCGGGGCGACCTTGTTCTTGACGACCTTCACGCGGGTGGTGTTGCCGACGATATCGTCACGGTCCTTGATCTGGCCGGTGCGGCGGATATCAAGACGGACCGAGGCATAGAACTTGAGCGCGTTGCCGCCGGTGGTGGTTTCCGGGTTACCGTACATCACGCCGATCTTCATGCGCAGCTGGTTGATGAAGATCACCATGCAGCGCGAGCGGCTGATCGAACCGGTGAGCTTGCGCAGGCTCTGGCTCATCAGGCGAGCCTGAAGGCCGACATGGCTATCACCCATTTCGCCTTCGATTTCGGCGCGGGGAACCAGCGCGGCGACCGAGTCCACAACCAGCACGTCGATCGCGTTCGAACGGACCAGCGTATCGACGATCTCAAGCGCCTGTTCGCCGGTGTCGGGCTGCGAGACGATCAGTTCGTCAATGTTGACGCCCAGCTTCTTGGCATAGACCGGATCGAGCGCATGTTCGGCGTCGACGAAAGCGGCCGTGCCGCCGCTCTTCTGCGCTTCGGCAATGCAGTGCAGCGCGAGCGTGGTCTTGCCCGAGCTTTCCGGACCGTAGATTTCGATCACCCGTCCGCGCGGCAAACCGCCGACGCCGAGCGCGATATCGAGCCCGAACGATCCGGTCGACACCGCTTCGACCTGCATCGTCTCCTTCGAGCCCAACTTCATCGCGCTGCCCTTGCCGAATGCGCGATCGATCTGTGCCAGCGCTGCTTCGAGCGCCTTTTCACGGTCCATTGAATCCTTGCCTTCCTGAATCAGCTTTAGCTGAGCTGCCATGATGAAGTCCCCTTGCCTAACCAGCCGACCGGGAAGGTCAACTGCGACTCATGTACCGCGTTTGTTCCATGAGAACAAGAGGGGAACTGGAACATTTTTAGAACATCATATTATCGGTGCATTACAGTAGCTTGACGATGTCACCGCATCTCGAAATGCCGGTATTTCCCTGACTAGGTGTGGCCTAATCCGCCGCTGGCATCGTGAACAACGGAGTCTCGCCCTGCTGGTGCTTCAGCTGCGCCAACCTGGCATTGGTCGTTTCGTTGGCTGTCCCGAAAAAGATCCGTGCCGATGCGAAGTCGGAACCGAGCGCGAAGCTGGTGAGGCGAAGGCCCAGTTGGTCGAACGCCGCGCGCAAACTGGCTTCCGACCAGTAGATCACGTGCCCGCGCGGGGCCATGTAACGGTTCGGCCCTTCATCGACCCCGCCGTCCTTGGAAAAGCCGGTCGACCCGCAGAACACCCCGCCGGGATTGAGCAGGTCGACCACGCCCCTGATCTCGGAAACCGGTTTGAAGAAATGCTCGATAACCTCGGTCGAGATGACCACGTCGAACTTGCGGTTGCCGATATCTGCAGGGTGAAAGAAGCGGTCGGCTCCGAATTCGTCCTGGCGGAACTTGATCACGTCGGCGCTGACGTCGCTTCCGTAAACGTCGTAGCCTTCGCCCATCAACACGCGGAAGGCGCGGGTCGGACCGGTCCCGAATAGAAGGATCGACCTGGATACGAATTGCTCGGCACAGAAGCGTGCGAGGAACATCTCGGTATCACCGCCGCCGTCAGGTTCCCCCCCGCCGAAGTCGTTCATCCCCATGCCGATGAGGGCGCGCATGCGTGAGTAATCGTGCGCCCAGATGTGGGTGCACGAACGGCACTTCAGGAATGTCCGTTCATAACCGCGAACGCGCTCGAAGGGACCTTTCGCGGAGCAGACCGGACACCGCCTGGTCAGCACACGCTCGGCAGCCCATTTGGCATCGATCAGCGGATACCACGCCGATTTCATCAGCTGGAACAGGCTGCGCTGCTGCTTGAGTCGCTCGATGACTTCGATCTGTGCCATTCATTCCAGTCCGTTTAATGCTGGGCGGCCAAGACCGTGCCAACCTTGTCGCTGATTTGCTGCACGGAAAACGGCTTGGGCAGGAAATGCACATCGGCAATACCGATTTCGTCGCGAAGCTGCTCCTCGGCGTAGCCTGACATGAACAGCACGCGCATATCCGGCCGCCGCTTGCGAATTTCGCGGATCATGGTCGGCCCGTCCATGGCCGGCATCACGACATCCGAGACGATCAGGTCGAACTCCGCGCCGTCCTTGACGAGCTCCAGTCCCTCGTCGCCGTCCGACGCAATGGTGACAGTGTACCCCGCACGGGTGAGCGCCCGTTCGGCAACGGCGCGAACCATGTCTTCGTCCTCGACAAGCAGCACGCGGCCGCCGCCCGACCATTGGCGATCCGCAGCAGCTACCGCCTTGCTGACCGGGGCCTCACCGCGGTGCACCGGCAAGTACACTGTGAAGACGGTGCCCTTGCCCATTTCGCTATCCGCGAAGATGAAGCCGCCCGATTGCTTGACGATGCCGTAAACGGTCGAGAGGCCGAGCCCGGTGCCGCCCATCGAGCCACCCTTGCCCTGTTCCTTTGTGGTGAAGAACGGTTCGAAGATCTTGCCCAGGTTGTCGGGTGCGATACCGGCACCGGTATCGCGCACCTCAAGCGCGGTATAATCGACCTGCGGCATGATACCCCCGCGCATGAAGCGCACCTGCTCGGCGCTGACCTTGCGGGTTGCCAGCGTCAGCTTGCCCCCCTCCCCGCCGCTCTTGCCGAAACGCTCGAGCATCGCATCGCGCGCGTTCACTGCAAGGTTCACGATGACCTGTTCGAGCTGGCTCGGGTCGGCGCGGACCGGACCAAGATCGCGGTCATGCGTCACGGTCAGCTGGATTTTCTCGCCAATCAGCCGCTTGAGAAGATGCGAGACGTCGGAGACCACGTCAGGCAGTTGCAGCACTTCGGGGCGCAGGGTTTGCTGGCGGCTGAATGCCAGCAGCTGCCGGGTCAGGCTTGCCGCGCGATTGGAATTGGCGCGGATCTGCTGGATATCGTCGTAATCGCTGTCGCCCGGAGTATGCCGCAGAAGCATCAAGTCGCAGGTCCCGAGGATTGCGGTGAGCACGTTGTTGAAATCGTGCGCGACGCCGCCAGCCAGCTGGCCGACTGCCTGCATCTTGGTTGCCTGCGCGACCTGCCGCTTCAATCGGGTTTCCTCGGTATTGTCGGTGAGTCCGAGCAGCACGGCAGCCTCGCCCAGTCCGCGAACGCCGGCAAGGCTCAAGGTCACGGGGTCTTCAGGTTGGCCTCTAAGCCGAACCGCAAGGTCGCCGCTTGACGCAGGCCCCTGCGCAAACCGGCGGATCGCGTCAGAGATTGGTCCCTTGTCTTCCTGCACGACCAGGTCGGTAGGATATGTCGGCGGGGCATCATTTTCTCGCCCCGCGGCGCGCATGAAGGCGGCATTGGCGAACAATAGCCGACCGTCGCGGTCCGCCATGGCCAGTCCGAGCGGGAGCTGACCCAGCAGAGCTTCAAGATGCGGAACCGAGGCGCTGGTCTCGCTTGCCCCCCCGCCAATGCCGATGCCGTGATCCGCGATCAGCATCAGTGACGGTGTCTGATCATAATCGACCGGGCCTGCGGCATCCGGATCGCTCAGCGGCATGAAGAACATCGTAAGCGGCGCGCCGCGCTTGCCGTCGCGCGCCCAGGTGATGCGGTCAGCTTCGTCCTGCCTCAGTAGGGACGTGAACTCCTTGCCGGTCAGGATCGAAGCCGGATCGCCGGTCGCGCGGGTTGCAAAGCCGGAACTCGCCGCTCGAACCTTGCCATCGGGATCGACTACCGCCAGGCTGAAGCCACTTTGCGCCAGCGCGCGCCCCAGCTTCCCGTCAAGGTGCGGGACAAGTTCGGATACCAGGTCGGGCGGGCTCAGTGCGGTAAACGTCCAGACGAGGTAATCGTCGCCGCGACCGGCGCGAATGACCGATGCCTTCCAGCGGCCGCCGGAACCATTGGCCGGCTCTTCCAGAAGGTCGGCACTCCCCCTGCCATCGCGCCAGCCCGACCGGCCTGCCTTTGCCAGCCGTTCCAAAGACACGTTGTCGAGCGCCAATCGCGGCGGCGCGGCAGCCGCGGTGAACCAGGCTTCGTACTTTCGATTGGCGCAGACCAGGCGGCCCGCCCGATCGGTCACCGCCACGGCCACATCGTCGCGCTCGATCGCGGCGACGGTTACCGACCAGTCGGGAATTGCGAATTCCGCCTCGGGGAGAACAGACGAGTTGCGCGTAAGCGCCCAGCCAATTCCTCCCAATGCAACCAGGCCGGCAAAGAAAGCCAGGCTTGCAGACACCGACCGCGTGGCAAACCAGACCAGCACGACGCTTGCCAACACGGCCGACATAGGCACCAGCATGTCCGCTGGGGCGCGCATGCGTGGGCTGCCCGCCGCACTCATCCCGCCGGCTCCCGCAGGCGCGCTTCGGCAAGCCGCGCCTGACGCTTGCGTGCGATCCACCAGCGCCAGCCAAAACTGGTTACAACATAGCCGAGCGCCGCAAGCACAGTCGCGATCACGAACAGGCCGAACGCCGTTTCAAGCCCCGCCCCGGTCAGGCGCTGCAGAAGATGATCCGATCCGGTGTTCTGCATCGTTTCACTGATCGGAGCGATGCCGGTCATCTGATCTATGTGCAGCAAAGCCTTGCCGATCCGGTACGCAGCCGGGAAAATGATCACCCATGTCGCCGGATTGCTGGCCCAGGTCGATACGATTGCCACGGGCACATTGGCGCGTACGAATACCGCGGTGAGCGCTGCCACCGCGCTGTGCGCAAAAGGAATGAGAACGCCAACGAACAGTCCCAGCGCGATGCCGCGTGGGACCGAGCGCCGGTTGAACCGCCATAAATCCGAGCGCAGGACCCGGTCGGCGAATGGCCGGACAAACCGGTTACGCTGCAACACCTCACGCGTGGGTATGCGCGCCTTGATCCAGTTCGTCGCACTTTGCTTCATGGCGCCGACCGCTGCATCGCGCCGCGCCGCTTCTTGCCGATCCACCAGCGCCAGCCGATCCCGGCAAGCAGATAGCCGAGCGAGGCCGATACGGTGGCGACGATCACCAGCCCGAAAGCCAGCGACTTGCCCTCGGCGGTCAGCCACTCGATCGCGCTCCAGATATCGGTCAGCGCGAACAGACGGTCGATTGCGCCGCCCGCCTCGTTATCGATATGCAAAAGCACATTGCCGACCTGGTACGAGGCAGCCCAGATGAACGGCGTGGTGAGCGGGTTGGTTACGAAGGTTGTCATCGCCGCGATCGGGACATTGGCGCGCGAAGGCAGGCTGAGGATCGCTGCAAAGACGATTTGCGCGAAAGGTAGCAGGATACCGACCAGCAGGCCCAGGGCGACCCCGCGCGGCACCGAGCGCCGCGTGAAACGCCACAGTTCGGTGCGCAGGACCGATTTCGGAATCCACCGGCTTCGCGCCATCTGTTCGCGTGTCGGGAGATGTTCGTGCACCCAGGTTCGGGTCCGCTCGGCCAGCCTGCTCATCCGCGATCCCGCATGATCCGGCCCTGCTCGCGCTTCCAGTCGCGCTCCTTGATCGTCGCGCGCTTGTCGGCGTTGTTCTTGCCCTTGGCCAGCGCAAGCTCAACCTTGGCGCGGCCGCGGCCGTTGAAATAGATCGACAGCGGCACCAGCGTCATCCCCTTGCGCTCGACCGCGCCATGGAACTTGGCAATCTCACGCTCCTTGAGCAGCAGCTTTCGTGGCCGCTTGGGAGTATGGTTGAAGCGATTGCCGTGGCTGAATTCGGGCACGTTCGAATTTACCAGCCAGACCTCGCCGTTCTTCACCTCGGCATAAGATTCGGCGATCGATCCTTCGCCGAAGCGCAGGCTCTTCACCTCGGTCCCGGTAAGCACGATCCCGGCCTCATACACATCTTCGATGTGATACTCGTACCGCGCGCGCCGGTTTTCGGCGACGATCTTCTGCTTGTCGAATTCTGCTGGGGTAGGACGCGCCATGATTGTTCGGCATGTAGGACGGGTGGGGCTTTAAACCAACCCCGCATGCGCCAGTCCGGCGTCAACCGCCGTGCGAGCTTCCGCGCTGCAATTGACCAGCGGCAAACGCACGTCCTCGCCCAGCCAGTCGTGCACACGGCTCAGCGCATACTTGATCGGCGCGGGCGAGGCGTCGGTGAACAGGGCCTGGTGCAGCGGGAACAGCTTCTCGTTGAGCTCGTGCGCCTTCGCCATGTCCCCAGCCCGGCTTGCCGCTTGGAAATCTGCACAAAGCCGCGGCGCGACGTTGGCGGTTACCGAGATGCAGCCCACCCCGCCGCCCGCATTGTATTGCAGCGCCATGTCATCATTGCCGCAGATTTGGGCAAAATCGCTGCCCAGCGCCATCCGGTGTGCGGTGAGCCGGGTCATATCGCCGCTGGCGTCCTTGATCCCGACGATCCGGCCGGGAAAGCGCCGCGCCAGTTCGATTGTCGTCTCCGGCTTGATGTCGGTCACCGTGCGGCCCGGCACGTTGTAGAGGACCATCGGCAGGTCGACCTTCTCGGCGAGATAGCTGAAGTGCGCGAGAAGGCCGGCCTGGCTCGGCCGGTTGTAATAAGGCGCGACCATAAGCGCGGCATCGGCACCAAGGTCCTTTGCAACCTGCATATGCCACAAAGCGGTCTGGGTGTCGTTTGACCCGCAACCGGCGATAACGGGGACCCGTCCTTGCGCGGTTTCTATGCACAGCTGGAACAGGCGGTGCTGTTCCTCACTTGTGATTGCCGGCGCTTCCCCCGTGGTACCGCACGGCACAAGCGCGCTGGACCCCTCGGCTATTTGCCATTCGACCAGCCGACAGAACGCCGCTTCATCGATAAGCCCATCCTTAAACGGGGTAATCAGAGCCGGGATAGATCCGGAGAACATTGCCATCGCCCTTCACTTCCGCGCATAGAGCGCTTGCCCCCCTTGGGGGGCGTTCTGTTCATCCAGCCATAAGGAGCGCGAGCCCAGAATGTCCAGCATGGTTCGCACTTCATTCGTATCTGCCTTCGCCATGTTGGCTCTCACTCCAGTCGCCGCGCAGGCGCAGGACGACCAGATGATGGGCGAGGACGGCCGTCAGTGGTACCAGGCTCGGGTCGCATTGCAGGCGGTTCCGCCGGGCAACATGGTCCAGGCGATCGCCCGGTGGAAGCTGCTCAGCAGCAATTCGCGCTTCACCTTTTTCGACTACTCAACCTTCCTGTTGAGCTATCCGGGCCTGCCCGAGCAGGACAAGCTGCGCGGCTATGCCGAAGCTGCACTGGACCGAGAGGCGGTCGACGCGCGCTCGGTCACCGCATTTTTCGATCGTTTCCCCCCTCTGACAAATCGCGGGCGGGCTACTTATGCGGTGGCGCTCTATGCGCTTGGCAGGCCGCAGGCTGCCGATGTGGCGCGCGCGGCCTGGCGCGGCGGCGAGATGAGTGACCTGGCCGAGGCGAACCTGCTGGCGCGCATCGGGCCTTCGCTGACCATCGACGATCACGATTCCCGCATGGACGCGCTGCTGTGGGCGGGAGCGACCGACCAGGCATCGCGCGAGATTGCTTATACGTCCCCGGCGCGCCGCCCGGGCTTCATGGCCCGCCTGGCGATGGCGCAGGGCAACGATCCCGGCCCGGCGGCGATGCCCGACATACAGGCTGATGCCGGGTATATCTACAACCGCTCGCGCTATTTGCGCACCCATGGACAGACCAGCAGCGCGGTGAGCCTGCTGGCCACCCGGCCGCGCACCGTTGCCGTGCCGCGGGAGCCGCGCAAATGGGTGGGCGAACTGCTGACGGTCGCACGCAGCGCCGATGCCGGATCGACCGTCCAGATCGCCGCGAGCATCGACGATATGTTCGCGCCTGGCACCGATGTCAGCCGGCAAACCTTCGCGATCCGCGACGACTACACCTCGCTGATGTGGATGGGCGGCACCAACGCCTTGTGGCGGCTCAGCGACGGGCGCCGCGCCGCACCGTTGTTCTATCGCTATGGCGCCGCGGCGCGTACCCCGCAAACTCGCTCCAAGGGCTTCTACTGGGCCGGCCGTGCGTCCGCATTGGCAGGAGACAGGAACGAGGCCGAACGCTATTTCCGCCTCGCCGCGCAGTATTCCGACCAATACTATGGCATGCTCGCGCTCGAGCGGCTCGGGCAACCGTTGCCCGCGTTCAATGGCGCGCCGGGCATGGTTCCCAGCGCGGATCAGCGGGCAGCTTTCAACGCCCGTCCTCTGACGCAGGCCGTGCGCGAAGTGGCACGCGAAAGCGACTGGCCCACGGCGGTTCGTTTCTTTCGCGAGATCAGCGATCAGGCCGAGACAGAAGCCGATCATGTGCTCGTCGCCGATCTTGCACGCGAACTTGGCAGGCGCGACCTTGGTGTCATTCTCGGCCAGTCGGCGCAGGGTGACGGACTGGGAAGCTTTCAGCGCATCGCCTTCCCGCTGATACCGGTTCCGCAAGGGACCGACTGGACCATGGTCCATGCAATCAGCCGGCAAGAAAGCCAGTTCGCGATGAATGCGGTCAGCCATGCCGGCGCGCGCGGCCTGATGCAGCTGATGCCGGGCACCGCGCGTGAGCAAGCGGGCAAGCTTGGCCTGTCCTACGATGCGCAATCGCTCACCACCGATGCAGGCTATAACCTGACCCTGGGCGGTAACTACTTCAGCCGGATGATGGACTATTTTGGCGGAAGTTACCCGCTTGCGGTTGCCGCATACAATGCGGGCGCGGGCAATGTGAACAAGTGGCTGCGCCAGAACGGCGATCCGCGCACCGGTGCGATCGACTGGATCGACTGGATCGAGAAGATCCCGCTGTCAGAGACGCGCAATTACGTGCAGCGGGTGCTTGAGAACGCAGTGGTCTACGAAGCGATGAACCCCGGCCGCGCCAGCTACAAGGGCGCCGATCCGCTCAGCCATTTCCTCGGCAAGCGCTACCCGGGTTAGGGTATCTTGATCGAGGCGATCACCTTGTTCGCGATCGGAAGGTAGCGCGGGTAAGTGCTTTCGATCGCGGTGAGCGTCACAATGTAGAGATAGTCGTTCTTGATGGCGAAGGTCTGGAGCGCGTGGATGCGGCGCGTGGTGCCATTGTCGGTCTTGTCAAAGGAGTAGTCGGCCCTCATCGCATTGACGCCATTCCAGGTCACATCGGCGCATTGCCCGGCCTTGTAGGCTTCGTACTGCTGCGCAAAGTTGCCCATGAAATCTGCGCACTTGCCGCGCAGCTCAAAACTCGGATCGCCGAACTTCTTCAGCACGAAGTTGACGTTTTCCTTGAAATTGTCCTGCGGGCCTTCAAGTGGGCTGGTCATGAAAATTCTGCCATCGGCATTGGGCGGCTTGAATTGCCAGGACGCCGGGTAGGTCACCGAATAGCCATAGGTCGGGTCGACATATGTCGTCTCGGCAGCCTTGGGCGGGCCCGAAACGGCTGGAACCGCCAAGACTGCTGTCAATCCGAGCCCGATCGTCACTCCAATGCGCATCCGCTGCCTCCCTTGCGATACAGGGACATTGCCGCAGGCCTGCGCCACTTACCAGCCTCAAATTCAGTCTGGCGGCGGGACAATTCGGCTTGCCGCGCAGCGCTGTGGCACGCTACCCGATCGGCGTGAAGCCCGATGGTCCCCCTATCACTCCCGGCGGAATGGCGAGCCTCCGCGCGCGCTACGATCACCTGCTCGGCACCGAACGTCCGGAGATTGTTGCCATCGTCAGCTGGGCCGCGGGCAATGGCGATCGCAGCGAGAACGGCGATTACATCTACGGCCGCAAGCGGATGCGCGAGATCGACCGTGAGCTGGCGCATCTTGCCCGGCGGATGAAGGCCTGCCGGATCGTGGATCCGGCGCGCCAGGAAGACCGCAGTCGTGCCTGGTTCGGGGCATCGGTCACGATCGCCGATGAAGACGACAATCACCGAACCATCATATTGGTCGGCGATGATGAACAGGATGCCAGCGCCGGCCTGATTGGCTGGAGCGCGCCAATGGCGCGCGCCTTGCGCGGTTCGGCAGTGGGCGATCTGCGCAAGGTCACCCTGCCCGGCGGCGAGAAGGAATGGGAAGTTGTCGCGATCGAATATCCGGGAGCGGCCTGACCTTGGCTGAGATCGTCAACCTGCGTCTTGCCCGAAAGGCAAAGGCTCGCGCCGGCTCTGCAGCCAAGGCCGCGGCGAACCGTGCGAAGTTCGGCCAGACCAAGGCCGAGCGTGAATTGCGTAAGACCGAAGCCGCTCGACAGGCGAGTGTGCTCGACGGGATCCGCCGTGAGCCTGACGAATAGCGGGCATCCAGCCGGCGAGGGGACTTTCCAAACCGTCTGAGAGCTGCAAAAGGCTCGCCCATGCGTGCGGCAAGACTGTTCATCGCTTTGGTGCTGGTCGGGGCAAGTCCCGCACTGGCGCGTGACGCATTGGGCATGTTCGGCAACTGGGGCGCGTTCCGCGATGCGGCGGTGCCGCGGTGTTACGCGATCGCAATCGCCGCGCCATCGACCAAGAACCGTGAATTCCAGCCTTACGCCGACGTCGCCTGGTGGCCGCGAGCCAATCTTCGGGGCCAGGTGCACTTTCGCCTGTCGCGAAAGATCCGGCCAAATGCCCCGATCACCCTCTCGATCGGGGGCCAGCGCATTTCCCTGACCGGCGGCGGGGCCGATGCCTGGGCCCAGGACAAGCGCGGCGACGCGGCAATCGTTGCGGCAATGCGCGGGGCCGGCGAAATGACCGTTAGCGCGCGCGACCTGTCGGGCGGCGGTTTCTCGAACACATGGGATCTTGCCGGTGCGGCAAGCGCAATCGACTCCGCAACGCTCGCCTGCGCCAGCCTTCACTAGCAATTTGGCGCGATTGTAACTATGTGGCGCGGCCTATGGCCGATACCGCCCTCATGAGCATCCCGGGTCTGGTCGACCCGGTCCCCACCCCGCGCGACGTCACGGCGCGGGCCGATGGCCGCGTTGATCTGATCGGCCTGCCCAAGCCGCGCATCCGCGAATTGTTCGAGGCTGCCGGGCTCGATGCCAAGGCCGCGAAGCTGCGCGCCAAGCAGGTGTTCCACTGGCTTTACCACCGCGGCGTGACCGACTTCGGGTCGATGACCGACATCGCCAAGGACATGCGCCCCTGGCTCGCTGAACGGTTCGTGATCGGGCGGCCCGAAGTGGTCCTCAGTCAGCATTCGAGCGACGGCACCCGCAAGTGGCTGCTCAAGACCGCCGACGACCACGAATACGAGATGGTCTTTATTCCCGACGAGACCCGCGGCACGCTCTGCGTCTCCAGCCAGGTCGGCTGTACGTTAAACTGCCGGTTTTGCCACACCGGTACCATGCGTCTGGTGCGCAACCTCACCCCCGGCGAGATCGTCGGCCAGGTCATGCTGGCGCGCGATGCGTTGGGCGAATGGCCGCGCGGCTCGATGTCCGGGTTTGACGAGGTCGAGGACGACGACGGCGGCGGCTATACCGCCGACGGGCGCCTGCTCACCAACATCGTGATGATGGGCATGGGTGAGCCGCTCTACAATTTCGACAATGTTCGCGATGCACTCAAGCTGGTGATGGACGGCGACGGGCTTGGGCTATCCAAGCGCCGCATCACGCTATCGACCAGCGGCGTTGTGCCGATGATGGCCCGCGCGGGCGAGGAGATCGGGGTCAATCTCGCGGTTTCGCTCCATGCAGTCTCAAAGGACGTGCGCGACGAGATTGTGCCGATCAACCGCAAGTACGGCCTTGAGGAGCTGCTGCAGGCCTGCGCCGACTACCCCGGCGCAAGCAATGCCCGGCGCATCACATTCGAATATGTGATGCTCAAGGACAAGAACGACAGCGACGATGATGCGCGCGAACTGGTCCGACTGATCAAGCAGTACGGCCTTGCCGCCAAGGTCAACCTAATCCCGTTCAACCCCTGGCCAGGCGCGATTTATGAATGCTCAACGCCTGAACGGATACGGCGTTTTTCCGAAATCGTGTTCGAAGCCGGGATCAGCGCGCCGGTGCGCACCCCGCGCGGACGCGACATCGATGCGGCCTGCGGCCAGCTGAAAACCGCCGCGCAGAAGATGAGTCGTGCAGAACTCGACCGGCTGGCCGAGGAAAAGCAGGCTGCGCTCGGTTAAGGCAACCCGATGTTAGGCGTTTGGCGCTATCAAACGGCGCATGAAACGTTCCATCATCCTTCTGGCCATCGCCGCGCTTCCCCTTTCCGCCTGCTCGGGCAAAAGCAAGGCGCCGGACGACAAGGCATCTGCCTCTGCCACTGCTACCGACGGGGCCAAGCCCAATCCCTGGGCTAGCGGCAGCCCAAGCGCTGCGCCGGCAACTTCCAAGCCGGAAGCCAAAGCCACCGCTGCAGCGAAGGAGGATCACGTCAACCCTTGGGCCAAGGATCCGCCGCCAAACAGCCAGCCCAGCGCCGCTGCTTCCGACAAGCCAAAGGAAAAGAAGGCGCCCAGGCCGCAGCAAGCGATGGATTGATTCCGAAGCTGCAGCGGGACGCGTAAGAACTGGCAAGCACCGGCTGGAATGCGGATATGCACCTCGTATCGCCGCGCTCCCGGCTCGATTCGTCCCGTCACCCCGCATTACAACTCAGCGTTCATCTGCCGTTGTGAACCGACTTGCTTGATCGTTCCGACACGTTCGACAAGCCACGGAAAGGAACGGGCAGCCATGAAGAAGACTGTCATATCGGCGGTTATTGCCGCCACTGCATTGACTTCGGTTCCGGCGTTCGGCGATCCGCCGCCCTGGGCCCCGGCGCACGGCCGCCGCTCGCATGAACGCTACGAGCAATACGATCGCGGTTACGATCGCGGCTATCAGCGCCAATACTATCGTACCGACAACGGTATCAATTACTGGCGTGGCGATGATGGCCGTTACTACTGCCGGCGCAGCAATGGTACCACGGGGCTCCTGATCGGCGGTGTGGCCGGAGCCCTGCTTGGCCGCTCTATCGATCGCTATGGTGATCGGTCGACCGGCACGATCCTTGGTGCCGCCGCGGGCGCGCTTCTGGGCCGCGAGGTGGAGCGCAGCTCGGCGCATTGCCGCTAATCAGCCAACAGGTGTTGACCTGACGGGCCATCCTCCGCCAAGCCACGGAGGATGGCCCGACCCTCTCCCAACTATCCTGCAGTCCTGATCACTGGAGCCGCCAAGCGTATCGGCGCGGTGCTTGCGCGCCGTTTCGGCCAGGCTGGCTGGCACGTGGTTCTTCACGCCGGCCATTCACCCGAAGCAGCCGGTGAAATCGCCGCCAGCCTCCCGTCCGCCGAAGTGGTCCAGTGTAACCTGATCGATGGCTCGCTGGCTCTCGACATGATCGAGGACCTCGCGGCGCGGCTGCCCGATTGGCGAATGCTGATAAATTGCGCGGCCGTATTCAAGCCCGACACCGCTGCGGCGATTTCGCCTGCGATTTTCGCTGAAGCTATGCGAGTCAACGCTGAGAGCCCTACCCGCATGGCCCAGGCATTCCTGGCCGAAGCAAAATCGAACGGCGGGAAGCGCGTCATCCAGTTCCTCGACCAGAAGATCGCCAACCCCAATCCCGACTTCTTCAGCTACACCATGGCCAAGCACGCGCTTGCCTCAACCGTGAAGATGCTGGCGATGGCAGCAACCGATCTCGCCACGCGGGTCTACGGGCTCGCTCCCGGCGCGATGCTCCCCAGCCACGACCAGCGCGACGAAGAGCATGAGCTGAGCGGAAGGATGAACCTGCTGCGCCGCCTGACCGACCCGCAGGAACTTGCGGATGCGGCGCTGTTTCTTTCCCAGGGTTGGCTGGCGAGCGGAGAGACCCTGTTCATCGATTCAGGCCAACATCTGCTGGCGCAACCGCGCGACGTGCTTTACCTTGCGCGAGAGGCGCGCTAGGGCGCTTTTGTCATCTGGGGAGTAGCCGGCTGCGCCAAATGCGCAGTCCCGCACCGTCAACATACTTGGCCGAGAGGCTGTGGCGGACGGAGAATGCGCGAGCATTCGGGCGAGACCAATGACATTGCCCCTCACCCGGCCGGGTTGAGGCGCGATGTCATTGTCTTGCTGCACCCGGCCCCGGAGAAGTTCACATGGAAGCCCTGCTCACTTCAACCGCGGTCGTCGCACTCGCTGAAATCGGCGACAAGACCATGCTGCTCGCGATCGTGCTGGCGGCGCGGCTGCGTGCCCCCTGGGCGATCCTTGCCGGCATTCTGGTCGCCACGATCGCCAATCACGCGCTCGCTGCCCTGGTCGGCACCGAGGTCGCCGGCCTGCTCGAGGCGCAGTGGTTCCGCATTGCCGTGGCGCTGGGCTTTGTCGCGATGGCTGCTTGGACGCTCATTCCCGACAAACTCGACGATGTCGACGAGGCTGTGCGCAGCCATGGCAGCGCCTTTCTCACCACTGTGGTTTCCTTCTTCCTGGTCGAGATGGGCGATAAAACCCAGGTCGCCACTATCGCGCTGGCCGCGCATTACCATTCGGTGCTGGTCGTCGCGGCAGGCACCACGCTGGGCATGATGCTTGCCAATGGACCGGCGGTTTTTCTGGGCGAGGCGATCGTCCAGCGGATATCACTGAAAGCGACCCGCATGGTGGCGGCACTGCTGTTCCTCACGCTCGGCCTGTGGCAGCTCGCCTCCGCGCTCGGCTGGATTGGCTGATTTCCCTTGCACCGGGGGCGGCGCTGAATAGGTTGCCTTCCCATGTGGTTGCTCGACAAGATGCTTCGCGCGCTGGTCAAGGAAGGCCAGCTGGTGATCCGCGACTACGACGGCACGGAGTACCGCTACGGCGATCCTGCCGAGGCGCCGGTGACCATCCGCTTCACCGACAAAGGCGCGGCGCTGCATGTCGCCAAGGACCCCCGCGTGGGTGCGGGCGAGGCCTACATGGACGGGCGGATGGTGATCGAGCCGCCGCACGATGTGCGCGACATGGTGCTGCTGGTGATGCGCAACGCCAATCGCGGCGGCGGACTGGAAGCGCCGAGCGCGCTGCGCCGGGGAGCCGACTGGATCGCGGCCAAGGCCGACCAAATCAACCTGCGCGCCAAGGCCAGCAGCAATGTCGTCCATCACTATGACCTGACCCGCCAGTTCTATGAGCTGTTTCTTGACGAGAACCGGCTCTACACCATGGCTTATTTCACCGATCCCTCGAACAGCCTCGAACGGGCGCAGCTCGACAAGCTGGCGCTGATCGCTGCCAAGCTGCGGCTCAAGCCCGGTATGCGCCTGCTCGACATCGGTTGCGGCTGGGGCGGGCTCGGGCTTTACATGAACCGGCATTTCGGGGTCGAGGTGCTCGGGGTCAGCCTCGCTCCAGACCAGGTGAAGTTCGCCAACGAGCGCGCCGCCGAGGCAGGCGTGGCCGACAAGGTCAGGTTCGAGCTGATGGATTACCGCGACGTTGAAGGGCCGTTCGACCGGATCACCAGCGTAGGGATGATCGAACATATCGGTGCGCCGCACTTCCGCGAATATTTCGCCAAGACCAACCAGCTGCTCGCGCCTGACGGGATCATGCTGACTCACACCATCGGGCGGATGACCCCGCCCGGCACCACCGACAAGTGGACCCGCAAGTACATCTTCCCCGGCGGCTATATCCCCGCGCTCAGCGAGCTGGTCGGCGCGATGGAGCAGACCCGTTGGGAGATCGGCGATGTCGAGCTGCTGCGCTATCACTACGCCTATACCCTGGCCGAATGGTACCGCCGCACCACCCTCCATGAGGCCGAAATGACCGCGCTTTACGATGCGCGGCTGTTCCGCATGTGGCAGTTCTATCTGGCTGGGGCCGAACAAAGCTTCCGCAGCGGCGAAAACGTCAACTTCCACATCCTTTCGGCCAAGGACCGCAGCGTCCTGCCGATGACGCGCGACTGGATCCAGCCCGAGTTCGAGCGGCTATCCAAGCTGGATGAGGCGCCGGAGTGGCATCTGGAGCGACAGGCGGCAGAGTAGCGCGCTACTTCGCGAACCGCCGGGTCAGTGTGTACGCTGGGCCAAACCCGACGAGTGCGGCGCCCACAAACGGCAACGCCACCACCCAGATGCGCAGGCCAGTCACGCCTTCCGGACTGGCGATCGAGATCGCAGCGGTGAGCGTCAGGCCCAGACAGATCAGCAGCAGCCCCAGCACCAGCCGCCAGTGCGGCACCTGCTTCGGCGGGCCATTCTTGGCCGAGCTGCCCATCCGCTCGAACGGGCTGAAGGCGGCGATCAGCGGCAGCAGCGCGGCGATGTAGATCGCGAACCACACCGGGCGCGTCGCCCACCACGTTCCGCTTCCCGGCATGGCGTGGAGGCCGATCCCGCCGAGCAGCCACGCCGCAACCATCACCAGCACGAAGGCAGTCAGATGCCACAGGTACACCGTCATGATCATCCCGTTGACCAGCACCGTCGCGGTCCACAGCCAGGCCTTGTCCAGCAAGCGGCGCATCAGTGGCTCAAGCGTGAGCGCGAGGCCGATCTGCGCGTTACCCAGCGCCAGCAGCGCGAGCGTCGGAGGCATCGAGTTCGACAGGTCGTTTCCGGGAACTCCAATCATTGCGACGGGATAGGGCCCGAACTTCACCAGTGCGCCCAGCACCGCAAGCCAGCCGATGAACCACAGTGGCCGCGCGCCGAACCGGCCTTCCTGCCAGCAATAGCCAAGTTGGTGGATCGCCAGCCACACGAACAGGAAGTTGAGCCAGTTGATCGCCGGCACATTGAGGCCGATCGACAGCCAATCGACCGCCACCGCGCCCGCGACCAGCGCCCAAAAACTGCCCATCCCCCAGCGCTGCCACGCGCGGTGGCTGAACGGCACCAAGGCCGAAACAATCAGGTAGACTGCAAGGAACCACACCGGGATCAGCGCCAACTGTGCCGCCATCTTGACCACTTCGCGATCGATGCCGAACGCGGTTCCAGCGAGTGCGAACAACGACCAGATCAGAAACAGCGGCATCACCGGGTTGATCAGGCGCTGCAGCCGCCCGCCGTACCAGTCGGAAAACGTGCCGCCCTTGGCTTGCGTCGCGGCCCACGAAACCCCGTTGGAAAAGCCGCCAACGAAGAAGAACAGCGGCATCACCTGAAAGCCCCAGGTCAACCACTGCGCCCAGGGCAGCACGCCCAGCAGATTGGCGCCTTCTACCACGCCGTCCTTCATATAGGGGGCGGCGACCAGCCAGTGCCCGACCACCACCGCCAGAATCGACAGCGCGCGCAGGAAATCGACATAGCGGTTGCGCTCCGGCGGCGCCTTGCCCGCCATCTCCGCCGCCTTGCTCCACATGCCCATCCGACAGACCCCCAAGTGCAATAGTCAATCGGGATAGCGCGCGTTCATTACCGCCCAGCTAATTGCGATCAGCTCCTCCAGTACCACCAGGTCCACATCCGCCAGCTTCTTGATGTAAAGGCAGCCCTTGCCCGTGGAGTGCTTCCCCAGTCTTGCGCGCAGTAGTTCCCCATCGCCGGTTTCGACGGCGGCGCCCATCGCATAGAACGTATGCGCGCCCTTGCGCGGAGAGTAGCCAACGCGGCACATTGTGCCTTCACGGCCGCTGTCATATTTGTAATCGTACGAGCCATAGCCGACGATGCTTGGTCCCCACATTTTCGGTGCCAGACCGGTCACGCGGCGAAACAGCGCATCGATCGCTTCGGCATCGGCACGGCGCGCGTCCTCGGGAATTGCGGCGATATAGTCGGCAACGCTCACTTCGGTCACCGTGGTCTTGAGCTCGGCTTTGGCCATGCGCTTGCCCTCCCCGCGCCCATGCCTTAGGGGCGCGCCTGCAGACTAACCCCAAGCCAGCGGAATTCCAGCCATGTCCAGCCAAGAGACGAGCGCCCCCAAGAAAGTCGTCCTCGCCTATTCGGGCGGCCTCGATACCTCGGTGATCCTCAAGTGGCTGCAGGTGACCTACGGCTGCGAGGTAGTGACCTTCACGGCCGACCTCGGCCAGGGCGAGGAACTCGAGCCGGCGCGCGCTAAGGCCGAGATGATGGGCGTGAAGC
>JBJTMA010000033.1:0-3944 GCA_046063295.1 Novosphingobium sp.
CAGCCAGCGCGCGCGCCAGCTGGTCGGAGAAGCCAACCAGATCGGCAGGCGCAGCCCGTGGGATTACACCCCGCCGCGCGATGGCGCCGAAGATTATGTCCGCCCGCACATGGACCTCGAGGATCTGGAGGCCAAGGCCCGCTTTCCCCGGGTGCGGTTTTGAGCGAGGGCCAGTCTCGGCGGCAGCGACCTGCCGCCTTTACGCTGATCGGGATCGGCGCGGCGACGGCTGCGGCGCATATCGGCAATAATTTCACCACCTATCTCGTCGGCGGGCTGATCGACAGGTTCGGCTTCACCCCATCGGCCATGGGCGCGTGGAACATGGCCGAGACACTGAGCTATGCGGCCGCGATGTTCCTCGTCGCGCCGCGCGCACGCGCGCTCGATCCGCGTCTGCTCGCACTGGTGGCGAGCGCGCTGGTCATCGTTGCCCAGGGCGGCTCGGCATTCACCGGTAGCTATCCGCTGCTCTTTCTCGGCCGGATCGGCACCGGCCTCGGCTTCGGCATCATGAACAGCGCGGTAAACCTCGCGGCGGGGCGCACCGCGCATCCGGCGAGATGGATCTCGCTCGGTATCTCATTCCAGACCGTGCTCTATGCCCTGATCGCGGTGCTGCTTCCACTGTACGGCGCGAGCCACGGCGTCGCCGGCATGTTCGTCGCTCTCGCCGGCCTTTCGGTACTGTTCGGGCTGCTCGCGATATTCCTGCCGGGCGGCACGGGATTGGGCGAGCCGGGCGACGTGCCTGCGCAGAACCGTCCGATCGGAAGCGAAGGACTGCGCATCCTCGTCGCGATGGCATTGTTCACGTTCGGCTCGCTGGCGATCTGGCCGTTCATCGAACGCACCGCTCACGTCATCGGCGTCCCGGCGACGCGCTTCGGCGTAATCCAGAGCGCAGCGGTGCTGGCAAGCGCGCTGGGCAACGCGGGACTTGCCCTGGTGATCAATCGCCTTCCGCGCAGTTGGCCACTGGTCGTCGCACTTGGCCTGTGCAGCGTGACCTGCGCGCTGCTGACCACGGTGAGCAGTGAATTCGCCTTTGCCGCCGCGTTCATCGCCTTCATGATGAGCTGGTTCCTCAGCTATCCGCTGCTACTCGGACTGACCTACGCGCACGATGACAGCGGGCGGCTGGCGGTCATGACCACCGGGACCTGGCTCCTTTCCACCAGCCTGGGTTCGGTCGCGGCGGGCGGGATTGCCCAGCTGTTCGGCAGCTATACGCTGATCGGCCCGCTGGGCGGGCTGGTGTGCTTTGCCGCGATCCTCGCCGCCTTGCCCGTCGCTCGCCGGCTTGACCGAGATCCCGATGCGGCCCGCGGAGCCGCACTTCCGGCTCACTAATGCCAGTTATGCCGGCATGAAAATTTGACATGCTGGCGGCGCGCCCGCTTCGCATAAGCTGCCGCCATGAACGAAATGTCCTCTCCATCCCGGTCGCGCGGCGGGCGCGAGGCCAAGCGCGCAGCGCGGCTTTCGGGCGTAACGGCCTCTGCTCCCTACATCAGCCGCCGAATACCTTATGTCGAACTGCTCGATGAGGAAGGGCTGAGCCTGATCGAGGAAAACGCCGAAAAGATCCTCTCCGAAATCGGCTGTGAATTCCGCGACGATCCCGAAGCGCTGCAGATCTGGAAGGCCGCCGGGGCCGAAGTCACCGGCGAACTGGTCCGCATGCCGCGCGGCATGTGCCGCAAGCTGATCCAGGACAATGCGCCGAGTGAATTCGTGCACCAGGCACGCAATCCCGCGCGCAGCACCACGATCGGCGGGCGTCGCACGGTGTTTGCTCCCACCGCAGGGCCGCCGTTCGTGCGCTGCCTCGACAAGGGCCGCCGCTATGGCACGATCGAGGACTTCAACAATTTTGCCAAGCTGACCCAGGCCTCACCCTATTTGCACAGCTGCTCGACCGGGATGTGCGAACCGGTCGACCTGCCGGTCAACAAACGGCATTTCGACATGTTCTACGGCAATGCCGTGAACGTCGACAAACCGTTCTTCAGCGCGGTTTCGGCCCCGAGCCGCTCGGAAGACTGCATCGAGATGGCGAAGATTCTCCACGGCGATCGCTTCGTCGACCCGCTGACCGGTGAGAACAACACCTGCCTGATGGGGGTAATGAACGGCAATTCGCCACTGACTTACGATGCGACCATGCTCGGCGCTGCCAAGGCGCTGGCCCGGGCCAACCAAGGCGTGCTCGTCACTCCGTTCATCATGGCCGGGGCGATGGCGCCGACCGGTCTGGTCGGAGCGGTAGCCGTAACCCTGGCCGAGGCGATGGCCGGGATGGCATTCCTCCAGCTGGTCAAGCCGGGCGCGCCGGTAATCTTCGGCAGCTTCGTCACCACTCTTTCGATGCAGAGCGGGGCGCCGACCTATGGCACGCCCGAGACTTCGCTGATCAAGAACGCGCTGATGGCGCTGGCGCGCCGGCTTGGCGTTCCCTCGCGCACTGGCGGCAGCTTGTGCGCCTCGAAGATCGCCGACGCGCAGGCAGCCTATGAGAGTGCGCAGACGCTGCAGACCACAGTGCTCGGCGGCGCCAACTTCGTGCTGCAATCGGCTGGCTGGCTCGAAGGCGGGCTGGTCACCGGGTATGAGAAGTTCATGATGGACTGCGACCAGCTGGGCATGATGCACGTGCTGCTGAACGGCTACGACCTCAGCGAGAACGGCCAGGCGATGGACGCCATCCGCGAGGTCGGCCCGGGCAAGCACTTCTTCGGCTGCGCACACACCCAGGCCAATTTCGAAACCGCCTTCTACCGCTCGTCGCTCGCCGACTATGGCAGCTGGGAACAGTGGGAAGCCGAAGGCGCGCACGACATCCAGCAACGCGCCAACGCGGCGTGGAAGAAAACCTTGGCTGAGTTCGAAGCACCGCCGCTGGATGTCGCCGTTCACGACGAACTGAGCGACTACATCGCGCGCCGGAAGGCCGAAATGCCCGACGCCAATTACTGATTGCGCGCGTGGCAAACCGGCCTTTCCGGCGCCTTTATTGTAAGAATTAAAATCCCAAATGCCGCAACGCCTGATTGTACGCGCGCGTGCCGCGCTGCCATAAGCCCGGCTGATACATTGAGCGGATAAGGGGCTATTTAGGGCATGGAAACGACCGCACGCGTGGTGGTGATTGGCGGCGGCGTGGTTGGCGTCAGCACGCTTTACCACCTCGCCAAGATGGGCTGGTCGGACTGTGTCCTGATCGAGCGCAAGGAACTGACTTCGGGATCGACATGGCACGCGGCGGGGCTGCTGCCGCTGTTCAACCTTTCTTACTCGGTAGGCAAACTGCACCAGTACTCGGTCGATCTTTACCCCAGTCTTGAAGCGGAGACCGAGCTTAACGTCGGCTTTTCCAATGTCAGCAATATCCGCCTGGCGCGCACGCAGGACCGGTTCGACGAGTACAAGTACTACGCCGGGGTTGCCAAGACGATCGGGGTCGAAGTCAACTTCCTCACCCCCGAACAGGTCGCCGAGGCCTGGCCGCTGTGCAATGTCGATGGAATCATCGGCGCGATCCAGCATCCGGCCGACGGCTATATCCAGCCGGCGGACCTGACCCAGGCACTGGCCAAGGGCGCCCGCCAGCGCGGAGCCAAGATCCACCGCAACACCACCGTGACCGGGATCACCCAGAAGCCGAACGGCGAATGGGTGGTCTCGACCGACCAGGGTGACATCACCTGCGAACACGTGGTCTCCGCCACCGGCAATTTCGCGCGGCAGACCGGGCGGATGGTTGGCCTCGATATTCCGGTGATCCCGGTTGAGCACCAGTACATCGTCACCGAACCGCACCCCGCAATCAAGGAACGCCAGGCCAAGGGCCTGCCCGAAATGGGCGTTCTGCGCGAGGCTGATTCCAGCTGGTACATGCGCGAGGAAAACGGCGGCCTGCTGCTCGGCCCCTATGAGCATGG
>JBJTMA010000034.1:0-13722 GCA_046063295.1 Novosphingobium sp.
GATCAGCGCGCGGTAGATGCCGACCACGGTACCGAACAGACCGATGAACGGAGCGGTAGCGCCGGTGGTCGCCAGCCAGGGCAGCCCCTTGGCGAGCGAGGCGTTGATGGTCGCTTCCGAACGGGCCAGCGAACCGGTCAGCCATTCGTGCGCATCGGTTTCGTTGACCATCTTGGCGTGCTGATCTTCAGCGGCGATGCCGTCGTCGACGATCTGGCGCCAGGCGCTGTTCTTTTCGAGCTTGGCTGCGCCTTCGCGGAGCGACGGGGCGCGCCAGAAGTTTGCACGGCCGTCGCGGTACTGCTTCATGATGTTCGACTGTTCGATGTACTTGGTGAACAGGATGAACAGCGAGCCGAACAGCATCACAGCGAGAATAACGAGAACGGCGATACCGATCCAGTTAGGCGGGCCGCCTTCGGGAAGCAGTGCTTCCTTGATACCGAACTTGGTCTGCGGAGCCGTGTTGGCTGCTTCGGCGAGAAGTTGGAAAACCATGCGAAAATCCTCTCAAGAGAAAAAAGAATAAAGGATATGGGCCGCCTCCTTGACGGCGGAGGCCCGGAATGTTCGGATCAATCGGTCGGGATCACCCAGCGTATGCGGTTCGAATAAGACCCAGTCGTCGGGTTGCCTTCACCATCGGTTGCCGGGGTGAAACGAGCGCGGCGGGTGACATTCGAACAGGTTGCTTCGTCCAGATCGGGGCTTCCGCTCGAACTGGTTACGGAACAACTGGTGACCTTTCCGTCCGGGCCCACGGTAACCCTGAAGCCGGTAGTCCCGGCCCGCTCCTCGCGCAGGGCGCGGGTCGGGTAGTCGTTCGTGGTCGCCCAGCTGGCCGGGTTGCCCTTGGGAACAGCCGCCTTCGGCTGGATCCTGGGCGGCGGCGGCGCGGCCGGCGCTGGCGGAGCAAGCACAACGGGTTGCGGAATCGGCGGCGGCGGCACAGGCACCGGCGTCGTTTCAAGTGGCGGCGGACGCGTATTGATGTTGGTAATCGGCGGCGGCACCACGATCGGCGGCGGAGCCGCTTCCTTCTTCGGTGGTGGCGGCTTCTCCTCCTTCTTGGGCTCATCCTTCTTGATGTCGACGGTCGTCACTTTCTTGACGAGCGCACGGAAGCCCTCTGCAGCCAGACCCGTATACAGGGCCCAACCAAGTACGACGATGATCAGGACGGCAATTCCTATCCCGACCGTGTTTTCGCCTGTTCTATCACGATCTGCGTAAGCCATTCAGACGCATCACTCCGTTTCAGTCCCTCCAGGCCAAAGCCCGGACCCTACGACCGCCTTCCGGACAAGCCGGATGGCGAACGATTCAATTTATTTTTCCACCCTGCGGGTCAATCCGGAAAACCTTGCGAACGCCCGACGTGCGCAAAAGCCAGACCGCGGACCATTTCATTGTTTGGCCCGGTTTTGCGCCAGTCTTAACTCCGAGTAGCGAGGTGCGCAACGCTTTATCGGTTAAGGACCGATTCACTTCTGTCCGGCTCAAAACGATTGTAAAAACCGCTGATTCCTGCGTCTTTGATAACAGGCTTGGCCGTCCGCAGCTTGAGTTCAGGAGATAAAATGACATTTCGCGCTTCGAAGCTATTGGGAATTTTGGCCCTTGGCACTGCACTGCTCGGCCAGACTGCCGCATACGGCGATTCGCGCAGTACGCCACCACCGCCCCAACCGACGTATGCCGATCTGGCGGACTTGGCGGATGGCGCTCCTCTTGTCGTTCGCGCGCAGCCACGCAAGATCGCGATGGTCGAGCCCGAGCGCGCTCGCGGGCTACGCTCCGGATGGGGGCGATTCTATGTCGAAGCCCGAACCGAAGCCCTGTTTGCCGGATCGGCTCCGCTTGGCGGGGCGCTGACCTACCTTGTTGACTTGCCGCTCGATGCCAAGGGCAGGCCGCCGCAGTTCAAGAAAAAGAGCGTTATCCTCTTCGCCCGCTCTGTAGCCAGCCAGCCGGGACAGCTTCAGTTGGTGGCCCCCGATGCGCAGCTCTTGTGGGATCCCACACTGGAAACGCGGGTCAAAGGTGTCTTGCGCGAACTCTATGCCCAGGGCGCCCCGCCCCGAATCAGCGCGGTGCGCGAAGCGGTTCACACGAGTGCCGACCTTGCCGGTGCAGGCGAGACCCAGATTTTCCTCGTTTCGGCAAGCGGCGATCCCGCAGCGATAACGGTTACCCGCGCGCCCGGCGCCGCGCCGCAGTGGGGAGTCTCGTTTTCCGAACTGGTCGATAGCGGCAGCGCCCCGGTCCGCGATACCTTGGCATGGTACCGGCTTGCCTGCTCGTTGCCCCCCGCCTTGCCCAAGATAGCTGCGCACGGCGATAGCTCCAGCGACCGCGCTGCAGCCGCCACCGACTATGCTTTTGTCATCGGTCAATTGGGGGGCTGCCAGCGCACCCGTCACTAACCGCGGAAGTGCACGCTTTTTGCGGCTTGTCGCTGCGGCTCGCGCTGCCTAAGGCGCGCGGGAAATTGTGGGGTGATCATGGCTGAACCGCTGAAAATAGCACTCGCCGGGCTGGGAACGGTCGGGATCGGGGTGATCCGCCTGATCGAGGCCAACGCCGAACTGATTGCGCGGCGCGCGGGACGGCCGTTGAAGGTTACCGTGGTGAGCGCACGCGACCGTGGCCGCGACCGCGGGGTCGACCTTTCTTCGTATGCCTGGGAAGATGACATGGTCATCCTTGGCGAACGCGACGATGTCGATGTGGTGGTCGAGATGGTCGGCGGTTCGGACGGACCGGCATTGGCACTTGCGCGAACGACGATCGAGGCGGGCAAAGCGCTGGTCACCGCGAACAAGGCGATGATCGCGCATCACGGGCTGGAACTTGCCGCCAAGGCCGAAGACAAAAAGGTGGCCTTAAAGTTCGAGGCGGCAGTTGCAGGCGGGATCCCCGTAATCAAGGCGCTTCGCGAAGGCGCGGCTGCAAACCGCATCGAACGGGTTTACGGTGTGCTCAACGGCACCTGCAATTACATCCTGACCGTTATGGAAGACACTGGCCGCGATTTCGGCGATGTTCTCGCCGAGGCTCAGGCCAAGGGCTATGCTGAAGCCGATCCCGCGTTTGACATCGAGGGCATCGATGCAGCGCACAAGCTTTCGATCCTTGCGGCGATCGCATTCGGCTCGAAGGTTGATTTCGCAGCAGTGGAGACGACCGGGATTACCCGGGTTCGCGCCGCCGATATCGCACAGGCGGCTGCGCTGGGGTACGTGATCCGACTGATCGGCATGGCCGATACTGTCGGCGGCGGGCTGTTCCAGCGGGTCCAGCCGCATCTCGTTCATTGTGACCATCCTCTTGCCCATGTCGACGGAGCAACCAATGCTGTGGTTGCTGAGGGCAATTTTTCGGGGCGACTCCTTTTCCAGGGCGCGGGAGCCGGCGATGGACCGACCGCGAGCGCGGTAGTGGCCGACCTGATCGACATTGCACGTTCAACCTTAATGGGGGGCGAAACGGGTCCGGCGTTTTCGGTCCCGGTGACCGAACTCGAAGCGCTGGCGGCTGCGCAAGGCGGGGACCGGTCGGGCCGCGCCTATCTGCGCTTCATGGTTGCCGATCGTCCGGGCGTGTTGGCCGAGATTACCGCAGCACTGCGGGATGCCGGTGTTTCGATCGAGAGCTTGATCCAAAAGGGTCGGGCGGCCGCGGGGGGAGATGTCATGGTGGCGATGGTCACCCACGAGGGACCCGAAAGCGCCGTCAGCGAAGCAGTGCGCCTGCTCGACGGTTCGCCCAGTTTGAGCGAACCGCCGCTGGTTCTGCATATCCTGGATAACTAGGGCGCAGACTGCTCCCCGTTGGCAATGGCTTCGGCGTCAGACCCCTCCGGGGGTGGAGGCAGCTTTGTCACATCCAGATAGTAGACTGGTGTCGGAGCTCCGCCAAAGTTGCCCCGGCACGCGCCGTCTGCGCCGCGCCTGCATTTGATATAGCTGATATCCGGCGGGCTAGGGATATTTCCGTCGAGTGCCTTCCGCGCCGCCCGCGAATCGGGATCAGTCTCTGCGGTCGAAGGCACTCTTTGATCCTCGCCATGGTCGGCGCAAACCACGATCTCGTCGCCAGGTTTGGGGCGGCAGCCGGCACGAGGATCCGGCACCCCGTAAACCGCCCGCGCCGTCTGGATCATTTCGGCGACCTTGCGGTCAGCGTTGTCGGTCTTGTCGGCACCCGTTTGCGCTGCCGCAGGCGCGGCCAGGATCAGTGCCGACAGGGCCAGGCCCAGGCGCCGCATCACAACTCCGTCTCATGCCGCGAAGGCGAGAAAGAGCGTGATGCGGGCTTAATGGCAGGTGAATGCAGGCCGCTTAGTAAGTATCGCGCGATCCGCTGAATGCCTTTTCCTTTTCATCGGCTACGCTTGCGGCCATCTGCACCGCCTTGAGCAACTGTGCAGAGCTCGCATTATCGGGTACCTTGATGCTCAGCAGGACGAGGCTTCCCTCGATCTCGTAGGCGCCGATCTTGTAGCCATTGTTGTCCTTAAGCAGCTCGACAGCCCGAGCACCGGCGATATTGTCTTCGGCAACCTTGGCCACCGGGGCAAATATATTGCGAACCTGCATTCCGCCGGCCACTTCGTAAGGCTGGCCGGATACAAACACGATCTGGCTGCGCTTGTCTTCGTTAAAGGTGTATGTGATCTTGAAGTCGCCGTCCTTGTCGACTTCGTATTTCTGACCTTCGGCATCCAGTCGGCGCTTGACCGAATTGTCCTCTGCCTGCGTTACGGTCGGCGCAACCAGGCCCAGCGCTGCGATGGCGGTAATGGCGCTGCGGGTTGCGATATTCAGATAGTATTGCATCGTAGCTTGTCCCCCTGGATCAAAAGAGCAGCTGCTGCCTAGACCGGACTGCTCGCTGAAACTTGGATATACTCGACACGCCAGCATGGCGCAGCTAAGCGCGCGCTGACATCAATACATACCTATGCAGGAAAGTCATATCCGATGAGCCAGACCGCGTCTTCCCACCGTGCCGTTGCCCCCAGCCAGGTTCTCGACCGGGTACTGGTTCTCGAAATGGTGCGGGTGACCGAGGCCGCCGCAATCGGCGCCTCGAAGCTTATCGGCAGAGGCGATGAGAAGGCAGCGGATCATGCCGCGGTCGAAGCGATGCGCGCCGCGCTCAACGAACTGGCGATGGACGGGACCGTGGTAATCGGCGAGGGCGAGCGCGACGAGGCGCCGATGCTCTTCATCGGGGAGAAGGTCGGCTCGGCGATCGGCAGCGGGCCTAGGATCGATATTGCGCTCGATCCGCTAGAAGGAACGACGCTCACGGCCAATGCGGGTGCCAATGCGCTCGCGGTTCTAGCCTGCGCGGAAGAAGGCAATTTGCTCAACGCGCCCGATGTCTACATGGACAAGCTGGCGGTTGGGCCGGGCTACCCGGAGGGCGTCATCGACCTTGCCAAGAGCCCGAGCGAAAACGTTCGCGCCGTCGCCGCGGCGAAGGGAGTCGACCCCAGCGAGATCATCGTTTGCGTTCTCGACCGTCCCCGGCACGTCGAACTCATCGCAGAACTGCGCGGCCTGGGCTGCGGGGTCGCGCTGATTTCAGATGGCGACGTCGCGGGGGTCATCGCGGTGACCAACGACGAAACGAACATCGACCTCTACATGGGATCGGGGGGTGCGCCCGAAGGTGTTCTGGCGGCCGCGGCACTGCGCTGCGTAGGCGGTCAATTCAATGGGCGCCTGCTGTTCCGCAATGACGATGAGCGGGCTCGTGCCCGCAAGTGGGGAATCGAGGATCTGAACAAGATCTACAAGCTTGAGGAACTGGCGAAGGGCGACTGCATCTTTGCGGCCACGGGTGTTACCGATGGTTCGCTTCTGCGCGGGGTCAAGCGCCGCAAGGACGGGGTGATGACTACCAACAGCGTGGTCATGCGCGCCAGCTCAGGCACGGTGCGCTGGGTTTCGGGCGAACACCGCAATAAGAGCTGATCTGCGGAATACCCTTGTAACCCGGTTGCAATAAAGCGCCTCGCCGTTAAGGCCTCCCGCACTAACCCAGGCGCGAAGGGCGACGTGCGATGAAGCTTTTGACCGGTAACTCGAACCCGGCCCTGGCCAAGGCGATCGCCAATTATCTCGAATTGCCGCTGACCGACGCGTCGGTGCGCCGTTTCGCCGATGAAGAAGTGTTCGTCGAAATCCACGAAAACGTCCGCGGCGAGGACATGTTCGTGATCCAGTCGACCAGCTTCCCGGCGAACGACAACCTGATGGAATTACTGATCTGCATCGATGCGCTGCGCCGCGCTTCGGCAACGCGGATTACCGCGGTTCTGCCCTATTTCGGTTATGCAAGGCAGGATCGGAAGCCCGGACCGCGCACACCGATTTCGGCCAAGCTGGTGGCTAACCTGATAACCACTGCGGGTGCCGACCGCGTGCTTGCGGTCGATCTTCACGCCGGCCAGATCCAGGGGTTCTTCGATATCCCGACTGACAACCTTTATGCCGCGCCGGTGATGGCGGCAGACATCCTCGAACGCACTGGCGGCGACAATCTGATGGTCGTTTCGCCCGACGTCGGCGGCGTGGTGCGCGCCCGCGCGCTGGCGCGTCGGCTAAACAACGCGCCACTGTCGATCGTCGATAAGCGCCGCGACAAACCCGGCGTGTCCGAAGTGCAAAACATCATAGGCGATGTGAAGGGCTGGGACTGCATCCTGATCGATGACATCATCGATTCGGGCGGCACTTTGTGCAACGCCGCAGGAGCTTTGATGGAGGCGGGGGCCAAGAGCGTGACCGCTTATCTAACGCACGGCGTTTTGTCCGGTGCGGCGGTCGAGCGGGTCAACAATTCGGTGCTGAAGGAGCTGGTGATCACCGATTCGATCCAGCCGACCGACGGAGCGCAGGCTTCTGGCAAGATTCGCATCCTCTCGATCGCGCCACTTGTGGGCGAAGCGATCCGCCGCATTGCCGATGAAAGCTCGGTCTCAAGCCTGTTCGACTGATGAAGCTTGATGCAGAAATCGCACTTGCCCACCGGCTGGCCGAAGCGGCGCGGGCTGCGATCCTGCCCTATTATCGAAGCGATAGCGGGCGGGAGCGCAAACCTGATGCCTCGCCAGTCACCTTGGCCGATCGCGCCGCCGAAGAAGCAATGCGGCGGTTGATCAAGTCGGAGTTCCCGCGTGATGCAATCCAAGGCGAAGAATTCGGGATCGAAGCCGGAAGCTCAGGTCGGTCCTGGGTGCTCGATCCGATAGATGGGACCACCGCATTCCTGGCTGGGCGCCCGATCTTCGGCACACTGATCGCGCTAGTCGCGGATGGATTCCCGGTACTCGGCGTTATCGACCAGGCAGTGCTGGGAGAGCGGTGGCTGGGCGTGGCGGGGCAGGGCACTACATTAAACGGCGACATTGTCCGCACGCGGCATTGCGCTTCGCTGCTGGAGGCGGCCATCGCGACGACTGGCCCGCACTATGTCGACGACCATGAGGGCGAACATTTCATGGGACTTGCCGCGAAAACCGATCACAAGCGGATGGTCATGGGCGGCGATTGCTACAATTATGCAATGCTTGCCTCGGGCCACCTCGACGTGGTCTGCGAAGCGAACTTGAAACTGCACGACTTCGCCGCGCTGGTCCCGGTGGTGGAGGGAGCGGGCGGAGTGATGTGCGATTGGAACGGCGACCCGCTTCACGCCGGCAGCACCGGACATGTTCTTGCGATAGGCGATCCGGCCCGCGCCGAAGACGTTGTCGAGGCGCTAGCCTGCAATCACTGAAGCGCAGCCTTCACGAAATCTCCGGCGCGTTCTCCGATCATGATCGATGGCGCATTGGTGTTGCCTGAAACCAGCCGCGGCATGATGCTCGCATCGGCAACCCACAGGCCTTCGATACCATTCGCCTTGAGCGTGGGATCGACGACCGCGGCTTCGTCGCTGCCCATTCGGCAGGTACCGACCGGGTGATAGATCGTATCGGAAACTTCGCGAATGCGCGCTTCAAGCGCGGCGTCATTGTCGTAGTCAATCGGGTTGCGTTCCCGGGCACCCAGTTCTGAGAGCGGCGGGGTTGCGGCGATGCGATGCATCAGCCGGGCGCCGTCGCGCAGCAGGTGCAGGTCGCGCTCATCCGAAAGGAAGTTGGGGTTGATCGATGGTGCGGCCGCCGGGTCGGGGCTTGCCAGCTTGACCCAGCCGCGGCTCTCGGGGCGCAGCACGCAGGCGTGGAGCGAAAATCCGTGCGCCTTCAACTTGTCGCGTCCGTGGTTCTGGATGATCGCACGGATGAAGTGGTACTGGATGTCGGGCGCAGGGGCATCGGGGCGGATCGTCACGAACCCGCCGCTTTCGGCAAAGTTTGTGGTGAGCATGCCCGTGCGTTTGCGGCGATGTTCAAGGTAAGACAACGCAACCTTCCACAGGCCGCGCAACGATCCGCCGAACAACGAAAGATCGTCGAGTTCGTAGCCGACCAGGTAATCGCAGTGATCCTGCAAATCTGCACCGACCGCGGGCTTGTCCAGCATGGTCGCGATGCCGTGCTTCTGAAGCTGGTCGCCAGGGCCGACGCCCGACAGCATCAGGATTTGCGGACTGCCAAAGGCGCCAGCGCTGAGCACTACGCCGCCGCGTGCTTTGACAATCTGGCTGGAACCCCCCAGGCGAATCTGCACTCCGGTCGCGCGGCCCTGTTCGATCACGATCTTTTCGACCAGTGCTCCGGTCTTAACCTCAAGGTTCTTCTTGCCAGCGAGCGGATCGATGAACGCACGTGAAGCGCTCCAGCGTTCACCATTGTACTGGGTGACCTGATAGAGCCCGAAGCCTTCCTGCCGCGCGCCGTTGAAATCGTCGTTGAGCGGCAGCTGCAACCGGCTCGCCGCCTCTACGAATGCCTCGCCAACCGGACTAGGAGCGATCTGATCGCTCACGTGCAGCGGCCCGCCTTTGCCGTGCCACGCATCGGCGCCGTGGGCGTTGTCTTCCTGTCGTTTGAACACTGGAAGAACGTCGTCCCAGGCCCAGCCGGCGCAGCCGAGCGCTGCCCAGTTATCATAGTCCCACTTGTTGCCGCGGATGTAGACCATGCCATTGATTGCGGAGGATCCGCCCATGCCCTTCCCGCGCGGCTGGTAGCCGATTCGCCCGCCGAGTCCTTGCATCGGTTCGGTATCGTACTTGAACATGCTTTTTTCGGGCATCAAAGCGAGCAGGCCCGGGGTGCGGGTGAACATGTGGGTGTTGCCGCCCCCGACCTCAAGCAAACAGACGCTGCGCTTGCCGTCCGCGGCGAGCCGCCCGGCCGCCGCGCTGCCGGCGCTGCCACCGCCGATCACGATGATGTCGAATTCGTCCACGTGCCCGTCTCCTCGCCCCGATGCTCAGGCGGTAACGGCTTGCTTACATGGGTGCAAGCTAGTCGGTGGGCGCCCGCATTGACTGCCAGCGCGCGCGTATCGCGTCCGAGGTGTCGCGGCTCTGGTCGTGGGTCCAGCCGGGTTCACGAAGCAAATAGGACAATTTGTGGCGCCATGGCGCGGCCCACATGTCTTTGGCGATCCCGATCCATTCATGGAACACCGACCAGATCAGGTTGAAGCTGCCAAGCTGCTTGACAATGCCATAGTGGATTCGGGTTTCGTCGTCCTCGCGTACGAAGCTGCCGAAAAGCTTGTCCCAGACGATGAATACCCCAGCATAGTTGCGGTCGAGGTACTGCGGATTGATCGCGTGGTGGACCCGGTGGTGGCTCGGGGTGTTCATCACCGCCTCGAACCAGCCCGGCATCCGGCGCACCGCCTCGGTATGGATCCAGAACTGGTAGACGAGGTTGATCGCGCCCACGGTTAGCAGCATGCCCGGTTCAAAGCCGACGAAGGCGGGCCAGATCCTGAAGACGAAAGACAGTGCGAAGAATCCCGTCCAGGTCTGCCGCAATGCAGTCGAAAGATTGTAGTGCTGACTTGAGTGGTGATTGACGTGACTTGCCCAGAACCAGCGCACGCGGTGTCCGGTGCGGTGTGCCCAGTAGTAGTTGAAATCGTCGAGGACGAAGCAGAGCGGCCAGGCCCACCATTGCCATCCGATTGTTGCGAGCCGGTGGTCGTGAAGCCAGAACATCGCTGCAAGCACCAGCCCGGCGGTGAGTGCGCCGACCGCGGTGCTGCCAGTGCCGAGAGCGAGCGAGGTCAGCGTATCGCGCGGTTCGTAGGCATCGGGGCGGCTGCGCCGGGCCCAGAACATCTCCGCGATGATCGCAAGGATGAAGAAGGGTATCGCGATTTCAACGGGACCGAGCTTGGGCATCTCAGGACCTCAATCGTCGCAGGCCCGCGGCCCAGACCTGCGCCTGTTCGCCAAGGTCCAGGGTAACCGGTTCGTAGAAGCGCTCGCCCGTGCCGATGGTCAGGAAGTTGCGGTCGAGCCTGGTATCGGCGTGGCTGTCGAGCAGCCGCGCGGCAAACTGCGCGCCGTGGCGGCGCAGCAGCATGGTCCGTCCCTGGGCATCGCGCAGCAGGGCTCCGATGCCGGCGCGATCAAGCGCCAGCTCTGCGGGCTCAAACCCGCACAATGCAGCACGGGCCAGAGCTCGTGCCTCGTCCTCATTGCGCAGGCGCACATCGCTGCCGAGAGACAATTTATGAGCCAGCCAGGTCACACCGAGGATCAGCGCGATCGACGCTATCAGCTGGATCAGGATGAATGGCGCCCCCAAGTCAGCCGCCTCGCGTCGCCAGCATGTCGAGCATCGCGCGCACCGGGGTGAGATCGTATCCAGCCTGTGCGGCATTGGCTGCAAGGGCGTGCGGGCTCGCGCCGTGGCTTGCTTCGGCCAGCGCCCAAAGCAGGGTCGACCTTGTGCCCGATCGGCAATAGGCAAGCACCGGCTTGTCGGTCGAGGCAAGTGCCTCGGCCATCGCCTTCACTTGCCACTCCGAAAAGCCGGCGTGAGTTACCGGAATCGCCACGTAAGCGAGGCCGGCAGTCTTGGCAGCATCCTCGATTTGGTCTCCCGCCACCTGATCATCGCTTTCGCCGTCGGGGCGGTTGTTGATGACAAGGCCGAACCCTGCTGCGGCAGCGGCCGCCACCTCTTCAAGCCCGATTTGCGGGCTGGCATAGACACGATCGGAAAGCTGGCGGAACGGAACGTTCATGGCTTTGCCGCGCGCGTCTTCGCGCGGCGGCCCCGCTGGACGATGTTGAGCGTTTCGACTCCGGCCGAAAACGCCATCGCCATGTAAATGTAGCCCTTGGGAATATGCACCCCGAAGGCATCGGCGACCAACACCACCCCGATCATCACAAGGAAGGCGAGTGCGAGCATAACCAGGGTCGGGTTCTTTTCAATAAAGCGGGCAAGCGGATCGGCGGCCACCATCATCAGTCCAACGGTCACGATGACCGCGGTAATCATGATCGGCACCTGGTCGGTCATGCCGACCGCGGTCAGGATCGAATCAACCGAGAAGACGAGGTCAAGGGCGATGATCTGGGCGATCGCCGCAGAAAATGTAATCTGCGCCACTCCCTTGTCGTGGTCGAGCAGTTCCCCGCTATCGCCTTCCTTATCCATCGAATGATGGATTTCCTTGGTGGCCTTCCAAAGCAGGAACAGGCCGCCAGCCAGGAGGATCAGGTCGCGACCTGAAAATGCAGTTTCGAAGGTAGGTTCCCCGTGGCTGCCCGCTGCCCCGGCAATGCCAAGATCGAACAGAGGGGCCTGCAGAGTGACGATCCAGCCGATGAGAAGCAGCAAGACTATGCGTAAGCCGAGAGCAAGTATCAGGCCCAGCCTGCGCGCCCGCGACTGATGTTCAGCAGGCAGCTTTGCCGAGATAATGGCAATGAATACGAGATTGTCGATCCCCAGGACCAGTTCGAGCGCGATCAAGGTAAGAAGCGCAGCCCAGGCGGCGGGATCCATCAGGAGGGCGGTAATTTCCATGGCGATCGCTCTGCCCAACCGCGTTCGGACTTGCAAGCCCGGTGCGAATTCGCGCAGCGATCAGTTATCCGAAAGGGCCCAAGCGAAGCAATATTTCGTGCAGAAATGTCACAGTTGCGCGTGCTGGCCGCTGCCCTGATGATTCCATTCGCCATTCGAATAAGCATCCGCTATGTGGAAAAGTGCAGAGGAAGAGGCTTTTGGGCTGCCATCCCTGTCGCCAGGTGCGATTCGTCCGTGCACCTGGTCGTCTTATCGGGGCGAAACGAAGGTTAGTTCGGTTATATGAGTTTTGACAGAGGACGTCGCGGGCGTGGACGCGACAAGCGGGACGGTTTTGGCGAAGACAGTTTCGATCCGTTTTCGGGTGGCGGTGATCGCGGCGGATTCAGCGGCGGTGGCGACCGCGGCGGCTATGGCGGCGGCGGTGGTCGCGGCGGCTGTGGCGGCGGTGGCGGCGGCGGCTTCGGCGGCGGTGATCGCGGCGGATTCGGCGGCGGACAGCGCTCGGGCGGCGGCGGCTTTGGCGGCCCGCGCGGCGGCGGTGGTGGCGGAATGCCGGCACAGGTCGTCGGTGAAGGTACCGGCGTCGTAAAGTTCTTCAACGCGCACAAGGGCTTTGGCTTCATCCAGCAGGATGCGGGCGGCGAAGATGTGTTCGTGCACATCAGCGCAGTTGAGCGCGCTGGACTCGAAGGGCTGGCTGAAGGCCAGCAAGTCAAGTTCACGCTCGTCGATCGCGGCGGAAAGGTTTCGGCGAGCGATCTCGAAACCGTCGGGGACGTGATCGCGGTCGAAAAGCGCGACGCTGCCCCGCAGCGCCAGCTGACGGGCGAACGTGCGAGCGGCACTGTCAAGTTCTTCAACGGAATGAAGGGCTTCGGTTTCATCACTCGTGATGACGGTCAGCCCGATGCGTTCGTACACATCAGCGCGGTAGAGCGTTCGGGCATGTCCGGTCTCAACGAAGGTGACCGGCTCGAATTCGATATCGAGGTCGACCGACGAGGCAAGTACTCGGCCGTCAACCTGCAGCCGCGTCAGGATTGACCCGCGCGCCTTCCGCCCGTTGGTAACGGCCGGCGGAAGCGAAATCAGATGAACACGGCAATGGCGGTTCCCCTACCATTTCGGTAAGGGGAGCCGCCATTTGTCGTTTCCAGTTTCCGAATTTTCCAGAGGACTCAAGTGATGTCGATTTCACCCCTTATGCCAGTCTATCCTCGCTGTGGCTTTCGCCCGGTGCGCGGCGATCACTGCCATCTGATCGGGGAAGATGGGCGCCGCTATCTCGACTTTGCTGCGGGCATCGCGGTCAACATTCTTGGTCATTCGCATGCCGGTCTGATCGGCGCGATCCAGCGCCAGACCGAAACGCTGATGCATGTGTCGAACCTCTATGGCAGCCCGCAGGGCGAAAGTCTGGCGCAGCGATTGGTTGATTTGACTTTCGCCGACACGGTGTTTTTCACCAACTCCGGGGCCGAGGCGATGGAATGCGCGATCAAGACCGCGCGCGCCTATCACCAGCACGTCGGCAACGATCACAAGTTCGAGCTGATCACCTTCAACAACGCCTTCCACGGCCGGACGATGGCGACGATCAGCGCCTCGAGCCAGGAGAAGATGCACAAGGGCTTCATGCCGCTGCTCCCCGGGTTCAAGTACGTTCCGTTCGACGATCTTGAAGCCGCCAAGGCTGCAGTTGGCCCGAACACGGCGGGCTTCATGGTCGAGCCGGTGCAGGGGGAAGGCGG
>JBJTMA010000035.1:0-9605 GCA_046063295.1 Novosphingobium sp.
TCGCCATGTTGGAGACGGTCAGCCGTCCCTCGATGCTGAGATCGCGGATCGCCGAGCCGGTATACTCGATCACGTAGCCGGTCCCGCCCGACGCGCCGAGCACCCCGGTGATGTGCAGCACGACGTCCTTCGCGGTGACGCCGGGGCCAAGCTCGCCTTCGACCCGAACCTCCATGGACTTGGACTGGCTGAGCAGCAGCGTCTGCGTGGCGAGCACATGCTCGACCTCGCTGGTGCCGATGCCGAAGGCCAGCGCGCCGAGCCCGCCATGGCAAGCGGTATGGCTATCCCCGCAGACGATCGTGGCGCCGGGAAGCGAGAATCCCTGTTCGGGGCCGACGACGTGGACGATGCCCTGTTCGGCATCGGCATCGCCGAACAGGCGGATGCCAAATTCGGGCGCGTTGCGATTGAGCGCGGCGAGCTGCTGCGCGCTTTCGGAGTCGGCGATCGGGATCGGCTGACCCGCGGCATCGCGCCGCGCGGTGGTCGGCAAGTTGTGATCGGGCACCGCCAGCGTCAGGTCGGGTCGGCGCACCTTGCGGCCGTTCATGCGCAGCGCCTCAAACGCCTGCGGGCTGGTGACTTCGTGCACCAGGTGGCGGTCGATATAGATCAGGCAGGTGCCATCGTCGCGGCGCTCGACCACGTGGGCGTCCCAGATTTTCTGGTAAAGGGTGCGGGGCTGGGCCATCGCCTGCCCGTTAGACCCAGCGCGCCGCGCGTTGCAAGCTTTCCATCGCTGCTTGCACGAATGTTAATAGCAATGTCGCAAAGGATCGCTATGTAAGCGCCATGGCCGCGCTTCCTCACCTTTTCCCGATCAAGATCCTCCCCGCCGACATCGACTTTATGGGGCACGTCAATAACGCGCGCTATCTTGGCTGGGTGCAGGACGCCGTGCTGTCGCACTGGCACAAGCTGGCTCCGCCCGAGGCGATCGCGGCGCATGCCTGGGTCGCGCTCAAGCACGAGATTACCTACCGCAAGCCGGCCTTCCTCGAAGATGACGTGATCGCCAAGGTGGTTCTCGAACGGGTCCATGGGGCCAGCGCGTTCTACCAGACGGTGGTCAAGCGCGGCGAGGAAGTGCTCGCGGAAATCCAGTCACGTTGGTGCTTCATCGATCTGGCAACGCTGCGCCCGGCGCGGATCGGGCAGGACATTGCCGCCTATTTTCTCCCGCCCGAGGCTCAGCCTGCGGCGTAACGCGCCGCAGTTGCGCGGATCAGCGCGAGCATGTTGGGCACGCCCTGGGTGCGGTTCGACGAAAGCTGCCGCGTCAATTCGAAGGGCGCCAGCGCCTCGGCAATATCCCAGTCGGCCACTTCGCGCGCCGGACGATCCTGCACCGCGGCGAGGACCAGCGCGACGATCCCCTTGGTGATCGCGGCGTTGCTGTCGGCGAGAAAGTGTAGCCGACCATCGTCCAGTCGGGTGGGATAGACCCACACCGAGGCCGAGCAGCCGCGGACCAGCGTAGCGTCGGTCTTCAGCGCATCGGGCATCGGCTCCAGCTCGCGGCCAAGCTCGATCAGCAGCCGATAGCGCTCGTCGCCCTCGAGAAAGTCGTATTCTTCGAAAATGTCGGTCAGGCTGCGCATGGCGCCGCCTCTAGCCCCACACGGAAGCGCTGGCTAGCCGCTCAGCCCGCCGGGGCGAGTGAATGCGTAATAGACGACGTAAAGCCAGCCGAGCACCCCGTGGATGATCGCCCAGACCAGCGATTTGTTGAGGCTCCACGACACCGCCACAGCGATGGCCGAGCCCAGGCCGATGCCTGCCTTCGCGGCTCCGTTGCGGGTGTCGCTCACAGGTCGACCCCCGCGGCGATGGCTTCAAGCTTGCGGATGCGTTCCTTGAGGTCGGCCATCTCGATCCGAGCCATGCCGGTGCCTGCACCGCCTTCGATCTCGCCGCTACGGCTGGCCTTGATCAGGTCAAGCTCGCGGCTCTTGAGATTGAGCCAGCCCTGCCAGCCCCGCAGCGACGCCATTGCGATGATGGCGACGGCAAACAGCCCGGCACTGGCGATCTGGAAGGTTTCGCTGATCATTGCGGTTCTCCCTCGTTGTGCGCGGCCTCAGCGGTCGCGCAGGCTTTCGATTTCGGCGGCCAGGTTGTTCGAATGGCGGCCGTCGGTTGCGATCCGTTCGAGCACGTGGATGCGCTCGCGCAGGTCTTCGACTTCCTTCTGCAGTTCCTTTTCGCGGGCGCTGGGCAATGCCGGGTCGAGCAGCTGCTGCGGCGCAAAACTATCGCGCCGGCGCCGTCCATAATCGCCGTACTTGGCGCGCTGCACCCGCGAGAAGGCGGAGATCGCAACGATCCCCAGGATCATGATGACTACCCAATGGTCCACGTGTCGGCTCCCAATCGATCAGTTGACGGGGGTGCGCAGGTCTTCGATCTGCGTCGCAAGGTTTGCGGTCTTGTCGGTAGCGATGCGTTCGAGCACCCGGATGCGGTGTTCGAGCTTGGCCACGTAGTCACTCTTTTCCGGCAGGGCCGGGGCAGCAACGCCATTCGCCTTGATCTCGGCGATGCGTTCCTTGTGCTCAAGCCGGCGACGATAAGCCACGCCCATGATCCCGAAAATTCCCACCAATCCGCCCATGGCGATCAGCAGCCCGACAACATCTCCGAATTCCATCAGGCTTCTCCCTTGGTCTGGCCGCTGCGCAGCGCTTCTATCTGGTGGGTCAGCGAATAGCCGCTGTCTGTGACGATCCGTTCGACATTGGCCATGCGGTCCTTGATGCTGCCAAGTTCGGCGCGGAGCTGTGCATTTTCCTGGCTCAGCAGCTTGATCCGCTCGATCTCCTCGCTGCTGGTCTTCGGGTAGAGCTTCTGGCCCCACGACCCATTCAGCGGGTAACCGTTCTTGATCCGCATCCGGGTGTCGATCAGCCAGGCTCCGCAGCCGATTGCCACGACCAGCGCGACCATCGGGCCAACCAGCTGGACCAGCGAAAAAATGTCTCCTGCGCCCATCAGCGCGTCTCCCCTGCGTGTTGATCGCGAAGCGCTTCGATCTGCGAAGCAACCCCTATGCTCTTGTCGGTCACGATCCGTTCAAGCACCTTGACCCGGTCGGTGAAGTGTTCGAGCTGGTCGCGCAGCTCGGCGTTTTCGCCTCGCAACTTGGCGGTTTCGGCGCTTTCGGTGCGGGTCGTCTTGCCGCCCCATTCGTCTTCCAGCGCGTAACCATGGCGAGCGCGGATCCAGTTGTTGATCACCCAGCCGCCCGTTGAGATGGCGACGATTGCAATCACGAATTCAGGACTGCCCCAGTTCATTCCTTGTCACCCTTGCTCTCAAGCAGCGCGTCAACCTTGCGGGCATCGCGCAGCGCCTCGATCTGGGTGGCGACATCATAGCCCTTGTCGGTCACGATGCGTTCCAGAACCCGGACACGGTCTTCCAGCGCGGTGGTGTGCGTTGCGTACTGTGCCGCTTTTTCGGCGGTGGCCTTGACCTGCATCTCGGCCATCCGGCGCTGATGCCTGGTCCAGAAAATGAACAGCGGGATGGTGAAGGGCATGATTACCGCCACCAGTCCGATCAGATCGTGCATTTCGATTACCCCTCAGGCCGCGCTCAGCGCAGGCGTTCGATTTCGGCGGACAGCCGCGGGTTGCTGCTGACGTAGAAGGTTTCGACTTCGGCCAGGCGGCGGTCGATATCGCGGAACCGGGCGCGGACTTCGCGGGCCGTGCGGGTCGGCGACTGGCGCACGCCCTGCCAGAACTTCTGTTCCTGGCGATCGACATACAGATCGGCGGGCTTTTTCTGGGCGAACAGGCCAACCACCAGGTAGGCGGGGATCACCATCGGCGCGCCGAGCATGATCAGGCCGAGGAAACCGAGGCGGACCCAGAGCACATCGACCCCGGTGTAGTCCGCAACCCCGGCGCAGACGCCGAACACCTTGCCGTTGATCTTGTCGCGATAGAAGCGGGTGCGGTCGCTGTTCACTTGTCGGTCCTCCCTGAAACCTTGGCCTTGGCGCGCATCGCTTCGATTTCGCGCAGCGGAACATTGTCTTCTTCGCGGTCGGGCAGCAGCGCGGCGCGCTGGAAGCCCGGATTGTCGGCGGCGACGAGCCGCTCGACCGTATCCATCCGGTCGTCGAGCCGGCGGGCGAGCTGGTAAAGCTCTTCCAGCAGGGTCTCGTCGTCGTTGGTAAGGGTGGCGGCGGTCTTCCACTTGGTCATGTAGTGCAGCACCAGCCAGGGCAGTGCGATCACCACGACGAAGACCACCATCACGACATCGCTTCCGTCCATGACTTAGTTCTCCCCGGCCGTGTCGCCCGTCTTGAGCGCGGCCTTCATTGCTTCCAATTCCTCGTCGATCTTGTCCGCGCCGGCGAGCGCATTGATCTCGTCGGCCAAGCTCGGCTTGGCGGTGCCGTCGGCCAGGCTCAGCGCGTCGGCGCGGCCTTCGGCGTAATCGACCCGGCGCTCGAGCTGGTCGAAGCGGGCCATCGCCTCGTCGACCCGCTCGCTGGCCAGCAGCGTGCGCAGCTTGACGCGGTTCTCGGCGCTTTCCAGCCGCGCGGCGATCGCGCTCTGGCGGGTGCGGGCTTCGCGCAGACGGGTCTGCAGCTTTTCGATGTCGAGCTCGTAAGCGCGCAGCGCATCGTCGAGCACGCCGATCTCGGCCTTGAGCTGATCGGCCATGTCGGCGGCTTTCTTCTTTTCGACCAGGGCAGCGCGGGCAAGGTCCTCACGGTCCTTGCTGAGCGCCAGCTGCGCCTTTTCGGCCCAGTCGGCCTGGAGCCGGTCGAGCTTCACGGTGTGGCGGTGCATTTCCTTCTGGTCGGCGATCGTCCGTGCCGCGCTGGCGCGAACCTCGACCAGCGTTTCCTCCATCTCGAAGATGATCATGCGGATCATCTTTTCAGGATCGTCCGCTTTTTCGAGCAGGTCGTTGAAGTTGGCGGCGATGATGTCACGGGTGCGGCTGAAAATGCCCATCAAGGGAACTCCGATGTTGGCCGAGGTATTGGTCGGGGCGCGGCGCAGGCGTTCGACTTCGCTGTCGAGCCGCGAAGCGCGGGGGGTGGCGATCGGCTCAAGACGGATCGCTTCAGGGGTCTGGGCCGGAACCTCCTGGCGGCGCGGGGACTGGGGTGCGCCATCGGGGGTTGCCTGGGATTCCGGCCCAAGCGGGGAAGATGCATCAAGGCCCATCTTGCGGCTCACCAGCGCGTTCAAGCCTGATGGACCGAAGCCGCCTGGTTCGCCGCGAACTGCGGCGCGGCGGTCAGCTGCTGCGAGAGAACCACGACATTGCAGGCGAGCATGGCAGCCACGCTGAGCAGGATCGCCTTGTCGAGCTTGGATTTGGTCTTGGTGAACATTGGACACCTCGTTGGAACTGGTTTGTTCACCATTCAGCAAGGTGCGTGCCAATTGCAGTTTTGCGCCGTTCTGGGCTGGGTGACGCTCAATTCGACCAACGACTTGTAGCAATGGTTGCACAGAGTTGGGAATTTTCACTATATATTGGGCATGGATCGCGACGTGCAGTTCATCGGCCAGTCCGGCGCCTTTCTCGACGCGGTCGAACGGACCAGCCGCGCCGCGCCGATGCGCCGGCCGGTGCTGGTGATCGGTGAGCGCGGGACGGGCAAGGAACTGATTGCCGAACGCCTTCACCAGCTGAGCAAGCGCTGGCAGGAACCGCTCGTTACGCTGAACTGCGCGGCCTTGCCGGAAACCTTGATCGAGGCGGAGTTGTGCGGTCATGAGCAGGGTGCCTGCACCGGTGCTACCAGAGCGCGAGCCGGCCGGTTCGAGGAAGCCGACAAAGGGACCCTTTTTCTCGACGAACTGGCGACACTGTCGATGGCGGCGCAGGAACGGCTGCTGCGCGCGGTCGAATATGGCGAGGTTACCCGGATCGGCGCATCGCGCCCGGTGCGAGTCGATGTGCGGATCGTGGCAGCGACCAACGAGGATTTGCCGCGGCTGGCGGCGGAAGGGAAGTTCCGCAGCGACCTGCTCGACCGGCTGAGCTTCGAAGTCATCACGCTGCCGCCGCTGCGGGTCCGCGAAGGCGATATCCATGTGCTGTCGGACTATTTTGGGCGCCGCATGTCGAGCGAGATCGGCTGGGAATCCTGGCCGGGTTTCTCCGAGGGCGCGCTGCGCATGCTCGAAGAGCATCAATGGCCCGGTAACGTGCGCGAACTGCGCAACGTGGTCGAACGCGCGGTCTATCGCTGGGATGATTGGGAACGGCCGATCGGACACATTACCTTCGACCCGTTCGACAGTCCGTGGAAGCCGAGTGCCGCCACGCACCGGGCCGAGGACCGGCCGGTGCGCGAGGAAGTGCAGCAACCTCGTCCAGTCCAGGCAGCAGCACTGGATGCGATCACCGACCTGCGCGGTGCAGTCGACGCGCACGAACGCGCAATCGTCGAACAAGCGCTGGCCCGGCACCGTTACAACCAGCGCCAAACGGCCAAGGCGCTGGGGCTCTCCTACGACCAGTTGCGTCACTGCATGAAAAAGCACGGGCTGGCCGAGCGCAGCGCCGATTAGCATTCTTTAAGCAGTTGCGGCCTAAGATGCGCGCTCAATTCTGATGGATTGCGCCACTTATGTTGACTCGTATCTTGTATTCGATGGGTTTGCGCCTGTTTTTTATCATGCTCATCGTCGGATTCGGCGGAATTGCTTCGCTTACCCGCTCGCACGACCGGGATGAAAAGAAGACGAGCAACCCGTGGAGCAACAGCGCGCGCGCCGCGGATACCGAGGCACGGAACCGTGCGGCAGGCTGGGGCAGCAGCCGCCAGACCGGTCCGCGCTACGAAACGGTCTATGTCGACAAGGATGGGGTCGAACACGACAAGGAAGACCTCAAATCCTACGATCCGAACGAGATCGTGATCCACGATCGCAACGGCCGCGTCGTTTCGGAATAATCCGGACAAGCCGGGGAAGGCGCAAAGCCCCTGGTACTGGCGGCCTGATAACCTGCTCTTAACCATTTTGGCCGCATTCTCGCAGGCGATTTGTGCATGGCACGGGGCGCAGGCAGATGCGGTTGACGAAGCGGGCAGGTGAACGGGCGAGCGAAGTTCAGCGCGCCACCACGGCGGGCTGGTACCTTGCCGTATGCTTCATGGTCTGCCTGGGCGGTGCGCTCTGGCTTGGCAGCCTGCTGGGGTTCGTCAGCATTGGCGCCAGCGAGGGTGATCCGGCTGCCTACAAGGTTGCCGCCAGACAGGCGGCGCGCAAAGCCGCCGAACAGCAGCAACTGGCGCGTCTCGCGGCTGAAGAGGAAGCGCGCAACATGGCCGAGGATTCGCGGCGCTTGCTCAAGGCGCCCGGGCCGAAACCCGATACAGCCGCAGTTGCACCCGAGCCGGCCCCGGCTTCGCAGCCCAGCCCGATCGCGACCTCAACCGCATCACCGCAATAGCCGCCCGTTTAACGATATTTTCGGTCCGTTCTGGCATCCACGTCCTGGACCCGCAGCAAGGCATTTGCATGAACCCGGTGAAGGCAATCAAACGCATTATCCAGGCGTGCGCGGCGCTGCTGCTGCTTGCAATGTTCGGATATCCGATTGCGGCGATGTGGGCGGAGAAGCACCCAGACGGGGGTGCCGCTTTCGAAGTGGCGGCCGGTCTTGTCGATCCGGAGGCCGATCGGATGACACAGGCCGGGCAATTCGTCTCGAATATCGACAAGGGCCGCCGCGAAATCGCCGAACGCGAACGCGAGAAGGCGGCGGACAAGGCTATCGAACAGGAACGGCGGAAACAGGAAGAGCTCCGCCGCTTCAACACCGGTGACGATTATTGAGATGGGCTGACCGACATGAATATCTATGAAGACGAGGAAGAAACCGCCGATACCTCGGTCTTGGGCTTCATCAGGAAGAACAAGCAGCTTGTCATCATGGCGGTGAGCTTTGTGTTGTTCTATGGCTTCACCACCTTTCTTTCGCGAGGCTTGGATGAGGCCGTGGCTGCGCAACAGTCCGAAAAGGCGGAGCAGCACAGCAATCCCTGGGCGAAAGACAAGTAGGGCGAACAACGGCTTGCTTTTTGCGAGCAGCGCCCCTATCTGCCCCCCAATCCCGAAATTGTGAAGCAATCAGGGGCTGGCGCCGCAAGGGGCCGGCACCGAACCGCTTTGCAGCAATCATGCTCGGGAGCGGAGCAGCTAGTGGCGGATATCGCGCGCATTACCGAACTTGTCGAACCTGAGGCGCAGGCCCTGGGTTTCGATCTCGTGCGCGTGATCGTGTTCGGCAGGAGCGAAGTCGGCGACGAGGAAGTCACCCTTCAGGTGATGGCCGAACGACCCGATACCGGCCAGCTGGTGATCGATGACTGCGCCGCGCTGTCGCGCCGCATTTCGGATGTTCTCGACGCCCGCGAAGAGGCGGGCGAGGTGCTGATCGAGGAAGCTTATCGGCTCGAAGTCAGCTCGCCGGGGATCGACCGTCCGCTGACCCGGGCAAAGGACTTTGCCGACTGGGCCGGACACGAAGCGCGGATTGCGCTCAAGAACCCGGTCGAAGGAAACCGCAAATCGCTCCAGGGTGATCTGGTCGGGATCGACGGCGAGACCGTAACACTCAACGACAGGAAGTCGGGCGAAGTCTCGTTTCCGCGCTCCGACATTCATTCCGCCAAGCTGGTCTTGACCGACAAGCTGATTGCCGCCACCCGCCCGCTCGACACCGAAGGTGCCGACGAGATTCTCGAAGACGAAGAACAGGAAGACTGAACATGGCCAGTCCGATTTCCGCCAACCGCGCCGAACTGCTGGCGATCGCCACCTCGGTCGCCAACGAGAAGCTGATCGACAAGTCGATCGTGATCGAGGCGATGGAAGAAGCGATCCAGAAAAGCGCGCGCAACCGCTACGGCGCCGAGAACGACATCCGCGCCAAGCTCGATCCGCGCACCGGCGACCTGCGCCTGTGGCGCGTCGTCGAAGTGGTGGAAGAGGTTGAGGACTACTTCAAGCAGGTTGACCTGAAGCAGGCGCAAAAGCTGCAGGCCGATGCCAAGCTGGGCGATTTCATCGTCGATCCGCTGCCCCCGGTCGACCTGGGCCGCATCGATGCGCAATCCGCCAAGCAGGTGATCTTCCAGAAGGTCCGCGATGCCGAACGTGACCGCCAGTACGAGGAATTCAAGGACCGCGCCGGCGAAGTCGTGACGGGGGTGATCAAGTCGGTCGAATTCGGCCACGTGATCGTCAACCTCGGCCGTGCCGAGGGCGTGATCCGCCGCGACCAGCAGATCCCGCGCGAAATGGCCCGGGTCGGCGAACGCGTTCGCGCGCTGATCCTCAAGGTCGAGCGCCAGAACCGCGGCCCGCAGATCTTCCTGAGCCGCGCGCACCCCGATTTCATGAAGAACCTGTTCGCGCAGGAAGTGCCCGAGATTTACGACGGGATCATCACCATCAAGGCCGCCGCCCGCGATCCTGGGAGCCGCGCCAAGATCGGCGTGATCAGCCGCGATTCGAGCATCGACCCGGTCGGCGCCTGCGTCGGCATGAAGGGCAGCAGGGTCCAGGCCGTCGTGCAGGAAATGCAGGGCGAGAAGATCGACATCATCC
>JBJTMA010000036.1:0-3802 GCA_046063295.1 Novosphingobium sp.
TCCCCAGTTAAGCCGCAATTACGCCGCGCCAGCCTTGCCGCTGTCATGCCCGGCGTTAAAAACGGCAGTCCGAAACGACGGCGCACCGCCGATTCCGCCAACACGGACAGGTCGCGTGGGCCCGCAGGGGACTTGATACGATCATGAAGGCCACCATCGAACGCGCGACGCTGCTCAAATGCCTGTCGCACGTCCAGTCCGTCGTCGAGCGGCGCAACACCATTCCGATCCTCTCGAACGTGCTGATCGAAGCTTCGGCCGACGGGACGGTCAAGGTGATGGCGACCGATCTCGACCTGCAGGTGGTCGAAAGCCTGGGCGCGGTCTCGGTTGAGAGCGCGGGTGCGATCACGGTTTCGGCGCATCTGCTGTTCGATATCGCCCGCAAACTGCCCGACGGCAGCCAGGTCAGCCTCGAAACTGCCGACAACCGCATGGCAGTCAAGGCCGGGCGCAGCCGGTTCAGTCTGCCGACCCTGCCGCGCGACGATTTCCCGATGATCGTCGAAGGCGATCTGCCGACCAGCTTCGAGCTTGGCGCGGCGCTGCTCGCGCAGATGATCGACCGCACCCGCTTTGCGATCAGCACAGAGGAAACGCGGTATTACCTCAACGGTATCTTCATCCACGTCACCGATGACGAACTGCGCGCTGCGGCGACCGACGGCCACCGGCTGGCGCGCTTCACGATTGCCAAGCCCGATGGCGCGGACGGCATGCCCGACGTGATCGTGCCGCGCAAATGTGTGGCAGAACTGCGCAAGCTGCTCGACGAAGCGCAGGATGCCAACGTCCTGATCGATCTTTCCGCGAGCAAGGTGCGCTTTACTTTGGGCGGCGAAAACGGCGTTGTGCTGACCAGCAAACTGATCGACGGAACCTTCCCGGACTATACCCGCGTGATCCCGACCGGAAACGACAAGCTGCTCAAGCTCGATCCCAAGAGTTTCTGGGAGGGCGTCGACCGCGTCGCCACCATCGCCACCGAAAAAACCCGTGCGGTCAAGATGGCGCTGGAGCACGACAAGGTGACGCTCTCGGTGACCAGCCCGGATAACGGCACCGCAGCGGAAGAAGTCCCGGCTGATTACAGCTCGGACGGGTTCGAGATCGGCTTCAACGCCAACTATCTCAAGGACATCCTCGGCCAGATCGACGGCGACACTGTCGAACTACACCTCGCCGACGCCGGCGCACCGACGCTGATCCGGCAAGACGAGAAATCGCCCGCGCTTTACGTGCTGATGCCGATGCGGGTTTGAGCCGAGGCTACTCCGCCGCCTCCAGCAGCTCCGCCCGCTGCGGCCCGCGGAGCAGCCCGCCCGGCGTCGCCCCGGTCCATTCCCCGCGCTCGAAAGTCACCACGCCGCCCTTGATCGTGCAGTCATAACCCTCGGCCTTTTGCAGCAGGCGCTTGCCGCCTGCGGGCAGATCGAACGCCAGCCACGGCTTGCCGAGCTTGAGCGCCTCGAAATCGATCACATTCGGATCGGCGAGATAGCCCGGCGCAATCACCCCGCGATCGTCGAGGCCGTAGAGCCGCGCGGTATCGTGGCACTGGCGTTTGACTGCCTGTTCAAGCGTAATGGTACCTGCCTTGCGATCGCGGGCCCAGTAGCTGACCAGAAAGGTCGGTGCCGCCGCATCGCAAATCGTACCGCAATGTGCACCGCCATCGGATAACGAAACCAAAGTATCGTCGCGTTGCAGCAGTTCGTGGGTGAAATCGAGATTGCCATCCATGTAATTGATGACCGGCAGATAGATCATGCCGGTGCCGTCATCGTCCATCAGCCGGTCATAGGCATATTCGGCGCCGTCGATCCCCGCGCGCTCGGCAAAGCCCGCAATGCTTTCTTCGCGGGTCGGTTCATAGCTGAACCCGTCGGGCATCGGGTACTGCATTGCCCAGGCTGCGGTAACCAGAAAGTAGAACGGCGCCATATCGGGCGATGGCGGCGGCAGGTTGGCCTCGGCCAGCAACCGCGCCTTGAATTCGGGATCGGCCAGTTTCGCTCGTTGCTCAGGCCAAGGTAGCCCGGCGATAGCGTGCCAGCTCGGCTTGCGCACGAAGGGATGAACCGTCCCGCGCCAGCTCATGATCACACCGATCCCGCGCAGGCCGATTGCCGCAACGATATTGCCGCCATTGTCGTTGGCGCTTTGGACGCCTGCCATCTGATCGCGCCAATGCATTTGCTTGATCGGCGATTGCAGCATCGACATGACCACCGGCAGCCCGGTTTCCTTGCTGAGTTGCTCCATCCACTCGAATTCGTTCCATTCGGGCAGGAGATCGGAGGTGTGTTCGAACACGCCGTAGCCGACGCGCCCCAAGGCGCGGCCAAGTTCGATCAGTTCCTCGCCTGTGGCCGTGGTCCCGGGAACCAGTTCGCCATCGACAGACTTGTGCAACACAGTGCGCGAGGTCGAAAAGCCGAGCGCACCCGCGCGTACGCCTTCTTCGACAATGGCGGACATCGCGGCAATGTCCTCGGGCGTCGGGACCGCGCCGGGCCGCTCACGCTCGCCCAGCACATAGGCGCGCACTGCGCCGTGGGGCACGTGGGTACCGATATCGATCGCGCGCGGCATCCGCTCAAGCGCGTCGAGGTATTCGGGGAAGGTCTCCCAATCCCACTTCATCCCCTCGGCGAGCGCAGTGCCGGGGATGTCCTCGACCCCTTCCATCAGCCCGATCAGCCAGTCGTGCTTGTCCGGCTTGGCGGGGGCAAAGCCGACTCCGCAGTTGCCCATCACGACTGTGGTGACCCCGTGCCAGCTTGAGGGAGCCATCTCCGGGTCCCAAGTCGCCTGACCGTCATAATGGGTGTGGATGTCGACCCAACCGGGGGCGACGATCTTGCCACTGGCGTCGATTTCCTGCGCGGCATCGCCATGCACAGCCCCGACCGCTGCGATCAGCCCGTCTTTGATCGCGATATCGCCGGAGAATCGCTGAGCGCCGGTGCCATCGACGATAGTGCCATTGCGGACGATCAAGTCATAGGTGGGCATGCGCGCTCTCCCGCTTAATCGGGCGATTAAATCACGGAGTCAGGCAAGACGCAAGCTGGGCAAGACCCTTCCCATTTTTGGCGAAGGCCACAAATGGGGAGGTGGATCGCGCGCAGCGCGAGACGGAGGGGTTTCGGCGGTCCAGCATTGCCCCTCCGTCAGCGGCTGCGCCGCTGCCACCTCCCCATTTGGCGGCGCAAAATGGGAAGAATCTAGTGGGTCTAGCGCATACCGAGGAGGATCACCCCAGTCCGCCGATCTTGCTCAGCGCGGCCATCACCACGCCCGATTGCTCGCCGCCCGATTGCGGGACGATTTCGCCCGCGCGGTCGATGATCGCGTCCCAGTTGGCGGCGATGCCTTCGGGGGTGCGCTCGTCGGCGGGAAGGGCAATCCCCGGGGTCAGGGTGACATAGGCCGCGTGGTAGGCACCCGCGCCCGCGCCGATGATCATGTTGGTCGGCGCATCCTCGCTGACCAGGAACAGCGCGGCGGGGGCCACGTTCTCTGGCTTGAGCGCGTTGAACAGCGCTTCGGGCATGCCGAGGTCTTCGGTCATCCGGGTGCCTGCCACTGGGGCTAGGGTGTTGACCCGGACGTTGTACTTCGCCCCTTCGAGGTAGAGCGACTTGGTGAACCCGGCGAGGCCGAGCTTGGCAGCGCCATAGTTGGCCTGGCCGAAGTTGCCGTAGAGCCCGGTCGAGCTGGCGGTCATCAGGATCCGCCCATAGTTCTGCTCGCGCATCGTTTCCCACACTGCCTTGGTGCAGTTGGCGCTGCCGTT
>JBJTMA010000037.1:0-4130 GCA_046063295.1 Novosphingobium sp.
CGGGGCCTGTGCTATGATCGCCGGGTGAGCACGCTGCAGCCCCTCGTCGACCAGTTCAAGCGCCGGATCAGCTACCTGCGCCTGTCGGTGACCGACCGCTGCGACTTGCGCTGCGCCTACTGCATGCCCGAGCGGCAGACCTTCCTGCCGCGCAAGGACGTGCTCAGCCTTGAGGAACTGCACAAGCTCGCGCTCGGCTTCATTGCCCGCGGGGTGACCAAGATCCGCCTGACCGGCGGCGAACCGTTGGTGCGGCGCGACATGATCGAGCTGGTGCAGGCGCTGGGCCGCCAGGTGGGACAGGGGCTGGAAGAGCTGACGCTGACCACCAATGGTACCCAGCTTGCGCTGTTTGCGGGTGATCTTGCGGCGGCGGGGGTGCGGCGGGTCAACGTCTCGCTCGATACGCTCGACCGCGCGAAGTTCGCGGCACTCGCCCGGCGCGACAGCCTGCCGCATGTGCTCGAAGGGCTGGCGGCGGCCAAGGCGGCAGGACTTCAGGTCAAGATCAACACGGTGGCGCTTAAGAGCGTCAACGAAGGCGAACTGCCCGACCTGATCGCCTGGGCGCACGGCCAGCAATTTGACCTGACGCTGATCGAAGTCATGCCGCTGGGCGAGGTCGAGACCGACCGCTTCGACCATTACCTGCCGCTCGATGCGGTGCGCCGCGATCTCGAACGGCGCTTCACGATCTCCCCAAGCGCGCACCGCAGCGGCGGTCCAGCGCGGTACTTCGACGTCGCGGAAACCGGCGGGCGGCTCGGCCTGATCACCCCGCTGACCGGCAACTTTTGCGAAGGCTGCAACCGGGTCCGGGTCACTGCGACCGGCCAGCTTTACGCCTGCCTAGGTGGGACCGAGCAGGTGGACCTTCGCGCGGCGCTGCGCAGCGACGACCCCGATGGGCAGCTATCCGCCGCGCTCGACCGGGCAATGGCGATCAAGCCCGAGCGCCATCACTTTGCGATTCGCGCGGCAGGGGCTGCCCCCGCGCTGGCGCGGCATATGTCACTGACCGGGGGATGACCGCGCGGCTGGTTTTTCTGGGGCGGCTTGAAGACCTTGCGGGCGGAGCCGTGCGCGAGGTCTCCCCGGGACCGCTGGAAGCGGTTCTCGGCATTCTCCCGCCCGACCTTGCAATTGCCCTTCTGGGCGAACGTGTGCGTATGGCGCTCAACGGCGTGCTCATTGCCGATCGCGGCGGGATCGTTCTGGGCGAAGGCGACGAGCTTGCGTTCCTGCCGCCCGTCAGTGGAGGCTGATTTTGGCTTGCGATGTACGATTGCTGGCCGATCCCTTCGTGCCCGACGTGGAAATCGCCGCCTTTGGTGCAGCGCACCGCGAATCGGGCGGGATCGTTACCTTCCTGGGCCAGGTGCGCGGGGAAGGGGCGGAACTGCTCGAACTGAGGCACTATGAACCGCTGACCCTTCCGGGCATGCGTGAGCTTGCCGCGACATGCGAGACGCGCTGGCGGCTGGACGGTCTGCTGATCCTGCACCGCACTGGGGAGATGGGTCCGGGCGAACCGATCGTGCTGGTCGCCGCTGCCGCACCTCACCGGGCGCAGGCCTTTGCCGCAGCCGACTATGCGATGGACCACCTCAAGAGCGAATCGTGGTTCTGGAAGCGTGAGCGCCGCGGCGGCGCCTGGCGCTGGATCGAGCCGCGCGCCGAAGATTACGCAGCCAAGAGCCGCTGGTCCTAGCTACCCAGTTGGCTGCGCAGTTCGGCGAGCACGCGGTCCTGCCGCGCGATCAGGCCGATCACCTTGTCCCGCTCCGTGCCGATTCCGCGCGCGTCTTCCCCATTGACGCTGGTGTCGTTGAACAAGGTATCGAGGTCAGCGAGCGCGAGCATTGCCTCGGCCCGCGCGGCTTCCAGCTCGGCCACGGCGATAGTTGCCGTTGCCCATGATTCGCTGCCGATCTTGGCGCCCGCGCCGGCGCTGACCGCTGTTCGCGCGCGGGGTTCGCGGCTGCTGAATTTGGCGTCCGCGGCCTGTGCGGCGCTGACGAGGCTGCCGAGCTTGCCGGTAACCGAAACCGGCGGTGCGGGGCGGACGACTTCCACAGGGGCGGCAGGCGTATCGAAATCGGCGGTGATTCTTTCCGCTGGACGCCGCGCGAGCGACGGATATTCGCCGCGCTCGCTGGCGCATCCGGCGATCATCAGCAGGAACGGCGCGGACAGGATCAGGTGGCGAAAATGCATGGCTTGCCTTAGCAACGGCGGCTCTTCGATGCCAAGCGAAAGCGCGCATGTCCGCCGTTGACTTGTCAGGTCTCTTCATCTAGGGCGCCCACTCTTCTGGCTCCCTGCTCATCGGCGGGGGTCGGTACGTTGTCCGATTGGCCGGGCAGCTTGATGAAAACGAACGGATAAAAGCACCATGTTCGCTGTAGTGCGCACGGGCGGCAAGCAATACCGGGTTGCCGCCGGAGACAAGATCGCGGTTGAGAAGCTGGCTGGGGAAGCTGGCGAAACCATCACGCTGGGCGATGTCCTGCTGGCTGGTGACGGCGGCGAAGTGAAAGACGTCAAGGGCGTCGTCGTTTCGGCCGAGATCATTGCCCAGGCCAAGAGCGAAAAGGTCGTGGTGTTCAAGAAGCGCCGCCGCCACAACTATCGCCGCAAGAACGGCCATCGCCAGCAGATGACCCTGCTGCGCATCGTTGCCGTGGGCGAAGAGAAGAAGGCGAAGAAGGAAGCCGCGCCGAAGGCCGAGGCTGCTCCTGCCGCCGCCGAAGCAGCGCAGAAGAAGGCCGCTGCCCCCAAGAAGGCTGCTCCCAAGGCAGCTGCTGCGAAGTCGGAGTAATCTGAGATGGCACACAAGAAAGCAGGCGGCTCCTCGCGCAACGGTCGCGATTCGGCAGGCCGCCGCCTCGGCGTGAAGAAGTTCGGCGGTCAGGAAGTGATCGGCGGCAACATTATCGTGCGCCAGCGCGGCACCCGCGTGTACCCGGGCGTCAATGTCGGCATTGGCAAGGACCATACCCTCTTTGCGCTCGAAGCCGGCCGCGTCCGATTCCACGACGGCAAGCTTGGTCGCAAGTACGTGTCGGTCGATATGGCAGTCGCAGCCGAATAACCGGACAGTCGATGACGGGCTGTCCCTGATGGGATGGCCCCGCCGGTTCAAGCCGGCCGAATGAGGGAGAGGGCCAGACCCGTCTCCCTTTTTTCGTCTCTCCCTCAGCACCGCTTCGCGCCGCAATCCCGGATCAGGGGCATTACGGCGCAAAGCGTAACTGCAATGTCATGCCGCGGTTCTAGGGGAACCGCAGCAGGGCGAGAGAGTTGGGAGAAGGCCGATGTTCATTCGCAGCGAAAGACTGTTCCTGCGCCCCGCCTGGCCCGAGGACTGGCCCGAATTGCTGGTCCGCATCGGCGATGAAGGCGTGGTCAAGAACCTTGCCAAGGCGCCGTGGCCCTACACCGCTGAAGATGCGCGCTGGTTTGCCGAGCAACCGCAAAACCCGCGCTGCCCGCACTTTTTCGTGACCCTGCCGACCAGCGCGGGCCCGGCTGAGCTGATCGGCTGCGTCGGGTTGGCGGACGATGGCAACGAGGTCGAGCTCGGCTACTGGTTTGGCCGCGCCTACTGGGGGCGCGGCTACGCCACCGAAGCGGCGCGTGCGGTGCTGCGGCTCGCCAAGGTGCTTGGCCACCGCGAGATCGTTGCCGGGCACTTCATCGACAATCCGGCCTCGGGCCGGGTTCTGCGCAAGGCCGGTTTCACGCCGACCGGCAAGCTGACGCGGCGCTTCAGCCTGTCGCGCGGCTATGAAGCCGAATCGGTCGAACACCGGATCGCGCTCGGCCGCCCAAGCGACTGCGACGGCAGCGACGATGAAGCCGCCGCCATGCGCGCGGCGTAAGCAGGTCTCGCCTCCAGCTTACGCCGGCAGGGCGTCCGGAAATTCCCCGCTGGCCTCAGCAATCAGCGCGCGGTCGTCGTGATTCCACGGGTGGAAGCCCGGCAGGAAATAGGCGCACCAGGCGGGGAACACGCGGCGCAGCACGCCGGGTGAGCCGACGAGATACCAGGCGAGCTTGAGCTTCACCTTCGGTCCGGTCAGGCCGTCCTGCGCGAGGAGGTCGAGCGTGTCCTTCCAGCGGTTGGC